>CALGOO010000049.1 GCA_937960715.1 uncultured Candidatus Competibacteraceae bacterium
GGTCGGCTGCGGGCTGTGTCCGGGTGGGCGTTGCCGGGGGAGCGCTCTTTGGATTGACGGTCTCGGGTTGAATGTCGATCTGTCGTTTGGGCAGTTCGGTATAGAAATCGTATTTGGGCTTGACTGGCGCGGGCTCCACCATCGGCGCGACCACGGTCTTTGGCGGCGCGGGGGGCGCCACGGCCGGTTGCGCTGGCGCGGGGGGCGCGACGGCGGTGGCTGGCGCCGGTTGGGTCCGGTCGCCCCGAATGTAAGCCAGCAAGCCGCCGAACAGGCCGATCAGCACCAGGGTGACGACCATCAGACCGTGACGGCGCGCGCGCTGGCGGCGTGGTCCGGCGACGGATTTGTAATCGCGGCGGCTGTTCACATGACCTCCGGGGCCGAAACGCCCAACAGGTTGAGACCATTTTTGATGACTTGCCGGGTCGCCAGGCTCAGGTTGAGCCGGGCGTCACGCAGCGCGTCGTCCGGGACCAGAACCCGGTGTTCGTTGTAGTAGGCGTGAAATGCCGTGGCCAATTCACGCAAATAGTGGGCCAATTGGTGCGGCTCGTGCGTGAGGGCGGCGGTTTCCACGACTTCCGGATAACGCGACAACGCCATCAGCAGGACCTCCTCGTGGGCTTCGGTCAGCAACGCCAGGCTGGCCCGGCCGCGCCCCTCGTCCCGCAACAGGCCCTTGTCGCGCAACTGCCGTAGCACGCTGCTGACCCGAGCATAGGCATACTGAATATAGTAGACCGGGTTATCCCTGGATTGCGACTTGGCCAAGTCCAGATCGAAATCCAGATGCTGTTCGCTCTTGCGCATGACGTAGAAGAAGCGGGCGGCGTCGTTGCCGACTTCCTGGCGCAACTCGCGCAGGGTGACGAATTCGCCGGACCGGGTGGACATCTGCGCCCGCTCTCCGTTGCGGTAGAGGATGGCGAACTGCACCAGCAACACATCCAGTTTGTCGGGGTTCTCGCCCATGGCTTGCAACGCGGCCTTGACTCGGGGGACGTAGCCGTGATGGTCGGCACCCCAGATGTCGATGACCCAGTCGAAGCCGCGCTCGAACTTGTCCAGATGGTAGGCGATATCGGAGGCGAAATAGGTGGTCTGGCCGTTTTCCCGTTCGACCACCCGATCCTTCTCGTCGCCGAAGGCGCTGGAACGAAACCACAGCGCGCCGTCCTGCTCGTGGACGTAGCCGGCATCGCGCAAGCGGTCGATCGTCTTGTTGACCGCGCCGGTTTCCGCCAGGGTCCGTTCCGAATACCACTCGTCGTAGACCACGCCAAACTCGCGCAGATCGTCGCGAATGTCGTCGAGGATGACGTTCAGGCCTCGTTCGAAGATATAGCGATAGTGGTGATCGCCCAGCAACTTCTGGGCGCGTTCGACCAGGGCGTCGATATGCGCTTCCTTGTCGCCCGCGGTCACGATATCGCCATGCTCGTTGCGAATCTCATCCTGGGGCAGATTCCGGAAGATCTGCGCCGCCGCGACCATGTAGGCGCCGCCGCGCTCGGCGTACAGTCGGGTGGCGATATCGCGCACGTACTCGCCCCGGTAGCCGTTGCTGGGAAAGCGGAACCGTTCGCCGCAGTGCTCCAGGTAACGCAGCCAGACGCTGGTCGCCAGGATGTTCATCTGCCGGCCGGCGTCGTTGACATAGTATTCGCGGTGGACCTGATGCCCGATCGCTTCCAGCAGGTTGGCGACGGTGGCGCCGAAGGCCGCGCCGCGACCGTGGCCGACGTGCAGCGGGCCGGTGGGGTTGGCGGAGACGAATTCCACCTGCACCCGCCGACCGCCACCCAGGACGCTCCGCCCAAAGGCGTCGCCCTGGTCCAGAATCTCGTCGACCACCGACTGATGGGCGGTGGGGGTGAGAAAGAAGTTGATGAAGCCGGCGCCGGCGACTTCGACCCGGGCGACCCGGTCGGACGTCGGCAGCGCGGCCACCAGTCGTTCGGCCAGTTCGCGCGGTTTGCGGCCAGCGGCCTTGGCCAGGGCCAGGGCCAGGGTGCTGGCGAAGTCGCCATGCGCCCGATCGCGGGTGTGTTCCAGCGGGATGTCCGTGGGTGCGTCGTCGGGCAACAGGCCGTCCTGGCGCAGCCGCTGGAGCGCCTGGGCGAGGAGGGTGTGCAAATGTGCTTTCAAGGGAAAACCTCTCGGTGGGATCGGCCGATCAACCGATCATGCCGAGCCTGAAGTGGTAGGTGATGAACTTCTTGAATTCGTTGACGATCTTGAACGAGTCGCGCAGCAGTTCCCGCTTGAGCTTGTTGAGTTCCTTGGGGTTCAGGTAATTGTCCTGCGGCAGACCCTGAAGGGCTTTTTCCAGGCCGGCCTCGGCCCGCAGGGTGGACAGGTAGGTGAACGCTTCGATCAACTCGGCGCCGAAGGACGACTGGAACAGGTTGCGCTGGCTGAGCGCGGTGATCCGATCCACGGTGTTGGTTTGCGGCAACCGATATTCCAGGGCCAGGCTGCGCACGCCGTGGACGATGGGGAAGATGCCACCCTTCTTGAGGTCCAGCTCGGCGCGGTTCTTTTCGAGCACGAAATTGGTGAAGAACCCCAGTGGGGTTTCGAACGCCACCGTGCTCTTGGCGAACTGGCCGAAGAAGGCGCGGTGGTCGCCGAGCAGGCGGTACATGCGGTCCTTGACGTGCCGGAGCAGGTTCTCGTCGCCGGCCACCGCCTTGGCGTCGCAGAAAATGGCGAATTGCAGGAAGGAATCGTGGGTGGGATGGACGATCCACTCGAACAATTCGTCCTTGAACGCCGTGACCGATTTGGTCCAGTACGGATTCGACACCATGATGTTGCCGGGGCAACGCGGGTAGCCGAACTCCAGCAGGCATTCGGTGAACTCCCCGGTCAGCCGCTCCAGTTCGGGATGGGAAAAATCGTCGCGCAGGATCAGGGCGTTGTCCTGATCGGTCTTGAGCACCTGTTCCTCGCGGCCCTCGCTGCCCAGCACCAGCAGACAGGAGTTTTCCCGCACTTCCGGCGGCGCCAGCAATTCGAACAGCTTGCGCAACACCTTCTTGTTCAACTCCGACACCAGTTGCATGATGTAAAGGATCTTGGTGCCCTGGTTGTGCAAGTCGCGGATCACGTTGACCAGATCGCGGCTGGCCCATTTCAACTCGTCCCTGGACACCGCGCGGTCGATTTGCAGGGCGATCAGGTGCGAGTGGTTGGAAAGATAGCTCAGCAGGTCGATCTGTTCGAGGACGCCATGGATGGTCGAATCTTCGCGGATCACCAGTCGGTTGACGTTGTAGCGGGTCATCCGCAGCAGCGCATCGAGCAGGAAGTCGTCCGGCGCCATGTCGATCAGTTCGTAACTGGCGAGCGTTCCGACCGGCGCGTCCACCGACTGCCGCCGCACGATGGCGGCCTCGCGCAGATCGGTGGCGGTCACGATGCCGATTTCATCGTCGCAGCGGACCAGGATCGAGTTGGTTTTGTGCGCCTTCATCGCCAGCGCGGTTTCGTGGATCGAGGCTTCGGCGGTCACGAAGGTGGGCGGATGAATATAGGCGTCCCGGATCTTGGCGACCGCGAACGCCGCCATGTCCCCGGCTTCCTCAAAGCCACGCAGCGCCGCGAACCGCTGGGCGATCTTCCGCGGGTAGGCGTTGGCCAATGCCGACTGGGTCTGGACGGCGTGCAGGAACAGGTCGCGCGGCAGGCGGTAGCAGCGAGTCGGTTCGCCGGCCACGAACGTGCGCTGGCTGGTCCCTTCGAGGAGCGCCTGGACGTCGAATACGTCTCCGCCCGTGTAGGGCGCGACCACGCACACCAGCGACGAATGGCCGCGCGCGGATGGATCGATGGGGCCAGGAGACAAGGCCGCTGGCGCGTCGTCCGCTTCCCAGACCGCGCCATCGATGACCAGATACAGGCAGGCTGGGATTTCTCCAGCCTTCAGCAGCACTTCGCCGGCGCGGTGATGGCTGACCGTCAGCGCCCGGGCCAGTCGTTCCAGCTCCGGTTCGGGCAACTGGTCGAACGGGTGCAAATGCGCGAGGAACGTCTTCCGATCCAGTCGATCCAATGGGTCCAGGGTGGTCACGGCTGTTCCGTCCGGTTGCGCCAAAAGAAAACCCCACGCGGCGGTTGTCGCATGGGGCTATGTTAGCAGGATTTGGCCGATCCGAGAGAAGGGGGCCAGTCGACCGGCCCCCCTTCTCCAAGACGCCGTGAATCGCCTAGTGACTGGCCGCGCCCTCCGCGCCGATGCCGGTCTGACAACGCACGTCCTGCGCCTCGAACGAGGCGCATTCCCGCTTGCCTTGCTCGCTGCTGTCCATGATCGAGCCGATGAAGATGCCCAGGAACGAGAGGGTCATCGAGAACAGCGCCGGGTTCTTGAACGGGAAGATGGCGTCGCCCAGCTTGAGCACGTCGGTCCACACCGTCGGCCCCAGGATCACGAACAGGGTGGAGCTGACCAGACCCAGCCAGCCGCCCAGCAGCGCGCCCTTGGTGGTCATCTTCGACCAGAAGATGGATACGATCAGGATCGGGAAATTGGCGCTGGCCGCCACCGAGAAGGTCAGGCCGACCAGATAGGCGACGTTTTGCTGCTCGAAGGCGATGCCCAGCAGGATGGCGATCACGCCCAGCACCAGGGTGGCGATCTTGGAGACCCGTACCTCCTGCAACTCGTCGACGTTGCCGTGCGCGACCACGTTGGCGTACAGGTCGTGCGAAATGGCCGAGGCGCCGGCCAGGGTCAGGCCGGACACCACCGCCAGAATGGTGGCGAAGGCGACCGCCGAGATGAAGCCGAGCAGGATGTTGCCGCCGATCGCCGCCGACAGGTTGACCGCCGCCATGTTCTGGCCGCCCTTGAGTTCCAGCACGCCCTTGGCGTTGGTCACCATGTAGCCGGAATCGGCCGGCATCAGCAGCACGATGGCGCCGAAACCGATCAGGAAGGTCAGGATGTAGAAATAGCCGATGAAGCCGGTGGCGTAAAATACCGACTTGCGGGCTTCCGTGGCGTTGGGCACGGTGAAGAACCGCATCAGGATGTGGGGCAGGCCGGCGGTGCCGAACATCAGCGCCAAGCCCAGCGAAATCGCCTCGATCGGGCTGGTGACCAGGGCGCCGGGCCGCATCACCGCGTCTTTCTTGTTGTGGATCTCGGTGGCTTTCTGGAACAGCCGTTCGGGGCTGAGCGAGCCGTCGGTGGCGACGTACAGGGCGCCGAAGGCGATGATGGTGGCGCCGCCCAGCAGCAGGCAGGCCTTGATGATCTGCACCCAGGTGGTGGCGAGCATCCCGCCGAAAGTGACGTAGAGGATGATCAGGATGCCGACGATGGTGACCGCATAGACGTAATCCAGGCCGAACAGCACCTGGATCAGTTTGCCGGCGCCGACCATCTGGCCGATCAGGTACAGGATCACCACCACCAGCGAGCCGGTGGCGGCCATGGTACGCATCGGCACCCGCTGGAAGCGGTAGGACACCACGTCGGCGTAGGTGTACTTGCCCAGGTTACGAAGCTGCTCGGCCATCAGGAACATGATGATCGGCCAGCCGACCAGCCAGCCCACCGAGTAGATCAGACCGTCGTAGCCGTTGATGAACACCAGGCCGGAAATGCCCAGGAACGACGCGGCGGACATGTAGTCGCCGGCGATGGCCAAGCCGTTCTGGAACCCGGTGATGCCGCCGCCGGCGGCGTAGAAATCCTTGGCGGTCTTGGTGCGCTGCGCCGCCCAGTAGGTGATGCCCAGGGTGGCGGCGACGAAGGCCAGGAACATGATGATGGCGGGGATATTGACCGACTGCTTCTTGACCTCGCCCACGTCGCCGGCGGCCAGCGCCGCGCCGGCGACCAGGCTCAGGGCGAGGGCCGCGAATGCGTTTTGCCAGAGTCTCATAACACTTCCTCCTTGATTTCGCGGGTCAGTCGGTCGAATTCGGAGTTGGCGCGAAACACGTAGATGCCGGTCAGGATGAAGGCGCTGACGATCACGCCGAGACCGATCGGAATGCCGACGGTGGTGATCGAACCCGTCCACAGTTGCTGGGACAGGAACGCCTTGTTGAAGGCGACGATCAGGATGAAGCCGTAGTAGATCACCAGCATGACGATCGCCAGGATCCAGGCGAATGCCTTCCGTTTCGAGACCAGCTCGTGGTACTTCGGATTGCTTTTTATCGCATGCACCAAGTCTTGTTGCATCGTTATTTCCCATGGGTGGCGGGTGGATTGCGAGGTGTCGTGAGTTGGCTGGCGCCGGGCGGCTACCGTGGGCGAGCCGGACGGCGCCAGCCCCTTGCCCCGGAATGGCCAACTCTCGACACGTCCCTTAGTGGTTGGCTCGCTGTGCGAAAAATACACAAGCACACAAAAGTCTAGTCGTCTCCATCGCTAAGTAAAGGCTTCGGGGGTTAGTTATTTTTTCAATGGCTTGAACTTTTCCCTCAAATCGGGCGCGGAAAAGGTCATTTTCCGCCGCCAAGCGTCGGCTGGCGGGCCAGATTGGACAAAATCGGGCATCGAGGGAGCGGGGTTGCAACCGATTCTCAATAAAGCTCGACCGGATCGACATCCAGCGACCAGCGCACCTGGCGATCCTGGCGCTCCGCCCAGAGCAGCGCCGCCCAGCGGTCGAGGAAGCGATGCAACGCTTGACGCTGCGTCGCCTGAACCAGCAGATGTGCCCGCAAGCTGCCGAATCTGGACGCCCCGCTCGGCGCGGCGATGTGGGACGCCCTCAAGGACACGGTGGCGATGGAGCAGCAGTTGAAGCTGTGGGACCTGATCGATACCGCCAAGACCGCCCAGCGCGCAACGAACGAGGCGCTCATCGTGCATGGGGTCGCGCCCGCAACCGTGCAAGACCTGCAACAGTTGGGGGTGGCGCTGCAATCCGCCGACGTCTGGCTGCGCGACCGGGAGCTGGTTCATGCCCTGCGCGATGCCAAGGCCGGGCGCGGCGCGGACTTGCCCGAAAGCGTCTGGCGCGAATTGCCCCGGTTTCTGGCGCAAGCAACGCCCTATCTGGACACGCAAGACGCGGCGCTGGTGTACGCCTTCGATCTGCCGGAGGGCACGGGGAAGGTGGTGGTGCGGGTGAACTATACCGACAAGCTGCGCGACGGGGAGAAACGGGCGCGGGTGACGACGAACTTCATCCGCACGGCGGGAATCGTCGATTCGATGAACATCGCGGGCGATCCGCGTTACGTGGAGTTGAAGAAGTAGAGGCGGCGCCGGATTCGAACCGGATCATAGTGACTTTGCAGCCCCTAACCGTTCCCATTGGAAACAACCGCCTCTACCCCTTAGATACCCCTAACCCCGAGAAAATTCAACATGCCTTCCTCTCCGGCCGTCACCATCGGCGTGGCCACGCTCTATCTGGGCGACTATAGGGATATTTTGCCGATGTTGGACCAGAGCGCCATCCATGCCGTGGTGACTGATCCACCCTACGGTATTGGGTATGTTCACGGTGGGGGGAGCTATCAAGGGTTAGGCGCGCCCCCAAACAAAAAGCCCATCATCGGCGATGATGCGCCGTTCGATCCGCACTGGCTGATCGAGTTGGCGGACGCCTCGGCCAAGAAGGGTGGCCGGCCGGTGCTGCTGTGGGGCGCTAGCCACTACAAAACGCGCCTGCCCGCCGGCGGAACCTTTCTGTGCTGGGACAAGAGTTGCGGCCAAGGGCCGGCTGATGTCTTCGTCGACGCCGAATTCGCGTGGATGAACCGCAAAAACGCCCGCTGCATCTATCGGCACTTCTGGAAAGGCGCTACCCGGGCCGGCGAAGATAGCCCGGCTCGTTTCGCTCGCGCCCATCCCAGCCAAAAACCGGTGGAACTGATGCGCTGGTGTCTGGAAGTCGCGCGCATCGGTATCGGCAAGACCGTTTTCGACCCTCATCGGCCAGCCACACCCGCTCGAAGGGGCGCCCGTCCGGGGTGCGATAGATGCTGAAATCGCGGCGGTCGGTGGTCAGCACCCGGTTGGTTTTCTCCTGCCCGGCCAGCCAGATCAGGCCGGCGTCGGCCAGATCAATGCGCTGATCGGCGTAGCGCCGCAGCAAAGCCGCGATCTCCGGGAGATGCGAGGGCTCGATCTGCCGCAAGACGACGCCACCCTGATGAACCCAGTCCAGAAACAGGGCGCCATCCGCCGGCTGGAAGAAAAAGCAGGTTTCGGTAATCACCGGATAGATGGTCACCAAACGTGGGCGCTCGCGCTTCAATCGTCCGGCCAACAGCGATTTGGCGCTTGCGTAATAGGGGTCGCCCCGTCGGAATAGCGCTACCAGGAAACCGGTGTCAACCAGGATAGTGTTTGGCATGAAGCCGTTCCCATATTTCCCGTTTGAGCGGATCTTCGGGCGGTTCGGACGGACTTAGCTGGCCAAAAAGATCCTTGCCGAGTTCATAGGGATCAGGCGGCGGCTCGAACTGTTCCAGCCAGGCCGCCAGACTTTGCTTGACGGCCTCGCTTTTGCTGCATCCGAGCTGGCGACAGGCTTCGGCCAGGCGCTGTTCGGTGGTTTCATCCAGGCGCACGGTCAACATGATGATAAAACCTCCAGCATGATGTACGACAGTATTACAGCAACAAACAACGGCCCCTGGCAAGATTGATCCAGCACCTTGAGTGGGATTCAATACAGTTCCATCGGATCGACATCCAGCGACCAGCGCACCTGGCGATCCTGGCGCTCCGCCCAGAGCAGCGCCGCCCAGCGGTCGAGGAAGCGATGCAACGCTTGACGCTGCGTCGCCTGAACCAGCAGATGTGCCCGATGGCGGCCGGCGCGACGTTCCATCGGCGCGGGGACGGGTCCCAGCAGTTCCAGACCGCCGGCCAGGGGTTCGGCCAACGCCCGCGCGGCGTTCAGAAACCCGGTGGCGCGCTCCGGATCGACGGCTTCCGCTCGCAGCAGGGCCTGATGGGCGAACGGCGGCAGCAACGCCTCGCGCCGTTCCGCCAGCGCCGCCGCCGCGAAGGCCGGATAACCCTCGGCCACCAGCACGCGCAGCAATGGATGATCGGGATGATGGGTCTGGATGATCACGATTCCCGGCTTTTCGGCCCGACCGGCCCGGCCGGCCACTTGCAGGATCAGCTGTGCCATCCGCTCGCTGGAGCGGAAATCCACCCCGTACAGCCCCTGGTCGGCGTCCACGACGCCGACCAGGGTCACCTCGGGGAAATGATGGCCCTTGGCCAGCATCTGGGTGCCGATCAGGATGCGGCGGTCGCCGTTGTGGATGTCGGCCAGCAGGGTTTCCAGACTGCCGCGGCGGCGGGTGCTGTCCCGGTCGATGCGGGCGATGCCGATGCCGGGAAACAGCGGCCGCAGGGCGGTTTCGAGCCGCTCGGTGCCGTGGCCCACCGCCCGCAGATCCACGCTGCCGCAAACCGGGCAGACGGCATCCACCGGCCGATTGTCGCCGCAATGATGACAGGTCAGGCGGCGCTGGCGCAGGTGCAGGGTCATGCGGGCGTCGCAGTGCCGGCACTGGCTCAGCCAGCCGCATTCGTGGCAGAGCAGGATCGGGGCGAAGCCGCGCCGGTTGAGGAACAGCAACACCTGCTCGCCGCGGTCGAGATGCGCCCGCATTCGTTCCAACAGCGCTTGCGACAACCCTTCGGTCATCGGCTGGCGGCGCACGTCCAGAATCAGGATCGGTGGTTCGGTGCCCCCGCCGACCCGTTCCGGCAAGGGCAGCAGATGGTAACGTCCGCCACGGGCGTTCTGGACGCTTTCCAGCGCCGGCGTGGCGGAACCCAGCACCACCGGAACGCCGAGTTGTCGACCCCGGATCACCGCCAGATCGCGGGCGTGGTAGCGAAAACCGTCCTGCTGCTTGAAGGACGGATCGTGCTCCTCGTCGACGATCAGCAGGCCCGGCGCGCGCAGTGGGGCGAACACCGCCGAGCGGGTGCCGACCACCACCCTCGCGGTTCCGTCGCGAGCCAGCAGCCAGGCGTTCAGCCGTTCCCGGTCGCTCAGGCCCGAATGCAGCACCGCCAGCGGTCCCGGCAAGCGTTCCCGAAAACGGGCCAGCAGTTGCGGGGTCAGGCCGATTTCCGGCGTCAGCACCAATGCCTGCCGGCCGCGCGCCAGCACCGCCTCGATCAGGCGCAGGTAGACCTCGGTTTTGCCGCTGCCGGTGACGCCTTCCAGCAGAAAAGCCTGGAACCGGTCCAGGGCCGCGCCGATCGCCGCGACGGCGTCGGCCTGCGCCGCGCTCGGCGTGGGTGGAGCCGCGATCGCGGTGGTCGTGGCGTCCGTCGTGGTCGGTGTGGTCGCCGCGTCTAATTCCACCCAGCCCCTGGCGCGCAGCGCTCGCAAGGTAGCGGCGCTGTCTCGAACCACCGGCCGCAGGGTTTCCGCGTCGAGACCGGCGGGACACCGGGCCAGATGGTCGAGCAGCCGGCGTTGGATAGGGGCGCGGCGCAGCGCGACGGATTCCGCCAGCACGGTCAACCCGGCGGCGGTGATGCGCCACAGCGGCGGCGGTCGGGGAATGACGGCCGGTTCGCCCTGCCGCAGCAGCGCCGGCAGGGCGGCGGCGAACGCCTCGCCGGGCGGATGGCGGTAATAGCGTCGCGCCCACTGGGTCAACGCCAGCACGTCGGGCGGCAAGATCGGCTCGCGGTCGAGTACCGCCAGCGCCGGTCGCAGCAGGGTGGGGTCCAGTTCGCTGTCGCCCCCGATTTCGACCAGAAAACCGACGGTTTGTCGGCGGCCGAACGGCACGCGCACCCGCGCGCCTGGCCGCAAGATCGCGGGATCGCAATCGGGCGGGGGCAGGTAATCGAAGGTCCGATACAGGGGCGAGGGGACGGCGATCCGCAGAATCGGGCCGGGCACGGCGGAATGACCGTCAGGCGCCGAACAGACCGGCGCGCAAGCCTTCAAGAACGAACTGCACGGCCAGCGCCGCCAGAATCACCCCCAGCAACCGGTCGATGACGTTAGCGCCGGTTGCGCCCAGCAGTCTCATCAACCGCGGGGCCAGCAGCAGGCACGCCAGGGTCAGCGCCAGCACCGCCAGCAACACCCCCAGCAGACCGAGAAACAGCAACGGCTGGTCCTGGGGGCGCAGGCCGCTGGTGGTCAGCAGAATGGTGGTCAGCGCGCCGGGACCGGCCAGCAGGGGGAACGCCAGCGGAAAGACCGAGATGTCTTCCCGATACTGAGCCTCTTCCTGTTCCCGCACCGTGGCCGAGCGCAGGCCGGACGGACGGGCGAACACCATGTCGATCGCCAGCAGGAACAGCAAGGCGCCGCCGCTGATTCGGAACGCCGCCAGGCTGATGCCCAGCAAGCGCAGCAGGGCGTCGCCGGTGAACAGGAAAAGCAGCAGGATCAAGGCGGCGATGGCGGTGCCCTTGAGCGCCATGCGGCGTCGATAGCGGTCGGCGCCGCCCCGAGTCAGGGTCGCGAACATCGGCGCGACACCCACCGGATCGATGACGACCAGGAGGGTGACGAAAAGCGTAACCAGTTGATCCAGCATGGGGGTTGGCGGCGTTCACGCCTTGCCTTCGCGCGGGAGAGGGCAGCGGGGACCAGGAGGAGATGGCGCTATTCCCCGGCCCGGAACGCGCCGAGCGCGCCGCCCTGCCCCTGGACGAAGACGGTGTCGCCAGCCACGAACGGCGGGGCGACGATGGCCTTGCCGGCGGCGCGAATCCGGCCCACGATCTGGCCGTTGGTCTTGTCGAGCCAGTGCAGGTAACCCTCGAAATCGCCCACCACGACATGGCTTCTGGTAGCGACGGGGGCGGACAGCCGACGGCCGGTCAATTCGGCCTGCTTCCACAGCGTGCCGCCATCGCGGCGATCCAGGGCCAGCACGGCGTCGGTCTCGTCGCTGACGTAGACTTGGCGCTCGTCCACGGCCAGCCCGGCGTAACTGGACAACTCGCGGTTCCACAACAGATTGCCGCCGCGCATGTCGATGGCGGCGACGCTGCCGCGATAGGCCACCAGGTACAGAGTATCGCCGAGGATTTTCGGCTCGGCGTCGATGTCGATCAGCCGTTCGATTTCGGTGCGACCGCGGGGCGCGGCGATGGTTTTCTCGGTGATCGGCAAACCCCGGTCCAGGGACAGCACCAGCAGCTTACCGGTTTCCAGTCCGGCGATGACCAGGTTATGGGTCAGCACCGGTGGCGCGTTGCCGCGCAGGCTCAACGCGGGCATGACGTGCGCGTAGACCCAGCGACGTTCGCCAGTGCGGGCGTCGAGACCGGTGAATTTGCCGTCGCCGGTGCGAACCACCACCAGCCCGCCGGCGGCGCGCGGCGGGGCCAGCACCTCGCTGGAGACCTGGCTCCGCCAGACTTCCTGACCGTTGTCCTGACGCAGGGCGACCACCTGTCCCTTGTTGGTGCCAACCAGGACCAGCCCGTTGTCGCTGACGCCCACGCCGCCGGTAATGGGCAACTGGGTCGCGATTTCCCACAATCGTTGTTCGCCGAGAGCGTCCAGCGCCACGACCACGCCGTCGAAGCTGGCGGCATAGAGTCGACCGTCCGCCAACGCGGGGGTCAGGCGGATGAATTGATTCTTCGCCCCGGACCCGACCTGAGCTTCCCAGAGTTGCCGGACGTCGACCGGTTGGGCGATGGTTTTAAGCTCGGCCGGCGGGATCGAATTGTCCGAACCGCCGAACCAGCTACAGCCGGCGCTCAGAACCAGGAACACAAGCGGGAGCAGGCGGCGGACCATGATCATTGACCTGAGGTGGACACGGGGGGGACGGGGGGAACGGGCGCAACCACCGGCTCGGTCGGCGTGGGCGCCGGCTCGGCGGGCGCGACCGGCGCGGATTCGGTGGTCGACAGGGTGGCCGGGACGGCGGCGGTCGGCGCCGATTCGGGTTTGGCCGGTTCGGGTGGCGGCGGCGGAGCGGGCGGAGCGGGAATCACGGCGCCAGGCGTCGCCACCGCCAGCTCGTCGAGCTTGAGTTGCAGCAGGCGGTCGTCGCCACTTGCCGCCAGCGCCGCCGCATACGCGGTCCGAGCCTTGTCCGGCTGGTTGCCGGCCAGATACAGGTCGCCCCTGAGTTCCTCGCGCTCGGCGTTCAGGCTGGCGGTAGCCATGCTTTCCAGCAGTTTTTCGGCTTCGGCGGTCTGGCCGGCGGCTAATCTCACCCGCGCCAGCCGCAGCCGGGCAATGTCCCGCAGTTCGTCGGAACGGGCGTTGCCGATGACCCATTCCAGTTGCCGGCTGGCGGTGGCGTGGTCACCACCGTCCAGCGCCAGCCTGGCCAGTCGCAGCGCGGCCAGCGCCGCGTAGGGAGACTTTGGGAAGTCGGCGATCAGGGTTTGTCCCAGTTGGCGAGCCGGACCGGCGTCTGGTTTTTCCACCGCCGCGACGAAGGCGTCGTAAGCCCCCGAGGCGATTTCCGCCTGGGCGTCGCGATGGGAGAGCCAATACCGCCAGCCGAAAATCGCGATCACCCCGAGCGCGATGCCGATGAGAATGCTGGCGCCGTTTTCCTTCCACCATTTCTTGAGATCCTCGACGCGTTCGTCGTCGGTGTATTGTTCCATTGGGTTCTGTCCTCTCGCGTCCTGTTCTTAAGCCTGGGGGGGGGCGTCCAGCGCCGCGCCCAGGAAGGCGGCGGCCTGATCGGGCGATAAGGTGAGTTGTTGGCCATCGGGGTCGCGCAATGGCTTGATGGCGACCATGCCGCTCCGAGTTTCGTCCTCGCCCAGAATCAGCGCGAAACGGGCGCCGCTGTGATCGGCGCGACGAAACTGGGCCTTGAAACCGCCGCCGCCGCAGTGCATTCGCAGCCGCAATCCGGGCAACCGGTCGCGCAACCGTTCGGCCAGCGCCGGTCCTTGCCGCTGGGCGGCATCGCCGACCATGATCAGATAGGCGTGCGGGTTGGCGTCGGCGCCCGGCTGGCCGGTGGCGGCGAGCAGAGCCACCAGTCGCTCCAGACCCAGCGCGAAGCCGATGCCCGAAGTGGCTGGCCCACCCAGTTGCTCGAGCAGGCCGTCGTAGCGGCCGCCGGCGCAGATCGTGCCTTGGGCGCCGAGCGCGTCGGTGACCCATTCGAACACGGTCTTGCAGTAATAATCCAGGCCGCGCACCAGGCGTGGATTGATTTGATGGGCGATACCGGCGGCGTCCAGCAGGGTTCGCAGTTGCTCGAAATGGACCTGGGATTCGGCGTCGAGATGATCCAGCAGCACCGGCGCCTCCGCCAGCACCGCCCGCAGCGCCGGATTCTTGCTGTCCAGGATCCGCAGGGGGTTGGTGGTCAGCCGCCGCTGGCTGTCTTCGTCCAGTTCCGCGCGTCGGGTCTGGAAATAGGCGACCAGCCGGTCGCGGTAGGCGGCGCGAGCGGCGCTGGAACCCAGCGAATTGAGCTGAAGGGTGACGTCGCGAATCCCGAGTCGCCGCCACAGGCGCGCCGAGAGGCAGATCAGTTCGGCGTCGATGTCGGGCCCGGCCATGCCGTAGGCCTCGGCGCCGACCTGGTGAAACTGGCGATAGCGACCCTTTTGCGGCTTCTCGTAGCGGAACATCGGTCCGGCGTACCATAGCCGCTGGGTCTGGTTGTGCAGCAGGCCGTGCTCGATGCAGGCGCGGGCGCAGCCGGCGGTGCCTTCGGGGCGCAGGGTCAGGCTCTCGCCGTTGCGGTCGACGAAGGTGTACATCTCCTTTTCGACGATGTCGGTGACCTCGCCGATCGAGCGGGCGAACAGCTCGGTCTTTTCCACCAGCGGCAGGCGGATCTCGTGGTAGCCATAGGCGGCAAGCACCTCGCGCACGGTCGTTTCCAGCGTCTGCCACGACGCCGATTCGCCGGGCAGGATGTCGTTCATGCCGCGAATGGCTTGAAACGGCTTGGACATGATGGGATATCCGGTCAACCCCGCGGACCGTCGCTGGACGGCCAGCGTGGGGTCAGGGGTGGGAATTCAGGGTGAAACGGCTCACCGTGCCGCGCCGGGGCACATAGACGGCGGTGTCCACCATCCGATCATCCAGAGCGATGCGGGCGGCGGGCGCGTTGCCCAGCGTTACCGTGAACGGCGCCGGTCCGGAAAGCTCGCGGCTGGTGTTGGCCTTCATCAAGCCGTTGACCAGCACCTTGCCTTGCGCGTCCTTCACCTCCACCCAACAATCGTCGCTGAATTGCAGCATCAGTCGGGCGCCGGCGCGGGTATCCGGGGCTGAACTGTCGCTGTTTTCCTCCACGGTGGCCGAAGCCGAGGCAGGCGCGGTGCGGACCACGTCGGACGCCGGGGCGGGGTCGGAGACGGCGGACAAGGGCGGCGCCGCAAGCGCCAGGGCCGGGATGGAAGCGGGTTCCGGGCTGGGCGGCGGCGGCGCGCCGATCGCGGGCGCGGTTGGCGCTGAAGCAGGCGTGGGTTCACGGGCCGCTTCCGTGGACGGGGACTGGAAGGGATACTGGGTCTGGGTCGCGCCCGCCACCGGTTTGCCAGCGGGTGGCTGGACGGCCGCCGTGTGGCCGAGCGGCCACCAGGTCAGCAGCCGGCCGGGGTCCAGGTCGTCCAGGTGCTGAATGGCGGTCCAGCCCAGGCCGATGACCACCAGCAGGTAAACGAGTCCGCGCAAGTCGCGAACCCGGGTTTGTCGGCGGCGCGAATGCACCACCTTGAGGGGCGGCGGTTCCTGGCCGGAACCCGATTGCTGGCGGTAGCGCTCCAGCACCGCCGCTTCCGACAGGTCCAACAACCGGGCGTAGCGGCTCAGATAGCCGCGCACGAACACCGGCGGCCCAAGCCGGGCGAAATCGTCGGCTTCGAGGGCCAGGATGAGGGTCGGATTCAGGCCGAGCTGACGGGCCATGTCGCGCGGCTCGGCGCCATGGCCCGCGCGGGCACGGGCCAGCCAGGTGCCCAGGGATTCGGTGGAGCCATCGGTCGGCGCATCGGACTTGGGGGCGGTTTCTTTGCGGGTACTCATTTCAATGCTTTCAGGCGGCGGGCTTCATCGGAGTTCGGAAATTGGGATAACAGTAGCACACCGTATTCCCGGCGTAACTGCGGATCGCCATCGCTGGCTTGCTCGATCAGGACGCCCAACCACAGGCTCTGGGCCGTGGGGCGGGTCCGAGCGTGATAGCGTTGCAGGAAGGCGCGGCCCGGCAAGGTCTTCTTTTGAGTTTGACTCAGTTCGGCCAGAGCGTACAGGGCGCTGACGTTGTTGGGATCGAATTCCAGCGCCTTGCGCAGCCAGGTTTCGGCCTGGGTCGGATCGTTGCGCTGACGGGCGCACAGGCCAAGCCCGGCGTAGGCGTCGGCGGCGGTGGCGCCGGCGTTGGCCGGATCGGCGGCGATCCGCTCGAATTCGCTTTCGCCCTCGGCGGCGCGGGTCGGCTCGCGCAGGCACAGGAAGCGGGCGTAATTGAGCTTTGCCAGGGTATAGCCGGATTTCAGTTCGATGGCGCGCTTGTAATGGACTTCGGCGGGGCCGTACTCGCGGATTTCCTCGTAAAGCACGGCCAGGGCGTTGTGGGCCTCCGGATAGTCGTCGTTGTATTGCAGGGCCTTGATCAGTTTCTCGGTGGCGACCTGAAAATTGCCGGACTGCATGTAGCCGATGCCCAGCTTGAAATTGGCCTCGGCGACATTGTCCTTGAAATCGCGCTCCGAACTGGCGCAGGCGCCCAGCAGCAGCGCCAGGGTCAGGATAGCGGGTTGGGTCGGTGGTCGCACGGTGGAGGTTCCTCTACGCTAGCCGGCGGCCTGGGCGATCCGGGTCCGCCGGCGACCGCGGGCCTGGACCTGTCCGGCCAGTTGACCGCAGGCGGCGGCGATGTCGTCGCCCCGCGTCTTGCGGATGACGGCGGTCAGGCCATGCGCCATCAGGATCGCCTGGAAGCGGGCGATGGCTTCGGGACTGGAGCGGCGGTAGCGCGTGTGCGGAAACGGGTTGAACGGAATCAGGTTGACCTTGGAGGGAATGTCCTTGATCAGCGCTGCCAGCGCGCGCGCGCGCGCCTCGGTGTCGTTGACTCCGTCCAGCAGCACGTATTCCCAGGTGATCCGCCGGTACGGCTTGTCGGCGATGTAATGCCGGCAGGCCGCCAGCAGTTCGGCGATGGGGTACTTGCGGTTCAACGGCACCAGTTCATCGCGCAGGGCGTCGTCGGGCGCATGGAGCGAAACGGCCAGACTGACCTCGGCGACTTCCCGCAATCGGTGGATGGCCGGGACCACGCCGGCGGTGCTCAGGGTGACCCGGCGCTTGGAGATGCCGAACCCGAGATCGTCCTGCATCAGGTCCATCGCCTTGACCACGGCCTCGAAGTTCAGTAGCGGCTCGCCCATGCCCATCAGCACGATATTGGTGATGATCCGGTCACCGTTGCGGCGTTCGCCCAGCAGCCGGCTGGCCTGCCAGACCTGGCCGATGATTTCGGCGACCGTCAGGTTGCGGTTGAAGCCTTGTTGCGCGGTGGCGCAAAACGAACAATCGAGCGGGCAGCCGATCTGCGAGGACACGCACAGCGTGCCGCGCCCCGGTTCGGGGATGAACACCGTTTCGATACTGTTGCCGCTGTCCAGCCGGATCAGCCACTTGCGCGAGCCATCGCGCGAGCCGTGGTCGAACGCCACCTCGGGCGGGCGGATTTCGGCGCGTTCGGTCAGCCGTTCCCGCAGCGCCTTGCTCAGGTTGGTCATGGCGGCGAAATCGGTGATCCGCTCATGGTAAATCCACTTCATGACCTGGGTCGCGCGAAAGGGTTTTTCACCGAGCGCGACGAAGAACGCCTCCAGATCGCGGCGATCCAGATCAAGCAGGTTGGCCTTGCCGGCCGCCAGCGCGACCATCGGTTCAGGCATGGCGCGGACAAATGTCACCGGGTTTGAAGAAGAAGGCGATTTCAGCTTCGGCGGTTTCCGGGGCGTCGGAGCCGTGTACCGTATTCCGGGTGGTGTTTTTGCCCAGGTCGAAGCGAATCGTGCCGGGCGTGGCGTTATGGGGATCGGTGGAGCCCATGATCGCGCGGTTTCTGGCGATGGCGTCCTCGCCTTCCAAAACCATCGCCAGGATGGGACCCTCGGTCATGTAGGCCACCAGGTCGGAATAGAACGGACGCTCGCGGTGGACGGCGTAAAACTGCTCGGCCTGCTCCTGGTTCAGCCGGACCATCCGGGCGGCGGCGATCCGCAGGCCGGCACTTTCGAAGCGGCTGATGATTGGACCGATGATGTTCCGGCGGACGGCGCCGGGTTTGATGATGGACAGGGTGCGTTCGACGGCCATGAGAGGCTCCGTAATGGATGAATCAAACCGGGAATAAAGCGGACCCGACGCGCGGATATCGAAACGGGAATTCAGTTTAGCGATATTTGGGCGAAGCCGGCAACGCGCCCCGCGGGCCTGATACCCAGGCGTTAATAGCTATCGTTGGAAATGGTAAGGGTAATCAATCGGGGTGGGCCGTGAAAGAATTTCAGACGATTTTCTTCAATTCATATTCAAGAATGCCCTGCGCGCCGGCGGCGGTGAGGCGGGGAATCAAGTCGCGTACCCGCGCGCTGTCCACCACCGTTTCCAGGGCCAGCCAGTCACGGTCGTAGAGGTGGCTGACGGTGGGCGCGTGCAGGCTGGGCAGCAGCCGCACCACGTCGTCCAGTCGCGCCGCCGGGACGTTCATCTTCAACGCCACCTTGTTGCGGGCGGCCAATGCGGCCCGGGTCAGCAGGGCGATCTGTTCGATCTTGGCCTGCTTCCACGGGTCGGTCAGCGCGGCGCGACTGGCGATCAGCCGGGTGGTGGTGTGCAGCAGGTCGCAGACGATGCGCAGTCCATGGGCGCGGATGGTGCCGCCGGTTTCGGTGATTTCCACCGCCGCATCGGCCAGACCCTCGACCACCTTGGCCTCGGTGGCGCCCCAGGAGAATTCGACGGTCGCCTCGATGCCGCGCTCGGCCAGGTAGCGGCGGGTGAAACCGACCAGTTCGGTGGCGATGCGCTTGCCGGCCAGGTCCTCCAGCGTGCGAATCGGGGAGTCGCCGCTCACGATCAGTACCCATCGGGCCGGTTGGTCGGAGCTTTTCGAGTAGCTCAGTTCGGCGATTTCCACCACGTCGGCCCCGGTTTCCAGAATCCAGTCCAGCCCGGTCAGGCCGGCGTCGAGCGCGCCGCTGGCCACGTAGGGCGCCATTTCCTGCGAACGCACCAGCGCGCAGCCGATTTCGGGATCGTTGATGGTGGGGAAATAGTTGCGGCTGTGGGGGCTGATGGTCCAGCCGGCCTGGCCGAACAGCGCGATGGTGGAGGTTTCCAGGCTGCCCTTGGGAATGCCGAGTTTGAGTTGCCGCATGATGGTGCCTTGCTTGGGATCGGGGGGTTGCCAACAGGGGCGCCAGTTTAACCGCGCCGGAACGGGGAATAAACTTGCCGGATGAAAACGTATTTTTCCCATTCCTGGACGCTCGACCCCGCCGAGGCCGTGGCGTTGCAGCGGGAGTTGCGCGCCCATCTGATTCTGACCGACCGGCTGGGGCCGGTGCGGCGGGTGGCCGGGGTGGACGTGGGGTTCGAGGCGAACGGGACCGTGACCCGCGCGGCGGTGGCGGTATTGCGTTATCCCGAACTGGATGTGTTGGAGACCGCCATCGCCCGGCGCCCGACCGCCTTTCCTTATATTCCCGGCCTGCTGTCGTTTCGCGAACTGCCGGCGGTGCTGGCGGCGCTGGATGGGCTGCGCGAACCGCCGGACCTGCTGCTGTGCGACGGGCAGGGCGTCGCCCACCCGCGCCGCTTCGGCCTTGCCAGTCATCTTGGCCTGCTGGTGGATATTCCCGCGATTGGCGTGGCCAAGACCCGGCTGTGCGGGGCCCATGAGGAACCACCCCATCGTCGAGGAGCCTGGACGCCGCTGCGGCTGGAGGGGGAAATCGTCGGCGCGGCGTTACGGGCGCGAGTCGGGGTCAAACCGCTGTACGTTTCGCCCGGCCACCGGGTCAGCCTGGAAACGGCGATTGGGTACGTGATGGGGTGTTGTACCCGCTACCGCTTGCCGGAAACCACCCGCCACGCGCACCGCCTGGCGTCCGGCCCGGATCGCCGTGAACCGGCTGGTTCCGGTGAGGCTGGCGACGGTCAAATCGTGGTCAGACGGGGTTGATCGTTCAGATAGAGCAGACGCTGGGCTTCCGCGAAGAAATCCGGCTGCGCCAGCAGTTCGCTGGTGGGAATTCTGACCAGCAGGACGGTGAAGCGACGCCGATCCCCGACCCGGACCTCCTGAAAGGTCAGGGTGTTGCTGACGCGCGCCGAGTGGGGATCGACCTTGACGTTCATGTGATCGAGAGTCAGCGAGACCGGGTCCAGTCGCAGGTGTTGCTCGGGTTCGCTCAGGGTTTCGGCGATCAGGACGAGGTGATGATCGAGGGTCGCCGTATCGGCGCGGATCTGGCTCAGCTCGGTTTCGATTTCCGCCAGTTGGCGTTCGACGGTCGCGCGGTCGGGGATCGGTTGGCCCGCCGGCTCCTCCAGCAGGGATTCCAGGCCCAGACGGGCCGATTTCAGCACTCTTGCCTTGTTTTGCAGCAAATGGCGCTGGCGTTTTTCCAGTTCCTGCCGGCGGGCGCGCAGGGAAGTCAGGCGCTGCAAGGCGATCTCGACCAGGTAGTCGAACGCCCGGTTCATCAGCTCCCGCCGCGTCTCGGCCTCGTTGGCGTTGGGAAACGCCGCGCGGGGTTTTTGAAACAGGACGGTGACTTGCGGCACGTCGCGCTGAAGCCGGTCGCCTTGCAGGACGATGCCCAGGGTATTGCGCTCGATGCGTTCCGCGCGCAGGGCGGCGTAAAGCTCGGTCGGCGTCGAGCCGTTGTGGCGTTGCCGGTAGTCGCGCATGGCCGGGCTGAAGCTCAAGGTTTCCAGCAACTGTTCCGGCGAGGCGAACAGGGCGCGCAGATGCGGGTCGGCGGTAAAACCGCGGCGGCTGGCTTCGATGGCGGGCGGCAGGACGGCCATTTGCGCGTTGACGTAATCGATTGCCCGCTCCACCGGCGCTTGCAGCGTGCGGCGATAGCGCCTGACCGCGCGCAACCGGGGATCGGTGCCATCCACTACCCGTTCAATCGCGGCCTGGACCACGGCGCCGCCGAACTTGCCGGCGGGTCCAGGCCCGGTCTTGAAGAGCGAATGCAGGAAATTCAACACCATGGCCGCTAAGCTCCGTAGGATGCGCGGATAGTCGCCAAGGGTAGTTTAGTGCATTTGGCCACGATTGCCGGCGCGGTCGGGCGGTGGACGGCGGGGGTCTAGCCCGGCGTGTCCGGCGCGCCCGGCGGCGGGGACCATTGATACAGCCAGGTCTCGCTGAGCGCGCCGTTGGCGTCGCGCAGGTAGCAGCGCAGGTCCACCGGCTCGTTCCCAGGGGCGGCGAGATCGAAGTGGCAGCGCCACAGTTCCGATTCCAGAATCGGCCGGGCCGCCACATCGCGAACTTCCCCGCGCGAGGCGGTGACCACGGCTTGCACCTTGGCGTCCCGGGCTAGCGATGCCAGCGGCCCGCCTTGGAAATCGATCACGAATTTGCGCATCGGCTCCGTCGGTTTCTGGCCGGGCACGCCGCCCATGCCCAGGCGGGTGGCGATCACCTCGGCGACCGTGGACCGAACCGGCGGCCGCGCGCCCCAGTACAGGCGATAGTCGAACGCCAGTTCCTGGCCCGGTTCCGCCGCTTGCGCCGGGTTCCAGAAGGCCACGATGTTGTCGAACGTCTCGTCGGCGGTCGGCAGTTCGACCAGTTGCACCGAGCCCCGACCCCAGTTTCCGGCCGGCTCCACCCACAGCGATGGCCGTTTGTGGTAGAAGGCGCCGTCGTCCTGGTAATGGGCGAACTCGCGGTCGCGTTGCAGCAGGCCGAAGCCGCGCGGGTTGTCGTCCAGAAAGGAATTGACCCGGACGTAGTGAGGGTTGAGGAGCGGTCGCCAAATCCATTCGCCCGTTCCCGTCCACAACGCCAAGCCGTCGGAATCGTGGATTTCCGGGCGATAGTCGTCGGCGATGCGGCGGTCGTTCTCGCCACACTGGAACATCGAGGTCATCGGCGCGATGCCCAGCCGATCGAGGGGCCGACGCGGGAACAGCCGGGCCTCGATCCGCATGGTCGTGGTGTCGCCGGGGGTGACGACGAAGCGGTAGGCGCCGGTGATGCTGGGGCCGTCGAGCAGGGCGTGGATCGTCAGGGCGGTCGCGGTCGGCGTGGGCCGCTCCAGCCAAAACGCGCGGAAGGCGGGGAATTCCTCCGGGCGGTCCATGCCGGTGTCGATGGCCACGCCGCGGGCGGACAAGCCGTACTGTTTGCTGGCGCCGACCGCGCGAAAATAGCTGGCGCCGAGAAAGGAGAACATGTCGCGGTCCCAGTCGGCGCGGCTGTTGACCCGGAAGCCGGCGAAGCCCAGGTCGCCCACCGATTCGGGGATCCGATCCCTGACCCTCGGGCCGTACTTGTATAGATTCGAGGAGAAATGGATGGGTCGGGCGACGCCGTCGGCGACCTCGTACAGGCTGACGGGGTGATGAAAATACAATCCCAGATGGAAAAACCGGGCCTGGAACGGCAATTCGCCGCCGCCCCACAGGCTGCGTTCGGCGCGGAAATTGTTGAGGGCCTGGTAATCGTCGTAATCCATCGCCGCCAGCCAGGGTGGGCGAGCGTCGGTGGGGGGAATGTACGGTTCCCGCGCCAGGCGCCGCGCGGTCTCGCGCAGCCATTCCGGGCTGAAGGACTGGCCATCGGCCGAGGAACCGCCATCGGTCGTGGCGGCGTAAATGAACGAGGCCGGCAACGCTCCGCAAGCGGCCAGTCCCAGCAGTCGCAGCAAAAGTTCCCGTCGTTTCATGGCGTTTTCATCCTGTCGTTATCGTTTGGCGTGGAAAGTATAACGCCGCGAACGACGTAACCGTTCAGACCCCTCCCATCTCGAATGGCGATGGGTTGCGCTGCGCTCAACCCATCAGCTCAGGGCGAAAACACCAAGGGGGTCTGAACGGTTACATTTATGGCTGTTCATTTTCGCATGGCCTCTCAAGCCAGCCATGCTCGCCCGCCCGCGCGCAGGAACAGCAACGCATAGGTCAGCAGCAGCAGACCCAGGCCACGCATGAGGACGATGTAGCCGCCGCTGCGCAGGAGATGGCGGGCCTGGCCCAGCGCCATGGCCAACGACACCTTGGAACCGACCAGCAGCGCGTAGAACGCGACGACGAACGCCGCCGCCGCCGGCCAACCCTCCCGCCAGGCCGCCAGCACGGTTGGCGCGCCCACCGTCAGCCAGAACAAATAGGGGCTGGGATTCAGAAAGTTGGCGACAACCCCACGCCGCAGCGAACCGGTCGGTTTGGTCGACTCCAGTTCCGCGCCCCGGAAGCACAGGCCCTGAAAGCCCAGCCAGGCCAGATACAGACCACCGCCCACCTGGATCAGCGCCAGCGGTGCGGCTTGGTCGGTCAGGGGCCGCAGCAGCAACACCGTCGCCAAAATAATCGGCAGGTCGGTCAGTAGCGGCGCCAGCGCGACCCGGACCCCGGCGCGGGCGCCGTGACGCAACGTCTCGCTGGCGACCAAGGTCAGCAATGGACCCGGCGCCAGCCCGCCGCTCAGGCCCAGCAGGACGCCAGATAGCAAAAAAGCGATCACGAGGGTTATCGGGCCGGTTTCGCCGCCGTTTCCAGCGCGGCGCGCAATTGTCGGTAACTGTCCAGCCGGCGCGGGGCAATAGCGCCGCCCGCGATGGCTTCCCGCAGGGCGCAAGCCGGTTCGGCGTCGTGGCGACAATCGAAAAAGCGGCAGCGGCCCAAATAGGGGGCGATGTCCCGGAAACCCCGGTCCAGGTCGCTCAAGCTGATTTTTCCCAGCTCAAAGCTGCGCACGCCAGGCGTATCGATCAAATCGCCGCCGTCCGGCAAATGATAAAGCGTGCTGCCGCTGGTGGTGTGAGCGCCGTGGCCGGTGAGCTGGGACACGGCCTGGATGCGAATTTGACGCTCCGGCAGCAGGGCCTTGATCAGCGAGGACTTGCCTACCCCCGACTGGCCGGCCAGCAGGCTGACGTGGCCGCGCAGCCAGCGGCGCAGCTCGTCCAGGCCCTGCGCGGTGTGGCTGCTGGCCAGCAGCAACGGATAACCGATCCGGCGATAAGGTTCCAGCCGTTCGCGCAGCGCCGCCAGCGCCGACGCATCCAGCAAATCCAGCTTGTTCAGCACCAGCAATCCCTGGATGCCGATGGCGGCGATGGCGACCAGATAGCGGTCGATCAGGGATTCGCTCGGCTCCGGCTCCGGCGCCAGCACCACCGCCACCGCGTCGAGATTGGCGGCGACCGGGCGTGGTCGGCCCTGGTAATCGGGCCGGGTCAGGAGCGAGCGGCGCTCGCCCACCGCCACGATCACCCCTTCCCCCGCGCCGGACGTCTGCCAGACGATCCGGTCGCCGCAGGCGATCCGATCCAGGTTCTGCCGTGTGACGCAGCGGTACAGCCGGCCCTCCTCGTCCTCGACCACCAGGGTGCGTCCGTGATGGGCGATGACCAGGCCGGGTCGTTCCGAACCCAGCTCGGCGGCGCCCTGGAAGTCCAGTCGCTGATCGGCGCGCGCGCGGCGGCGTTCATGCCCGCGCCGAATCTGTTCCCACTGACGCTGGGTCAGCCGACGGCCGGCCATGCCCGCACCATCCCGCGACCGCTGGATTCAGCGTACACTTCCTGTAAACAAACCGCGTCGGGCCACCGCCGGCGAACTTCCCTTTCCACCCCGACCCTATCCCAAGAAAAATCCATGTCCCCCGACAACCTGATCTGGATTGATTTGGAAATGACCGGTCTGGATTCCCAGACCGACCACATCATCGAAATCGCCACCATCGTCACCGACAGTCAACTCCATATTCTCGCCGAGGGACCGGTACTGGCCATCCACCAAAGCGACGCGGTGTTGGCGACGATGGACGACTGGAACCGGAAGCAGCATGGCGAATCCGGCCTGATCGCCCGGGTTCGCGCCAGCGCCGTGAACGAACGCGAGGCCGAGACCCGCACCCTGGCGTTCCTGAGCCTGTACGTCCCCAAGGGTCAGTCGCCGATGTGCGGCAACAGCATTTGCCAGGATCGGCGCTTTCTGGCGCGCTGCATGCCGGAACTGGAAGCCTATTTCCATTATCGCAACCTGGACGTCAGCACGCTCAAGGAACTGGCCCGGCGCTGGTATCCGGCGCGGATCAAGGGCTTCGGCAAGACCTCGTCCCATCTGGCCTTGCAGGATATCCGCGATTCCATCGACGAGTTGCGCTTTTATCGCGAGCGGCTGTTCGTGGCGGCGGACGTGGCCGAATAGGCTTGGCGATGAACCGGTCAGCGTTCGATCGGCAGATCGGGAATGTTGCCCCATTCCGACCAGGCGCCGGAATAGCCGCGCGCTCGGGGATAGCCCAAGCAACGCAACACCCAGTAGGTATGCGCCGAACGATGATGGGTCTGGCAGTAAACGACGACCTCCTTGTCGGGAGTGACGCCGCGCTGCGCCAGCAATTTCCGCAGCACCGGGTCGGGCCGCAAGCGCAGTTGCCGTTGCGGGTCCATGGCGTCGGTCCAGGGCAGGTTCACCGCGCCGGGGATATGACCGCCGCGGGCGGCGCGTAGATCCAGGCCGGCGAATTCGGCGGGAGTACGGGTATCCAGTAGCGCCAAATCTGGCTGGCCCAGCCGTTCGAGGATGTAGTCCTTATCGGCGACCGCCGTCGGTGGATCGACGAAGCGAGCTTGGTAGGCGCTGGGCGGTGGTGGGCGGAACCGAGTTTCCAACGGCCCGGCGGCCGCTTCCCAGGCGTGGAAGCCGCCATTGAGCAGCGACGCTTGTTCGTGGCCAAGCGTCGCCAGGGTCCAGAGCAAGCGGCTGGCGCGGCCGTTGCCCTCGTCGTCGTAGGCAACGACCCGCCGCGTCGGCGTCAGACCCAGTCGCGACAGGGCTTCGCTCAGTTGCGCCTCGGTCGGCAATAAGCCCATCGCCGGCGGCTCGATCCGGACCAGTTCGGCGTAATCGAGATGCACCGCGCCAGGAATGTGTCCGATGGCGTAGCGGGCCGAATCGCCGAGATCCACGATCAGGACCGCCGGGTCGGCGAGATGCGGTTGGAGTTGCTCCGGCTCGATCAGCGGCGGCAAGTTGGATGCGGAGGACATGCGGATTCCTGAAAAAGTTCGATGCCATGGTTTGGGCAAGCCCGACCGATCTGGCCGGGGCTTTGGGGCAATGACCGATGCCGACCATCATCACAAGTTGCCGCCGCGCGCGCAACCGGGTCGGATCGGCCGCTGAACTCGTGGTTTCGGTGCACCCCGGCCGTGGCCCGAAGACCGGCCGCTCAGGCGGCTTCCCGTTGGCGCGCCGGCACCGGTTCCCGCCGATAAAGCTCACTCAACGGCAGCGAACGGCTCGGCCCGACCACGACCCGACAGTGTTCGCGCCGCAGTCGCCGAGGCTCCGCCGCGCCGCAGGCGTGGGCGATAAGCTCCACCTCGTGGCGCATGTTCTCCACGTAATGCCGCACCCGCTCGGCCTTGTCCGTCGGGTCCAGCCCCCGCTGCAAATGAGGATCGTGGGTGGTGATGCCGGCCGGGCAGGTGTTCTTGTCGCACTGCATGGACTGGATGCAGCCGAGCGCGAACAGGAACCCGCGCGCCGAGTTGACGAAATCGGCGCCCACGCACAGCGCCCAGGCCACCTCGCCGGGGTTGATCAACTTGCCGGAGGCGATCACCCGGACGCGCTCGCGCAAACCGTACTCATCGAGCGCATCCACCACGCGCGGCAGGCTTTCCTGAATCGGCAGACCCACGTAGTCCAGCAAACTCATCGGCGCCGCGCCGGTACCACCGTCGGCGCTGTCCACCGTGATGAAATCGGGCGCGCTGGCCGACCCCCGACGCACGATTTCCCGGCACAGTTCGTCGATCCAGCCCGGATCGCCGACCACCAGCTTGAAGCCAGTCGGTTTACCGGTGATGGCGCGAACCCGGCCGATGAAATCCAGC
>CALGOO010000050.1 GCA_937960715.1 uncultured Candidatus Competibacteraceae bacterium
CCGTCACCCCCGCCAGCATGGCCAACCCGCCGGTCCTTGGAACGGGCCGCTGGTGCAAGGAACGCGCGTTGGGATAATCGACAAGACCCGGCAAATCGGCCGCGCGCGCCAAGCGCCGACTCAGGAAAAATGCGATCGCAAACGCCAATGGACCGCCCGCGATCATTGCGTCGATCGAAAAAAGACTGGTATCCATTTCGAATAATGCTCGAGTACGATTCAGCTAAAAGACCACCGCCCGCGATCGACGAATTTTTTCAACTGATTCGTTATCGCGACTTGATTTTCTTGATGGTGGAAAACATCCTGAAAAACCGCTACAAGCGTTCGGTGCTGGGCGTCTTCTGGATGCTGCTCAATCCCCTGTTGCAGACGATCGTGCTCAGTGTCGCATTCGGGACGATGTTCAAGTCATCAGTACCCAGTTACGCGGTTTATCTCTTGACTGGATTGTTGGCGTGGAACTTTATCACACAAACCACCCAATACGCCATGAGCAGCATGGCCTACGGTGGGGGATTGCTGAAAAGGGTCTATATTCCGCGCGCCACCTATATCGTCGCAGCGGTCGGTAACGGCCTGATCAATCTGATCGTATCAATTGGCGCTCTATTCATCATCGCTATTTTTCTCAACCATTCGATAACGACAGCTTGGCTATTTTTACCCATCGGCATCATGATTCTGACGGTCTTTTCGCTAGGCTTGGCATTGCTTTTGTCCACCGCGTCAGTATTCTTCACCGATACGGTGGATATTTATCAGGTCATGGTTCAAGCCCTGTTCTTCCTGACCCCGATCATGTATCCACCTTCGATTTTTCCACCCGAGTTAAGTCAGCTGCTCGTGTTGAATCCTTTCGTCATCCTGATCGAGATTTTTCGAGCGCCAATCCATGCCAACTGCCTTCCCGATTTTGGCCTCGCCGTAAAGGCCGCGTCTCTTGCGTTAATCACCTTGGTTGCTGGCTGGATTCTGTTCACCCGCAAGGCCGACCAACTTGCCTATCGCCTGTAATGATGGAAAATACCGCGATACAACTCAATGATGTGACGGTACGATTTCGCATTCCCCATGAAAAGATTCCCACGTTGCAGGAATATGCGATACGTTGGCTGAAAGGACGCGGCGTCAGTTTTACCGACTTCAATGCGTTGAACAACGTCAGTTTCTCGATCAGGCAGGGCGAAACAGTCGGTATCATCGGCGCCAACGGCGCTGGCAAGAGTACCCTGCTTAAGGTCATCTCAAGAGTCATCCGCCCAACACACGGTCGCGTTTTCCTGAGAGGACGCATCGCGCCACTGCTGGAATTGGGCGCGGGGTTCGACTATGAAATGACGGGCAGGGAAAATATTTTTCTCAATGGAGCCGTATTGGGCTTTAATCGAAAAGATATCGCAAGCCGCCTGGACAGAATCGTGGAGTTTTCCGGTATCGATGATTTTATCGACGCGCCGATTCGCACCTACTCCAGCGGCATGGTGGCAAGGCTGGGATTTGCCATTGCAACCGATATCCGACCCGATATTCTGATCATTGATGAGATATTGGCAGTGGGGGATGCTGACTTCCAGAAGAAATCTGCGGCGAGAATACTGCGGTATCATAACGACGGATCGACTGTACTACTCGTCTCCCATAATCTGGATTCAATCGAGAATCTGTGTGATCGTGTAATTTGGCTGGAGCATGGCGCTATAAAAATGGTCGGCTGGGTTGATGATATTGTGAAGCAGTACTCGCTATAAATGCTTCCCTGAATCAGGTAAGCCATCAGGACGAGCAGTAACATGAACAGCCGCATCGAAGTATTGCTTTTCAGGCTTTACTATAAAATACCTTTTTTCTCTTATCAGAGCAAAAGAAGATTTATATTGTTCATCCATCATCATTTTAAATTCCTAACCAAGCGAACTCTTTCCTATGAAATATATCAAATGACGGCGACGCAAACGGAAGACCGTTATAGAGGAAAGGGCTACTTCGCCAACGATTATTCCCAATGGATAAAAAAATATGATTACCTGCTTCCCGAGGAGAATAGACACTTACGGAAAATAATGGGAAGTTGGCCTTCAAGGCCTCTTATTTCGATCGTTATGATGGTTCAGGACACCGATGAACGCAGGTTACGTGCCACCATCGAATCCGTCTTGACGCAGATTTATTCTAATTGGGAGCTGTACATTATTGAGGACCGCACCACTGAATCTCGCTATCGGATATTGAGCGAATATGTCGAACGAGAACCTCGCATCAAGCTGATTTTCAAGAATCACCACGATCCTGATTACGTAGCTTTCAATGCGGCCTTGAAGGAGATAAGTGGTGATTTCATAACTTTCATCAACCCAGGAAGCCTGTTCGCGCTACATGCTCTTTTCTGGATCGCCTTAGATATTCTCGATCATTCAGAAGGGATGTTCTGGTATTCAGACGAGGACAGGGTTGGTGAAAATGGAGAGCGCAGGAACCCTTGCTTTAAGCCTGACTGGAACCCAGATATTTTTCTATCCGATCCTTACAATCTAGCCAGCCATTCAGGTGTTTATCGTACATCTCTCGTGCGCCGGCTGAATGGGTTTCGACAAGGCTGCGAAAGCGCGCAAGAATACGATTTAGCGTTAAGAATCATTGAGCAAATCGAACCATCCCAAGTCCGGCACATCCCTCGCGTACTTTATCACTACCGCGAGGCGGTCGATGCCAGTGAAGCAATGGCGACTTCATTACCGGTAGCATTAAAAGCGGTCAACGACCACTTGAATCGGAAAAAAATTCCAGCTCGCGCCATCCAAAGTCCGGATGGCTCATATATCCGGGTCCGATATCGGTTGCCTGAAGCGCCACCGCTGGCTACCTTGATCATCCCAACCCGTAATCGCTTCAAATTGTTGAATCGGTGCATCGAAAGCATTCTGGAAAAAACCAACTACCTGAATTATGAGATCATTATTGTCGACAACGACAGCAATGATCCAAGAACGATCGACTACTTGCGGGATTTGGGCGAATCACCGAAAATCAGGGTATTGGATTACCCATATCCTTTCAATTACTCCGCGATCAACAACATGGCGGTCAAACACGCCCGTGGTGAGTTGATTGGTTTTCTTAACAATGACATGGAGGTCATCAATGTCGACTGGCTAGCCGAGATGGTCAGCCACGCCTTGCGACCAGAAATTGGCGCCGTGGGCGCGCGTCTTTGGTACAAGGACGATACCTTACAGCATGGTGGCGTCATACTTGGCATCGGCGGGATCGCCAATCATCCCCATAAAGGCATTGCCAGAGGAGATGCTGGTTATTTTGGGCGCGCTATTTTAATACAGAATTTTTCTGCGGTAACTGGTGCCTGCCTGGTGTTGCGTAAGGAGTGCTTTATGGCGGTTGACGGTTTCAATGAAGAACAACTGGCGGTCACATTCAATGATGTCGATCTTTGCCTTAAACTGATCAAACTGGGTTTGAGGATCGTATGGACTCCCTATGCTGAACTTTACCATTATGAATCCGCCAGCCGTGGTTATGACAATACGCTCGAAAAAATAACTCGATCGAAAAGAGAAATGACTTACATGCTTGAGCAATGGAATTCATGGCTGACATCAGACCCAGCCTACAATCCAAATTTGAGTCTGGAGACGGAAGATTTCAGGCTGGCTTGGCCTCCCCGTCTCGAAAGAATTCCGACAAATCCCAAGAAGCCAACCTCGACTCCAAATTTTCATCGACAACTCTTTAAATAGCATTCAGGGCCATGGTAGCCATTCTGATAGTCAATTTCCGTCGCGCTCTTGATACCATCGAATGCCTGGATTCCTTGTTGCAAGTCCGTGATCCGTCATTCAATGTTTTCTTGGCTGATAACGGTTCCGGCAGTGAAGACGCCGCTTTATTGAGTGCCTATGTCGATCAATATCGTGAACGAATTACCTTGATTCTGTTTGCCGAGAACCACGGCTTCACCGGCGCTCACAATCGACTTTTCGAACAGATCCTTTCCAATGAAAGACGTTACGAATTCATCTTGTTGCTTAATAACGATACGATCGTGGAACCACATTTCCTTGCGCGGATGCTGGACCGGATTGACCGCCCACAGCGTATCGAGATGGTGGCGGCACGAATGATGAAGTACGATGATCGAACGTGTATCGATAATCTCGGTATTACGTTCTATAAGTGTGGACTCGCTTCCAATCGCAAATCAACCAACGATCCCTTACTCGGCCCCAGTGGCGGCTGCGGGCTTTATACCGCTGACTTGCTGCATCAGGTCCATCAAGTTACCGGTGAATTTTTCGATGAAAAATTCTTTTGCTACGCCGAGGACACCGATTTGGCTTGGCGGGCGGTGCTGCTGGGTTATCGAGCGGCTTATGCCGATAATGCCTTGGTTTATCATAAGGGCTCGCTGGCCAGCGGCGGTCCCAACAATGATTTCGTCTTGTATCACGGTGTTCGTAATTCGCTATTCGTGCTGGTCAAATGTGTCCCTGCTCACCTAGTCTGGCCAAATTTCGGTTGGATTTTGTTAGCGCACATCGCTATCCCGTTGCGCCATGCCTTGAGGGGTAAGATACGAATAATTGGTCGCCTATATCGGGATTTTCTCAGTGGAGCGCCGGCCATGTGGCGCAAGCGACGTCATTTGCGAAAGTGCAATCCGGTTCGAGATTTCAAGGTCGGCTTGCTGGTGAATCGCGCCTTCTACGAGCGGGCTTATATACGGCAAGCATTATTAGAAATAAAGGGGTTTTTTATCCCTTCATCAAACAGGAGCGATGCCTAGTGCTCCACCATCGTTACCCTGATGGGGTTGCGTTGACTCCGCGGCCGGCTCACGGTCGCCAGATGGCGTAATCGGCGATTGCCGCTCAGCCGCTCAGCCGCTCATACCCGGCCATCAGCCCGCTGACGGCGCGCAACAACGGCGGCACGAGTCCGCCCAGCGCCTCCGGGTCCATCCCATCCAGCAGATTTTTCAGTTCCAGTCCCAGGGCGGTATCGCCCTCCATCACCACCCGGCGGTTGAAAAACAGCGTATCAGAATCCTCGTGGCGAGTGGCCAGCGCCAGAAAATCGTAAATCGTGCCACTGATGGTCAAATCTGGCGCCCGCGTCGTTTGGCAAGGGACGAAACCGGCGGGACCGGCATAGCGGAACCGATATTCCACCTGAGCATCGCGCACCTTGATCATCAACATGCGGTTGCGTAGGAATTCGAAATCACTGTTTTGTTTGATTCGGGCGGCGAACAGTACGTTTAATGCCGTGGTCAGGATAGTGGAATGCACCGGACCGGGAATCAGCTTCAGCGGCAGCGCCAAGGGAGCGGGCAGGGTCGGGCGGGGCGGAAACAGCGAATGGAGGGTGGCCTGGAACATGGCGTCGATCACACCGTCAATGCCTCAGCGCTTCATCGACTCGAAGAATTCCTTGTTGGTCTTGGTATTTTTGAGCCGTTCCAACAGGAATTCCATCGCCTGCAATTCATCCATCGGATGCAGCAGCTTGCGCAGGATCCACATCTTCTGCAAATCATCTGGATCGGCCAGCAGTTCCTCGCGGCGAGTGCCGGAGCGGTTGATGTCGATGGCCGGAAAGACCCGCTTCTCGGAAATCCGCCGGTCGAGATGGATTTCCATGTTGCCGGTGCCCTTGAACTCCTCGTAGATCACGTCGTCCATGCGCGAGCCGGTGTCGATCAGGGTGGTGGCGATGATGGTCAGCGAGCCGCCTTCCTCGATGTTGCGGGCCGCGCCGAAGAACCGCTTGGGCTTTTGCAGGGCGTTGGCGTCCACGCCGCCGGTCAGCACCTTGCCGGAGGCCGGCACCACCGTGTTGTAGGCCCGGGCCAGCCGGGTGATGGAGTCGAGCAGGATCACCACGTCGCGCTTGTGCTCGACCAGTCGCTTGGCCTTGTCGTTCACCATTTCCGCCACCTGGACATGACGGGTGGCCGGCTCGTCGAAGGTGCTGGCGATCACTTCGCCGCGCACCGACCGCTGCATCTCGGTCACTTCCTCCGGCCGCTCGTCGATCAGCAGCACGATCAGGTAGCACTCGGGATGGTTGGCGGCGATGCTTTGGGCGATGTTCTGCAACATCATGGTCTTGCCGGCCTTGGGCGGCGACACGATCAGGCCGCGCTGACCCTTGCCGATGGGGGCGATCAGGTCGATCACCCGCGCCGTGATGTCCTCGGTGCTGCCATTGCCGCGCTCCAGCGTCAGCCGGTCGTCGGCGTGCAACGGCGTCAGGTTTTCGAACAGCACCTTGTTCTTGGAGGCTTCCGGTGGCTCGAAATTGATATCGCCGACCTTGAGCAGGGCGAAGTAGCGCTCGCCTTCCTTGGGTGGGCGAATCTTGCCGCTGACCGTGTCGCCGGTGC
>CALGOO010000051.1 GCA_937960715.1 uncultured Candidatus Competibacteraceae bacterium
TTCTGGTCGCGGCCGGCGATCACGTCGAAATCGACACCTCGCTGATCGTGCTGGAAAGCGACAAGGCCAGCATGGAAGTGCCTTCGCCCTTCGCCGGCACGATCCAGAGCGTCGAGGTCAAGGTGGGCGACCCGGTTTCGCAGGGTGATTTGATTCTGGTCTTGCGCGCCAGCGGAGCCGACGCCGACGCCAAGCCGCAACTGCCTGATACCCTTAGCGCCGTCGCGCTCGGTCCGCGCGCGCCCAAACCCGTCGGCGCTCCACCTCCGCCGCCGATCAAGGCGCCGCCACCGCCACCAGCGACCGAAACTTCCGCGCCCAGCTTCGCCAAGGTCCACGCCAGCCCCTCGGTGCGGCGCTTCGCCCGCGAGCTGGGCGTCGATCTCACCCGGCTGGCCAAGGGTTCCGGTCCCAAGGGCCGGATTCTCAAGGAAGACGTGCAGGGTTTCGTCAAGCAGGTCATGTCGGGAGCGCTCGCCGCCCCCGCGGCCGCTAGCGGCGTCTCCGGCGGCGGGGTGCTGAATCTGTTGCCCTGGCCGACGGTGGACTTCGCCAAGTTCGGTCCAGTGGAAACCAAGCCCCTGTCGCGGATCAAGAAACTGTCAGGCGCCAACCTGGCGCGTAACTGGGTCATGATCCCGGCAGTGACCTATCACGAGGATGCCGACATTACCGATCTGGAAGCATTCCGCTTGCAGATCAATAAAGAGGGGGAAAAGAGCGGTGGGGTCAAGCTGACCATGCTGGCCTTTATGATCAAGGCCTGCGTCCGGGCCTTGCAGCAGTTCCCGGAGTTCAACACCTCGCTCGACGGCGAAAACCTGGTCTACAAGCAGTACTACCACATCGCCTTTGCCGCCGACACGCCGAACGGCCTGGTGGTGCCGGTGGTCAAGGACGCCGACCAGAAAGGCGTTTTCGACATCGCCATGGAAACCGGCGAATTGGCCAAGAAAGCGCGCGACGGCAAGCTCGGCCCGGCCGACATGCAGGGCGCCTGTTTCACCATCTCTTCGGTCGGCGGCATCGGCGGCACCCATTTCTCGCCGATCATCAACGCGCCCGAGGTGGCGATTTTGGGCGCCAGCAAGTCGGTGATGAAACCGGTGTGGGACGGCAAACAGTTCGCGCCGCGCCTGATCCTGCCGCTGTCGCTGACCGCCGACCATCGGGTGATCGACGGTGCGCTGGCGACCCGATTCAACGTCTATCTGGCCCAACTGCTGGCGGACTTCCGCCGCGTGCTGCTCTGAGGGAGGCCGCTGCTCATGAGTCTGATGGAAGTCAAAATACCGGACATCGGCGATTTCAAGGGCGTGGACGTCATCGAGGTACTGGTCAAGCCGGGCGATGCCATCGCCCCGGAAGATCCGCTGCTCGTGCTGGAAAGCGACAAGGCGTCCATGGAAGTGCCCGCGCCCACCGCCGGCGTGGTCAAGGAGGTAAAGATCAAGGTCGGCGACAAGGTGTCGGAAGGTGATCTGGTGTTGCTGCTGGAAGCAGCAGAAGCACAGTCCTCACCCCCGGCCCCTCTCCCGAAGGGCGAGGGGAGCAAGGTATCCTCGCCGCCGCCTCCAGCGCCGACCGTCGCGCCCGCCGCCGGCGCCTATTCCGGCTCGGTGGACCTGGAATGCGAAATGCTGGTGCTGGGCGCGGGTCCGGGCGGCTACAGCGCCGCGTTCCGCGCCGCCGATCTGGGCATGAAAACCGTGCTGGTGGAACGCTACCCGACCTTGGGCGGCGTCTGCCTCAACGTCGGCTGCATTCCGTCCAAGGCGCTGTTGCACGTCGCCGCCGTGATGGACGAGGTCGCGCATTTCGCCGATCTCGGCGTCAGCTTCGGCCAACCGACCGTGGATCTGGACAAGCTGCGCGCCCACAAGGGCAAGGTGGTGGGCAAGCTCACCGGCGGCCTCGCCGGGATGGCCAAAGCCCGCAAGGTGGAGACGGTGCGCGGTTACGGCCATTTCCTCGATCCCCATCATCTGGAAGTCGAACTCACCACCGGCGACGGGCAGGACAAGACCGGCGAGAAAAAAATCGTGCGGTTCCAGAAATGCATCATCGCCGCCGGCAGCGCCGCCGTGCATCTGCCGTTCATCCCGGACGACCCGCGCATCGTCGATTCCACCGGCGCGCTGGAGCTGCGCTTCATCCCCAAGCGGCTGCTGGTGATCGGCGGCGGCATCATCGGTCTGGAAATGGCGACGGTCTATTCGACCCTGGGGGCGCGCATCGAAGTCGTGGAAATGCTCGACGCGGTGATGCAGGGACCGGATCGAGACTTGGTCAAGGTGTGGGAAAAGATGAACGCCCGCCGCTTCGACCAGATCATGCTCAAGACCAAGACGGTCGCGGTCGAAGCCAGGGCGGAGGGATTGCTGGTCACCTTCGATGGCGACAACGCCCCGGCCGAACCGCAGCTTTACGACATGATCCTGCAGTCGGCGGGCCGCTCGCCCAACGGCAGGAAGATCGGCGCGGAGAAAGCGGGCGTCACCGTCACCGACCGGGGTTTCATCCCGGTGGACCGGCAGATGCGCACCAACGTCCCGCACATCTTCGCCATCGGCGACATCGTCGGTCAGCCGATGCTGGCGCACAAGGCGGTGCATGAGGGCCACGTCGCCGCCGAGGTCGCCGCCGGCCACAAGAGCTTCTTCGACGCCAGGGTGATTCCCGGCGTGGCCTACACCGACCCGGAAGTGGCCTGGGTGGGCCTGACCGAAGCGGAGGCGAAGCAGCAGGGCGCCAAGGTGGGCGTGAGCAAGTTCCCGTGGGCCGCGTCCGGCCGCGCCATCGCCAACGGCCGCGACGAAGGCTTCACCAAGCTGATCTTCGACGAGGAGACTCACCGCATCGTCGGCGGCGGCATCGTCGGCACCCACGCCGGCGACTTGATCAGCGAAGTGGCGCTCGCCATCGAAATGGGCTGCGACCCCGCCGACATTGGCCTGACCATCCACCCGCATCCGACCCTGGGCGAATCGGTCGGGATGGCGGCGGAAGTGTTCGAAGGCGTTTGCACCGACCTACCGCCGATGCGGAAGAAGTAGAATGCCCCATCAAAAGCTGTTCTCCCGCTTGGAGACCGCCAAAGATGAGGGATTTATTCAACCGGACCTGTCCGCCTTTCATGGCGGGCGGGTTTCTTAATTAAGCTGCGCTATCAGGGGGGCTGCCATGGCCGCGCTTGAAGTTGTGAAGATCGACATGAAACAAATGACGGCGATTCCCCAGGAGACCAGCCAGACCTGCTGGTTCACCTGCTATCAGATGATGATGCAATGGAAAGGCTACGGCACCGGCCAAATTGGCGATTACAAGGGGCAATTTCCGCCCGCTCCGATCAAGGAGAAGCTGGTGGCGGCTAGCGTCAACTGGGACGACGCCTGCGGGTCTGGACTCAAGGGCAAGGATTTTCGCAAATCCGCCTCCGCGCTGGGGTTGGAGGCCAACGGCGTGGGCCAGCAATGGACGACCCAGGATTTAAAGCGATTTCTGTCGTATCCGAGTCCGATCTGGGTGGCCGGCAACTGGGATAATTTTTTCCATGTCGTGGTGGTGACCGGGGTTCAAATCGACAACGATCTGGACTGGGACGAAGTCGGCACGATGAAGGACCGATCCAAGGTCACCTACATCGACCCGAACTGGGCAGGATCTAAAAAGGCGAGCATCGAAACGAAATCCTGTTATTACTGGCTACCCGGCGCCTATGCCTACAAAGGCATTATCGGGGCTTGGCAGGTGTGGAAGAAAGCCTGAAGCGCCCGCTTGGTCTCGGCGTCAGGCAGCTCTTGCCTCCACTGAATGCGTTTCAGAGAGATGACAAGCTGACAGGATTTTCGGGATAGCCAGACTGGCGGTGAAGATGTACTTCTAACTATGGTAGATAGCCGGAAACTGCATAGGGGATCAACCGGACTTCACCCGTCCAAAACTACGTTTTGTCCGGGCTCGCCGGTTATCCGCCGCCCCGTTAGGCCTTACGAGAAGTGAAACCGTGGCATACGCAGATGACCTCCGACATCCGAAGTGGCGGCGCAAGCGACTTGAAGTGCTTCAGCTCGCAGAGTGGAGGTGCTCGTCCCGCGAAGCAGATGATCGAACTCTTCGCGTTCATCTTGATCGCTTCGGTGCGCCAGCACCTGCATGAAGCCCACGACCTCGACAGCCTCGCCGCGGAGGCTCACACGAGCCGCCACGGTTTCACCCGCCAGTTCAGGTTCATCGGGTGTGTAGCGGTCGTCGTTCCAGGAACGGTCGGCGCACGGAGAGCCGCCGCAAATCCCTCGCGGTGTCACGGACTTCGCAAATGAAAACGCCCAACCGACGAGGGTTGGGCGTGGAATAGTGGTGGAGCAGAAGGGGATCGAACCCTCGACCTCCGCATTGCGAACGCGGCGCTCTCCCGGCTGAGCTACTGCCCCATGACGAAATGAGGGTGTGAATACTACAATCTTCGTCGGCCATTGGCTAGACCCACGCGCCCGAAAGATCATGTCCCACATTGCCGTCATCCTGCCCGTCCTGAACGAGGAGGCGCAAATCACCGCCTGCTTGACCCTCCTGCAACCGCTACGCGAACAGGATTGCGAATTGATCGTGGTGGACGGCGGCAGCGGCGACCGAACCGTGGCGCTGGCCAAGCCGCTGGCGGATCGGGTCATCTCCAGTTCCAGGGGTCGGGCGGCGCAGATGAACGCCGGCGCGAGGCAGGCCGGCAGCGACATTCTCTGGTTCCTGCACGCCGACAGCCGGCCGCCGCCGGCCGCGGCCAACCTCATCCGCGCGGCGCTGGCTCGGCCGGAGCGCCAGTGGGGCCGCTTCGACGTGCGCCTGTCCGGCCGCCATCCATTGCTGCGGATGGTGGAAATCCTGATGAACGCCCGCTCCCGGCTCACTGGCATCGCCACCGGCGATCAGGGCATCTTCATGCGCCGGGAGACGTTCGAACACGTCGGCGGCTATCCACTCATCGCGCTGATGGAGGACATCGCCCTCAGCCGCTTGCTGAAGCGCCAAAGCCGGCCGGTCTGTCTGCGCCAACGGCTGACGACATCCAGTCGGCGCTGGGAATCCAACGGTATCCTTCGCACGATTCTGCTGATGTGGCGGCTGCGGCTGGCGTACTCCCTCGGCGCCGATCCCAATCGGTTGGCCCGGCTCTATTACCGCTCGTGAACAGCGCCTATCCCTTCCCCAACGCCCGGTTGCTCATCTTCGCCAAGGCTCCCGTCCCCGGTCGGGTCAAGACTCGGCTGGCGGGACGTCTTGGAGCGCGCGGCGCGGCGGGGCTGTATCGACAACTGCTGCGTCGGACCCTGCGCATCGCCCACACCGCCCGGCTGTGCCCCATCGAGCTTTGGTGCGCACCGGACGCGCGGCATGGCTTTTTCGGCGCCTGCCGGCGGGAGTACGGCGCGCGGTTGCGCCGACAATGCGCGGGCGACCTGGGCCGGCGAATGAATCACGCTCTGAACCGGACCCTGGCCACCGGTCATCCGACGGTATTGATCGGCGGCGATTGCGCGTCGCTGGGGGAAGCGGAGTTGGGCGCCGCTTTCGGTCTGCTGGCCGCTGGCCGTGAAGCGGTGCTGGGACCGGCGGCGGATGGCGGCTACGTGCTGATCGGCTTGAATCGGTCCTGTCCAACCCTGTTTCGGGGCATCGTCTGGAGCACGCCAATGGTGCTGGCGGCCACCCGCCGGCGACTTCAGCGAACCGGGATGAACTGGGCCGAGTTGGCGCCCGGCTGGGACGTGGACACCCCGGCCGACTTACGACGGCTGCGGCGGTTGCTCGCGGAGTCCATGCGCCATCGTTGACCGGGAACTCCAGCCGTTCGGGGTGGAAGAGGATCAAGCGTCACTCCTCCCGCGCGGATTGCCGAATCCGTGCGAACAGCGGGCCAAACACCGCCAGCGCCGCCGCCTCGAATTCCACATCCAGCGGATCGGTATCCCGAAACGCCAACTGGTAATAGACGTTTTCGCGTTCCGAAGCGCCCGGCTGGAAATCATCGCCTTCCCACTGGCGCCGCGCCGCTCGCAAGGCTCTATCCGTATCCTGACTCTGGTCCTTGCCCAGCGTTTCGACGTAGGCCAGCGCGCTCCTGGGGAAGAAATGCAGCAAACGCCGCGTCCCTCGCCAGTACCACTCCAGCAGTTCCAGTAAATGGGCGGCGGCATCCTCGACCGGCTCCAGCACGACTTCCCTATCCTCCGCCACCCAACGGCTTTGCAGCGTCATACCCCCTGGCGCGGCGACGTTCAGCGCCAGGTGATGCAGCCACAGATTCAGATAGTCGTTGGCCTTGATCGACGCCAGCCGATACCCGACCCGACCCGCCGGCGTCATCCCGGTCAACCGCCCGCTCAATTCGAACTCACCCAGCTTCAGCTCCAGATCCACCGGCTCCGGCGCCCGGCGCGGCAACACCCGCCCCAGACGCCCAGCGAATCGCGTGACTCGCCCTTGGGCCTGGGTGAACACGCAGTCGCCGACCTGACCGTGCGGCAATGCCCCGCTCCCCCGCGCCACCGCCCGAATTTCGGCCGTCGTTCGCCCCTCTCGATGCAGTTCCAGCATTTGCCCGAGCAACTGATGATTAGCCAACCCGTCCAGCACGAAAGGTTCGCGGGTCTCCAACTCCTCCTCGCCCTCGCCGGGCCGGTTACCGAGCCGCTCCCGCAACAACCAGCGGGCTGGATTGCGAAAGACCCCCACCAGGACCTCCAGCGCCACCCGCCGCAAGGTCGGTTCCGGCTCGGGCAGCTCCGTGGTCAACAAGGGCGTGGGGTCGCGATCGCCTCGGCCAGCCCGACCGCTGGCCTCGGTCAATTCCCGCGCGTAACTGAACAGGCGGTCGTCGCCGCTGAAATATCGGCGGCTGAACGCTTGCAGCGGATGGCGCGTCACCACTTGTTCACGGGGCCGGCCACCGTCCGGACAGTGGAAACTCCGATCCACCGTGTCCAGCAACTCACTGACCAGCACCGACGGCGGCAACGGCGTATTGTCGCGGATGCTCTGACCGACGTAGCTGAGATACAGGCAACGGCGGGCCGACAGCAGGGTTTCCAGGAACAGATAGCGGTCGTCGTGGCGGCGGGCGCGGTCGCCACGCCGGAACCGGGTCGCCATCCGGTCGAAATCGATCGACCGCTGGGGACGCGGATAGGCATCGTCATTCAGCCCGAGCACGGCCACCACCGCGAATGGAATGTTGCGCATCGGCGTCAGGGCGCAGCAGGTCACGCTGCCGCTCAAAAAGCGTCCCGCCGGACTTTCGGCGGCGTTCAGCTCCGTCCGCAGGGACGACATCGCCACCGCCAACCCCACCGGTTCGGTAAAATCCGCCTGTTCGGCGTTGGCGCGCAGCGTCTCCAACACGGCGCGAATCCGCTGGATTTCGTTCTCCTCGCGGTCGCGGGGCGCGAAAAACCGGTCCAGCACCGCGTGCAGGCGCTCCACCCAGGCCGCCAGCGACCGGGATTCCCGTAATTGGGCGTCCAGCCCGAACAGCGCCTCGACGAAGGTCTGCCATTGGCCCAGCGCCCGCGCTGCGTCGCCTTCCACCTCGTCGTGGGGCAGGATGCCGGCGTACAAGTCCCGCCCGCGCCCCGGCAGCGCGTAGCCGAGCAGCAGCCGATCCAGCCCCATCCGCCAGGTATGCTCGGCGGTGGGCGGCAATTCCCAGAGCGCCTTGGTTCCGGCGTCGAGACCCCAGCGAATCCCGGCGTCCCGAGTCCAGCGGCGAATCCGGGTCAAGTCGGCCTCGTCCAAGCCGAACCGCCGCCGCGCCGCCGGCAGTTCCAGCAAGCCCAGCACCTGACTGGCGTCGAACCGCCCACCCCCCAGCTCCAGCAGCGCAAACAGCCCTTCGATCAACGGCTCCTCGGCCAGCGATCCCCGGTCGGCGATACTGAACGGAATCCGCCGCTCGGGCGGCGCGCTGGCGAACACCGCCTCGATCAGCGGCCCGTAGCGGGCGATGTCGGGTGTCATCACGATCACGTCGGCGGGTCGCAACGCCGGGTTCGCCACGAACAGCGCCAGCAACTGATCGTGCAACACCTCGACCTCGCGCATCGGCCCATGACAGGCGTGAATCTGGAGCGAACGATCATCGGGCCACAGCGGTAGCGGCGGATGCTCGTCGCCACCCCGTTCCCGTAAATGCAGGATGTCGGCCTGCAAGCGGTGCAACAGATCATCCCCTTCCGGCTCGACGAAGCCATCCCACTCGATCCGGGGATACGCTTGCAATAGATCGATGAAATCCCGTCCCTGCTTGCCCAGCGAGGCCAGCAGCGGATGACCGACCGTCAAATACGCCTCGTCGGGATCGACCTCCTCGCCCAGCCGGGCCAGATCGCGCTCGGCCTGAATGTCGCCCCAATATTCCTGGCAGGGGTTGAGCAGGAACAGATGGATATCGATGTGTCGCGCCAGCGCCGCCAGCAACTCCACATCCAGCGGCGGCAGAGCGGACACGCCGATGACGCTGACCCGTTCCGGCAACCGGCGGTGGTCGAAATCGCCATCGGCCAGGCGCGCGTGGAATTGCGCCTGCACCCGCACGCGATGCGCCTCGCCGTCGCGCGCCAGGCGCCGCCACAATTCCGCCTGCCAGTGATCCTCCTCGCCCGCTTCCCAGCGGCCAATCCAGTCCGGCCGGTAGACCAGATACTGGTCGAAACAGTCGGCGATGCGGCCAGCCAGTTCGTAGCGACGGAATTCGTCGCGCCCGTCGCCCAAATAAGCCCGCACCGGCGCGAGGCACGGCGCCTCCTCCAAATCCCGCAACAACGCCATCAGCCGCCAGTGCAGCACCGGCCGGTCGAAACGCGAAGTCGGCGGCAACTGGCGCAACACTACCCGCGCCATCGTCCATAGAAACGTCGCCGGCAACTGGACGTTCAAATTGGCACAGATCCCCAGCCGGTCGGCCAGCCGCAGTGTCAACCAGCGCGCCAGGCCGCTGCTCGATGCGACCACTCTCTCGCGCGCCAGCGGCGACCGCAAGGGCTGGCGCAACAGGTCGGCCAGCCGGTCGGCCAGGATTTCGAGGCGGTTACTCTGGTAGCTGTAAAAGGCCATGGCGCACTGGGGAGGTCGCAGGATGGGACGGAGGTTCCAGGCCGGGTCGGTCAGATTTTTGATCCTGGCCGGCCATGGGTCGCCAACCGGCGCAATGCCGCGCCCAATTTTGGGTCGGTCAGGGTGCCGGCGGCGGCTTCCAACAATGCGGCGCTGCGCCGGGTCAGTGTCAAGCGCCGATGCGAGGACTGGGGAAGAATCGCCGCCGGCGCCACGCGAATCCGTGGTTTGGGCAGCGTCATGTCAAGCTGCTGGCCCAGCGCCTGACGAATGGAGGGCAGGACATAGCGTAGCCGGGTGGCCCAGGCCGCCGAATCGGTCCGCACCTCCCAACTTTCCGGATCGAGCCGGATCAATACGGCGTGATCGCGCAGAGGCGACGGCAGATAGGCGTAAAAAATCCGACTGAGCTGGATCAGTTGGTCGGCCCGCGCCATGAGCTGCCCCAGTTTGCCGCGTGGACGGCGCAAAATCTCGCCCACCGTCCGAATCGAGTCCGATCCGCGCGGCGGCGGCAAGTCGAGTGCCGGAGCCTGGACGGTGGGCAAGGGCGGCGGCGCAGCCATGTCCAGCAACCGAACATAGGCGAGCGTCGCCTCGGCGACCGCGGCCGGCCGCGACGCGGCGACCGGCGATTTGGCGGCCAGCTCCGGCTCCGGCTCCGATTGGGGTCTTGGGCCGTAACCGCGCAACATCTTCAACAGGCGCGCGGTGTGGCGATGGGCCGTCGCGCGGGCGGCGGCGTCAGCCATGATGGTTTCCTCCGTTCAGGTCGTGCTGTCCAGATTCGGCCACTCCGCCTCCAGTCGAGCCAATTCCTCCGGGGTGTTGACGTTGCGAGACCATTCCGGCCAGTCGGAAAATGCCACTCGGACCGGCCGATGCCGCCGCAGCCAGCGCCCCGCGCCACTCTCCCCCGCCGCCAGCCAGGCGGCCAGATCATCGCGCAAATCCACCGACAACAGAACGAACACCGGCTGCCAACGCCCTTCGGCGGCGACCACGCCCGCCGCCGCCCGCGTTCCCGTCAACGCCGCCAGCATTCGCGCGGCGTAATCCGACGGCAACACCGGCGAATCGCAGGGCGCGGTCAGCACCCAGGGCGTCGTCGCCACCCGCAGCGCCGCCAGCATCCCCGCCAGCGGCCCGCGAAAGCGCTCGTTCGCGTCATCGCCGACCACCCGGCAACCGAACCGCTGGTACATTTCCTGATGGCGGTTGGCGCTGATCACCAGCTCCGCGACCTGGGGCTTCAGCCGGCGAACGCCATGGGCGATCAACGGTTCGCCGGCCAACGACAACAGGCCCTTGTCGCGCCCGCCCATGCGCTCGGCCCGACCACCCGCCAGGAGGACGCCGGTCGCCAGAACGCGAGGATCGGCCATCACGCGCTCCCAAGCTGTCGTCACGATAACCGTTCACTCCCCTCGCCCGCCTGCGGGAGAGGGGTTGGGGGTGAGGGCAGCGGCAGCGTCACATGCAACACGCCGGGGTCGTCCGGCGTGGCGTGAATCTTGAAATTGAGGGCGCGGTTGAGCCGCAGCATCGGCTCGTTCTCCCGCAAGACCTCACCGTACAGTTCCTTGATGCCGCGACTCTTGGCGTAATTGATGATATAGCGCATCAGCATCGGCCCCAAGCCCAGGCCGGTCATGCGCCGGTCCACCAGGATCGAATACTCGGCCTTTTCCATGTCGGGGTCGGCGTTGCAGCGCACCGCCCCCCAAATCGTGCCCTTGCCGGGCAAGCTGTCAAGTTCGGTGACGATCAGCGCCATTTCCCGCTCGTAATCCAGTTGGGTCAGCCGCGCCGCCATTTCGTGCGGCAATTCGCGTAATGGCTGAAAAAATCGCATTCGCACGTCCTCCGAGGGAAGACGCTTGACCAATTGGCGCAACTCCGGCTCGTCCTCGGGCAGGATCGGTCGGATCAGGAAGGCGCGGCCGTCCGGCAAATCGTAACGCCGTTCCAGCTCCTTCGGATAGGGGGAGATCGCCAGCCGCTGCACCGCCGACATCGCGCCAGGTTCGATCAGGATGTTGGCGTCCAGCGCCAACAGGTTGTCGGCATAGACCCAGATCGGATTGATGTCCATCTCGACGACTTCGGCCAGGTCGACCACCATTTGCGAGACCTTGATCAAGGTCAGGGCGATATCATCCAAATCCACCGGCCGGCCCCGATTGGTGCGGAGTTGGCGGTACAGCCGGGTGCGCGACATCAGATCGCGCGCCAACTGCATGTTCAGCGGCGGCAAGCCATGGGCGACATCGTCGATCACCTCCGCCTCGGTGCCGCCCTGGCCAAAAAAGATCATCGGCCCGAACCGCTGGCCCGTCCGCACTCCGATCATCAGTTCGTAGGCGCCGTGCCGGGACTGCATCGGCTGCACCGCGAAGCCGTCGATCACCGCCTCGGGCGCGAGTTCGCGCACCCGTTCCAGCATGCCGTTGGCGGCCATCAGCACCTCCGGCGGACTTTTCAAGCCGAAGGCCACCCCCCCGACCTCGGACTTGTTGACGATGTCGGGCGAGAGAATCTTGAGCGCCACCGGCTCGCGCAATTCCAGGGCGATTTCGGACGCCGCTTCCGGCGTCGCGGCGAAATGGAGCGGCGCCGTCGAAATTCGGTAGGCGCTCAGCACCTGGCCGGTTTCGTAGGCGTTCAGCCGGCGACGACCGGCGGTCAGGGCGATCTGGATGATGCGGCGGGCGGTCTCGACATCGGGGGTGAATTGCTCCGGGATCGAGGGTGGCGTTTCCATCAGCAATTCCTGGGTGCGTCGGTGCTGGGCCAGACACATGAACGCCTCCACCGCCTCGCCGGGCGCCCGATAGGTGGGGACATGGGCCTCCTTGAACCGATCGCGCGCCGCCTCCACCGACGATTCGCCCACCCAGCAGGTCATGACCATCCGTCGGCTCCTGACGCGCGCCACCACCGCCTGGGCGCAATCCAGCGATCGGTTTACCGAGGCGGGGGCATGGACCACCAGAACTCCATCGGCGCCTGGTTCCTGCAGCAGCAGGTCCAGCGCCTTGCCGTACTCATCGGGGCCAGCCATGTCACCCAGATCCACCGGATTCTCGATGGGATAGCCGGGCCGGCAGGCGCGCGCCAGTTGCTCCCGGGTCGCCGCGCTGATCTCGGCCAGATGGCCGCCGTGCCGCAGGAGGGTATCGCTGGTCAACAGCGCCAGGCTGTAGCTGTTGCTGATGATCGTCAGTCGATCGCTGTGGACCGGCTTGGCGGTGGCGAGGGTCTCGGCGGTCCCGAACAATTGCTCGATGTTGTTGACCCGCAGGATGCCGGCGCGTTGGAACACCGCGTCGTACACCGCGTCCTCGACCGAGCCGGCCCGGAAGTCGCGCGGTTTGAGGACGATCACCGGCTTGACCCGAGCGGCGGCGCGGGCGGCGGACACGAACTTGCGGCGGTTGCGGGTGTTCTCCATGTACATCAGGATGGCGCGGACATGGCTATCCCGCAGCAGATAATCCAGCAGGTCGCCGAAATCCACGTCCCAGCGCACCCCCACCGAGATCGCATGCGAGAACCCGATGTTGCGGCCGGTGGCCCAGTCGATCACGCTACGCATGATCGCGGCGGATTGGCACAGCAACGCGATGTGGCCCGACAACGGTCGGGTTGCGTTCAGACTGGCGTTGACATGCGTCGACGGCGCCGCGTAACCGAGGTGGTCCGGCCCCATGACACGCAGCAGATGGGGCTTGGCGGCTTCCAGAATCCTCCGCTTCAAAGACTCCCCTCCGTCGGAATATTTGGGCAGCATCTCCGGGCTGAGCAACGCCGGCTTGACGCCGCTATGGTCTTGCAGCACGTCCCGGCCGAGCAGCAGCGCGGCTCGGGTCCCGCGAGCGCCCAGTTCGCCGATCAGGGTCGGCGCTTCTTCCAGCGGCGTGGTCAAAATCGCCAGGTCCGGGGTCACGGGCAGACTGGCGATGTCTTTGTAAGCCAGCACCCCGGACACGGATTGTTGGTCCGGATTGACCGGCATCACCGGCCCCTTGAAGCCACCTTCGATCAGATTGAACTCCACGGCGGCGTCGGTGCCGCCGGCGGCCTTGCCACGACCGATCACGGCGATGGAACGGGGCTTGAACAGATACTCAAGATTGCGAATGGTCATGGCGCCTTCCAAGCAAGGAGAATCGTCGGGATCGGTCAGTGGATCGAGCCGAAACGGTTCCATGGTAGCGCGATTCGGTCACGGCGGTTCGACCAGCGGTGATAATCTTGGCGACTATCCGGTTTTTCCCCAACAATAAGACTCCTCGATGACGACGATCCGAACGCGAGAACCAGCATGAACTGGACCAAGATACCCAAAACTTCGGAGTCGGGCGCACCGGCGTCGAATCCGGCCAACCCCCCTCTTTTTTCCTGGGAGGCGGCCCGCGCCGAACTGGAGGGTTTGCCCGGCGGCGGCCTCAACATCGGCCACGAAGCGGTGGACCGGCAGGTGCGGGCTGGTCGGGGCGAGGCGATCGCCCTGTGCTGGCTGGGTAAAACCGGCGAACGGCGCGAGTTCAGCTACGCCGATCTAGCCCGGCTCAGCAACCGCTTCGCCAATGGGCTGAACCGGCTGGGCATCCAGCGTGGCGACCGAATCTGCATCCTGGCTGGACGGATTCCCGAACTGTACATCACCGCCCTGGGCGCGCTGAAGATCGGCGCGGTGTTCTGTCCGCTGTTCTCCGCCTTTGGCCCGGAACCGGTGCGAGTGCGGCTGGCCAAGAGTCGGGCGCGGGTGCTGGTGACCACCGCGCTTCTACATGAGCGCAAGGTGCGGGCGCAACGCCACGACCTACCGGACTTGGAACATGTGCTGCTGACCGACGGCGGCGGCGCGGAACCGGGCGTTCGTTCGTTCCATGCCCTGCTGGACGCCGAATCCGACCGGTTCGCCATTCCCTTCACCGACCCGGAGGACTGGGCGCTGCTGCATTTCACCAGCGGCACCACCGGCTCGCCCAAGGGCGCGATTCATGTTCACGACGCGGTGGTCGCTCATCGCCTGACCGGTCGGCGGGTACTCGATCTGCGCCCCGGTGACGTTTATTGGTGCACCGCCGATCCAGGCTGGGTCACCGGCGTGTCCTACGGCATCATCGCCCCACTGACCAACGGCGCGACCCTGGTGGTGGACGAGGCGGAATTTGAGGCCAACCGCTGGTACGCCATCCTCGAACGGGAGCGGGTGAACGTCTGGTACACCGCGCCGACCGCCATCCGCCTGCTGATAAAGGCCGGGACCGAACTGGCCCGAAGCCACGACCTGAGCGCGTTGCGTTTCGCCGCCAGCGTCGGCGAGCCGTTGCATCCCGAAGGCGTGGTCTGGGGCCGGGAAACCCTGGGTCAGCCGTTTCACGATACTTGGTGGCAAACCGAAACCGGCGCCATCATGATCGCCAACACCCGCGACCGGGACATTCGGCCCGGCTCCATGGGGCAGCCCCTGCCTGGCATCGAGGCGGCCCTCGTTCGGCGGACGGAAGACGGCGTGGATTTCCTTGGTCCGGGCGAGGAAGGCGAGTTGGCGTTGCGGGTCGGCTGGCCCTCACTGTTTCGCGGCTATCTGGACGACGCGGAACGCTACCAACAATGCTTCGCCGCCGGCTGGTACCTGACCGGCGATCTGGCCAAGCGCGACGCGGACGGCTATTACTGGTTTCTGGGTCGCGCCGACGACGTCATCAAAACCGCCGGCCATCTGATCGGTCCGTTCGAAATCGAGAGCGTGCTGCTCGAACACCCGGCGGTGGCCGAGGCCGGCATGATCGGTAAGCCGGACGATTTCGCTGGCCAGATCGTCAAGGTATTTGTGGCCCTCAAGCCCGGCTATCCATCGAGCGACGCGCTGCGAAAGGAATTGATCGGTTTCGCCCGTACCCGCCTGGGACCGGCGGTGGCCCCGCGCGAACTGGAATTCGTGGCGGACTTGCCCAAGACCCGCAGCGGCAAGATCATGCGCCGCCTGTTGAAAGCCCGGGAGTTGGGACTGCCCTTGGGCGACTTGTCGGCGCTGGAAACCGATGAAGCGCGAATCCCATGACCCTTGCCTTATTGGGTTGCAGGCAACCGTTTGATTCTTAATTTCTTATCGATTTACCGATCGGCTGCCAATCCAGCGAGGTTCAGGATCGCCCACGCGTTTTGGCCGAGGGAAATTCGTTGCGGGCGACCGCGCGCGGCGTCAAGGTGGATTTTAAGGATATGCCGGCCCTGGATTGATCATGGAAGCGGAAGGACACCAAGAAAAAAGTTAGTTGGTTTATTCTAGTTCCCGTTAGTAAGGTGAGGCTCGAACTCCCTGCCGCGTCGGCACGAAAATCGCTTGATTTTTGCGGGGTGCTACGGCAAACTGATGCTGCGGCGCAACATGCCGACTTTGATGCAGCGACAGGATTTGAGCTTGAACAATCCCAGGAAAACCCCATGAACGCCACGAGCCAAACGCAAATTCGCGAGACGATCTTGCACGTCCTCGGTGATATCGCGCCGAACGCCAATGTCCAGGCCATCAACCCCGACATCAGCTTTCACGACCAGATCGAATTGGATTCGATCGACTTTCTGCGCTTGATGATGAGCCTGGAAAAAGAGATGAACGTGACCATCTTCGACTTCGACTATCCAAAGCTGTCCACGCTGAAAGGCTGCGAACGCTACCTGAGCGAGCGCCTGGCGGCGACAGCCTGACTGGGCACGTGACCCGCCCCGCCTCCCAGCAGGTCCCCCGTCTTGAATCGCGCGGCGGGTGGCCGGATTACCACCGTTCGCTTTCACGAGTATCGGCGGAAGCGGCTTTGCCGGCGGATCGGCGGTTTTTCGAGCGCGCCAGTTTCATCCCGGTGGCGAGACCGACGGTCCCAGCGTTCAGTCGGCTGGGATAACACCCTAAAAAAACCGATCCTTTTGGGATCGGTCGCTTACCGAGGAAGATTGGGATGTTTACTCCAATCCGGAACTTTAGGGTCGAGTGCGCATGACGAGGTTTTTACCTCTTTTTCGTCACACAACCCTCCTTTGGTAGTTTTTGGCCGGATCAGCTATGTTCGGCTTTATTATTTAAAGTCGCTTCGAGTCTAGAAAACCCTTTCCCTTGCGGGAACCATCCGCGACGTCCAGGCGTCCGTCGAGGATAACGGGCGCATTATACCGGCCGCGCCTGATTCCGCAACTTTATTCATGTCAAGTTCTCGCCTCGATTTTCCAGCTTGACAAGCAGACCGCGTTCCAGCGGAAATCACAACCCAAGCCCATGATTGCCCTCGGCACAACATTAACGCGACATACGGGACTGGCGAAGCGCCTCCACCATCACCGCCAATCCGGTCAACGCCAGCGCGGCGACGCTGACCGACAACGCAATCAGCGCGTTGCTCAATCCTTCCAGGGGTAATTGGCCAGCAACGCCTCGACGAAGGGCCGGGCCCGCCGGCAGTGCGGGCAAATCCGCGTCCAGAAAAACATAGAGGTGAATCTATGGCTCGCCGGTCGGGGTTCGGGTCAACCACCACTCCGTCGGCGCGGGTGAAGCCGCCCAGGCGGAAGCGCCGGGAATCCATGCCCAAACCAGTGGCGGACCGAACAACAACCGGATCGGACGAAACCGCGCCATGGCAGCGGAATTCAGGGCTCCAGCCGTTCCAGCAACCAACCGCCATCGGTTCGCCACCGATAGCGCAGCCGGTCGTGCATCCGACCATGCCGACCCTGCCAGAATTCCAACGTCTCCGGTCGAACCCGGTACCCTCCCCAATGGTGCGGCATCGGGATATTGTCGTCCGGATATTGCGCGTTCAGCGCCTGAAAACGCTCATCCAAAACTTGCCGATTGGCCACCACCTGGCTCTGCCGCGACGCCAGCGAACCCAACCGGCTTTCACGCGGTCGGGTTCGAAAATAGGTCTCGGACTCGGCGGGTGGAATTTTGCCGACGGTTCCCTCCACCCGAACCTGCCGCTCCAGTTCCAGCCACGAGAACAACAGCGCGGCGTGGGGATTGGCCGCCAGTTGCTGGCCTTTGTCGCTACGATAGTTGGTGTAGAACATGAAGCCGTCGGCATCGCATTCCTTAAGCAGAACCACCCGCGCGTAAGGGCGGCCCGTCCGGTCGGCGGTGGCCAGCGCCATGGCGTTGGGCTCGGGCAGTTGCGCGTTGATCGCTTCCCCCAGCCAGCGTTGAAACTGCTTGAGAGGATCGGGGTCGACGTCGGCCTTGTTCAAGGCTCCCCGAGCATATTCCCGACGAAGCCTGGCGAGGGATTGATTCATGACGGTTCCGGCTTTCCGCTACTACTGGGCGTTGAGGACCGGCCGATTATAACCCTTTCGCCCGCGCCGTTCGCGCATAACCCGCGATCATCGCCCCGGCGGCGGCGCGCGGAGTGCTAACATAACCATGCGCTACCGAAACCGCGCCCTGGTTCACGGCACGCCTTCAGCTCCATCCACGCCTGGCTTGCGCCCAAAGATAAAGAATACTCAGAACTTGATAAGGGAGATGCTCATGAATCACCTCAAGAAACTGCTGTTGCTGGCGACGCCAGCGCTGTTGTCCAGCCCGATCACCCTGGCCTTCGAAGGCGCCCAGCAATACCCGCTCGGCGCCGAGAACTTCATGGCCGGCGCCCTACCTCCCCCCGGTAACTACTTTATCAACTATCTGATCCACTACCAGGGTGACTATCGCGACAACGAAGGCAACCAGTTTCCCCCAGGAGATCCTGTGGAGATCAAGGTAACCGCCGACGCCCTGCGCTACATCTACGTCAGCAACCATAAGATTTTCGGCGGTGACTGGGGGATGCACGCCATCGTCCCGTTGGTTTACCAAAAACTGAATACCCCAGATCCCACCCTGGACAACGACTGGGTCTTCGGCCTCGGCGACATTACCATCGGCCCGATCATCATCGGCTGGCACTTCCCGCCCGACTGGCACATCACCGTCGGTCTGGACATCTACCTGCCGACCGGCAAGTGGGACGAAAACGACCCTACCCAACGTATCGGCTCCAACTTCTGGAGCTTTGAACCGATCTTCGCCTTCACCTACCTGAACCAGAGCGGTTTCGAAATCTCGGCCAAGCTGATGTACAACATCAAAACCGAGAATAACGATACTGACTACCAGTCCGGTGATGACTTTCACATAGACTATCTGATCGGCCAGCATTTCGGGCCGTGGGCGGTGGGCCTGGGCGGTTATTACCTCAAGCAGACCCAGGACGACGAGCTGGACGGCCAGAAGGTCGGCCCGGACGGCAACCGCGCGCAGGTCTTCGCCTTCGGTCCAGCGGTGAAGTACGACTACAAGGGAATGAGTTTTATTGGAACCTGGAACCACGAAACCGGAGTCGAGAATTCTTTCGAGGGCAACAAATTCTTCTTCAAGTTCATCACCGCCTTCTAGATACCCGCCCCGGCTCCACCGGTTCTCTCCGGTCGGCGTGGAGAGAACCGAAGTGGGTCGGTCGATTGCAAGCTACCCGATCAAGCCCGCCTCCTTCGGTCGCTCCCCGCAAGACTATTCCGCATTGCAGCAAAAATCATCTATACTCATTCGTGGTTGAGTGACCATTGCGATCTTCGAAACCATCCGTCATCAACTAATATACTCTAGCGTGGCGGTCGGATTTTTCGGGAACGATGTCCGCATAGAACCAACAATAGGCTAGAGCATCGAGCAGGCGCGTCCGACCTGCAAGGGTTGTCGATTACAGGTGAGAGGTTAAAACCATGCGTGGCATGCACAAGTTCCAGCATCCGTTCATTTGGTTCGAGCGCGGCGGTTGGTGGTTCCGGGTGTTCGGCGAGGGCTTTGGTCCTTATCCAGAGCTAGCCGAAGCCCGTTATTACCTGCTGGTCATCCAGGGCTTGAGCCGGCAACTGCATACCGTCCTGTCCAAGCAGGCCTGAGTTTGCCCCCCGTCAACGCCGGGGAAGGGAAACGCGGAACCGGCCCATGATCGACGAAGCCTTGGCGGCCCAAATTCACACCGCCGTCGCCGAGTCGACCCGACAGTACCTGGCCGACCGTCGGGCGCGCGTGGACGCCTTCACACGGCGACACTATTCGTTCCAGGGCGCCCTGCGCGTCAACCGCCGCGCGCTTGGCCTGGATTTGGCGCGCACTCCCCTCAACGTACTCTGGGCCATTCCGCACCTGCTGGCGCGCGGCGGCGCGAAGCTGAGCCGCATGTTCCGCCTGGCGGGACTCGCCCACTGTCTCGACCGTCTACCCCCGGGTTTCAAAACCGATGTGGAACGCGAAATCGAGTGGCTGATCTACAGCGAACTGCTGGAACTGCCCTTCGATCAGGCGGGACAGCATTGTACCCGGGACGCGCTGCTGGAAACGATCCTGGCGCACCCGACCATCAGCCAGTTACTGATTCCCGATTTGCTCCGCCTGGACGAACTCGCGCAGCACCGAGATTTCCGGCGGCGGCTCGAAGACTATCTGCTCACCTACACCAGCAACCGCGCGGCGGCGGCCGATCTGTCCGGCTCCCTGTTGAGCCTGGCCGCCGGCGCCGCCACCTTCAAGCAGTTCACTCCCGGCACGATGGCGATTGGCGGCGCCGCCGCGACCGCCATCGCCAATCAATTGGCCATCGCCAATTTCATGCTGGGACCGACGCTTGGCTCGCTCTATTACAGCCTCTTTCCGGCCACGGTCTCCACCGGCCTGCTAGTCGCCACCACGGGTGGATTGATGTTGGCGGTGGGGGTGCTGAGCGCCGGCGCCGGCGTGGTCGCCGATCCCCTTCAGCAGGCGCTGGGATTGCATCGGCGCAAGTTGATGAAACTGCTGGATGCGCTCGAACGGGAACTGACCGGCCAGGGCGGCGACTACCGGCTGCGCGACGCCTATGTCGCGCGCGTCTTCGACCTTTGGGATTTGCTGCAAATCACCACCCGCGCCCTGGGTTGAAGCGCGCTTCGAAAGCCGCTCGACCCAGACGAAAAAGCCGGACCAATGCCCGGCTTCGCGAAAAAATCCCTATCCGCTGGCTAATCGACCACCGCCTGGGGCCGATCCACCAGTTCGACGTAGGCCATGGGCGCGTTGTCGCCATTGCGAAACCCGCACTTCAAAATACGCAGATAGCCGCCTGGCCGCGTCTGATAGCGCGGTCCCAGCTCATTGAACAGCTTGGTGACCACATCCCGGTCGCGCAGGCGGGCGAACGCGAGCCGGCGCCGGGCCACGCTGTCCTCCTTGGACAAGGTGATCAGCGGTTCGGCGACCCGCCGCAACTCCTTGGCCTTGGGCAACGTGGTCCGAATCAGCTCGTGGGTGAACAGCGAAACGGCCATGTTGCTGAACATGGCCTTGCGATGGCTGCTGGTGCGATTGAGTTTGCGACCGGCGTTGCGATGGCGCATGACAATGATTCCTTGAAACTTGAATGAAAAAGGGCTGGGCGCAGGGAAAGCGGACCACGCCCGCCCCCTAATCGTTCTCGATGTCCTCGCCACCCGTCCCGGCTCGTTGCCCCAGCCGGGGAAAGGACGGTTTATCCGTCTCCGTCGTCTCGAAGGTCAGGCTCGCGCGCCGCGCGGCGGCCCGCTCCTCGGATTGCTCCAGGTTCAGACCCGGCGGTGGCCAATTCTCGACTTTCATGCCTAGCGCCAACTTGAATTTGGCCAATACATCCTTGATCTCGGTCAGCGATTTCTTGCCAAGATTCGGGGTTTTCAGCAATTCCGCCTCGGTTCGCTGCACCAGATCGCCGATATAATAAATGTTCTCCGCCTTCAGACAGTTGGCCGAGCGCACGGTCAACTCCAAATCATCCACCGGCTGCATCAGGACCGGATCGATATCCACCGGTGGCGGCGGGATCGGCTCGTCTCTCTTACCCCGCAGATCCACGAACACCGACAATTGATCCAGCAAAATCCGAGCCGCCGTGCGAATGGCGTCCTCGGGGTCGATGGCGCCGTCGGTTTCCAGCATCAGCACCAGCTTGTCTAGATCGGTTCGTTGTTCGACGCGGGCGTTCTCCACCCGGTAGCTGATCCGCTCGACTGGACTGAAGGACGCATCCAGCCGCAGCCGCCCGATCGGCCGGCTTTCGCTGTCCGCTCCTTCCCGCTGGGTAACCGGCCAGTAACCGCGCCCGCGCGCCACCTTGAGCTTCATGCTCAACTCGCCGCTCTTGGTCAGATGCGCGATGACATGCTGTGGATTGATGATTTCGACCGCGTGGGTCCGTTCGATGTCAGCCGCCAACACCGGCCCCGGTCCTTTCTTGATCAGCGACAGCGTGGCCTCAAAAGCACCCTCCTGCAACGTGATCGCCACCCCTTTCAGATTGAGCAGGATATCGATCACGTCTTCCTGCACACCCTCGATGGTCGAGTACTCGTGCAGCACTCCTTCGATTTCACACTCGATGATCGCGGCGCCGGGGATCGAGGACAACAAAATCCGCCGCAAGGCGTTGCCGAGCGTATAGCCAAAACCCCGTTCCAGCGGCTCCACGGTCACTCGCGCCCGACGCGGATCGAGTTTTTCCACTTCGACACGGGTCGGTTTCAGCAAATCAAATGCGCCCACCATCCGTTTGTCCTCGGCATCGCCTACTTGGAATACAGCTCCACGACCAGGGATTCATTAATGTCCGCTGGCAGGTCGGCGCGGTCGGGAATCCGCTTGAACACACCGCTCATCTTGCCCGCGTCCACCTCCACCCAGTCCACGAAGCCGCCATGGCCCTGGGCCAATTGCAGCGCGTACTGAATGCGGGTCTGAGTTCGGCTTTTCTCGCGAACCGCGACCACATCCTCTGGCCGAACCTGGTAGGAGGGAATGTTGACTCGCTGACCGTTGACGGTGATCGCCCGGTGCGAAACCAGCTGCCGGGCCTCGGCGCGGGTGCTGCCGAACCCCATCCGGTACACCACGTTGTCCAGCCGGCATTCCAACAGCCGCAACAGATTCTCGCCGGTGGAACCCTTGCGCCGGGCGGCTTCCCTGTAGTAATTGACGAACTGCCGCTCCAGGACGCCGTAAATGCGGCGCAACTTCTGCTTTTCGCGCAACTGCAAGCCGTAGTCCGACAACCGGGGACGGCGGGCGCCATGCTGGCCCGGCGGTCGCTCCAGATTGCACTTGGATTCCAGCGCCCGAGCGGCGGACTTCAGGAACAGGTCCACGCCTTCCCGACGACTGAGCTTGCACTTGGGGCCAAGATATCTCGCCACGATGAAACTCCTGAGCTAGACGCGACGGCGCTTGGGAGGACGACAGCCGTTATGCGGAATCGGCGTGACATCCATGATACTGATGATCTTGAAGCCGGCGGCGTTCAAAGCGCGCACGGCGGACTCCCGACCCGGCCCCGGACCGTTGACGTTGACTTCCAGATTCTTGACGCCAAACTCCTTGACCGTTCCGCCCACCCGCTCGGCGGCAACCTGCGCCGCGAACGGCGTGCTCTTGCGGGAACCTCGAAACCCCGATCCCCCCGAAGTAGCCCATCCCAGCGTATTGCCCTGCCGGTCCGTGATGGTGATGATGGTATTGTTGAACGAGGCGTGGATATGGGCGATACCGTCCACGACGTTTTTCTTGACGCGCTTACGCGTCTTGGTAACCGGTTTTGCCATGCTCCGACCTATGCCAGGGGAATTTCGGGATTTTCCGATTGCTTACTTGCGAATCGCGCGACGCGGACCCTTGCGCGTGCGGGCGTTGGTGCGGGTGCGCTGGCCGCGCACCGGCAGACCACGCCGATGCCGCAGGCCACGATAGCAACCGAGGTCCATCAATCGCTTGATGCTCATCGACACCTCGCGGCGCAAGTCGCCTTCCACGGTGTACTTGGACACTTCGGCGCGCAGGGCGTCCACCTGGGCTTCGCTCAGATCGCGGACCCTGAGGCTTGGGGAGACATTGGCCGCCACGCAAATCCGCTGGGCGCGGGTCTGGCCAATGCCGTAAATGGCCTGCAGCGCGATCACCGCATGCTTGCTGACCGGAATATTGATACCTGCAATACGGGCCATGCCTTTCTCCCATCACGCCGGGCGCTCGCCACGCAAAGAAGCGAGAATTTAATTCAGCCGGCGACGTAAATCAATAACGACCATTGTTCTTTTAGCCCTGCCGCTGTTTGTGGCGAGCGTCCGTGCAAATCACCCGAACCACGCGATCGCGGCGAATGATCTTGCAGTTGCGACAGATTTTCTTTACCGAGGCGCGTACTTTCATCAATGGGTTCTCCAAACTTGAAACACCGCGCGAGGGCGGTGTGCGATCCAATACGGATCGTGCTCAACGCGACAGACCATGGCCCTTGAAACTGCTCTTCTTCAGCAGGCTCTCGTATTGATGCGACATTAGATGCGCCTGGACCTGGGCCATGAAATCCATGACCACCACCACGATGATCAACAGCGAGGTGCCGCCGAAATAGAACGGTACCTGCCAGTACAGGATCAGGAATTCGGGCAACAGGCAAACGGCGGTGATATATGCGGCGCCCACCAAGGTCAACCGGGTCAGCACCTTGTCGATGTAGTTCGCGGTCTGCATGCCTGGACGGATCCCCGGAATGAACGCGCCGGACTTCTTCAGGTTGTCGGCGGTTTCCTTGGAGTTGAAAACCAGCGCGGTGTAGAAGAAACAGAAGAAGATGATCAGACCCGCGTAGCACAGCACATACAGCGGTTGCCCCGGCGACAGGGTCGAGCTGATGTCGCGCAGCCACTCCATGCGGGGAGCATTGCCGAACCAACTGCCCAAGGTCGCCGGAAACAGAATCAGGCTGGATGCGAAGATGGGCGGAATCACCCCCGACATGTTCAGCTTCAGCGGCAGATGAGTGGTTTGGGCGGCGTACACCTTACGGCCTTGCTGGCGCTTGGCGTAGTTGACCGTGATCCGGCGCTGGCCCCGCTCGACGAACACCACGAATCCGGTGACCAGAATGCTCAGCGCTAGCAGGAACAGCACCAGCATGACATGCAGCTCTCCGGTTCGGGCCAGCTCCAGGGTGCCGCCCACCGCCCGCGGCAGGCCGGCGACGATACCGGCGAAGATCAGCATGGAAATACCGTTACCGATGCCGCGCTCGGTCACCTGCTCGCCCAGCCAGACCAGAAACATCGTGCCCGTCACCAAGGTGATGGTGGCGGTCATGATGAAGCCGACTCCCGGCGCGATCACGACCGACGTGTTGCCCACAATCTGATTTTGCAAGGCAATGCTGACGCCAATGGCCTGAAACGCCGCCAGCACCACCGTCAGATAGCGGGTGTAGCGGGTCAAGGCATGACGACCCGCCGCGCCGCCTTCCTTGCGCAACTGCTCCAGCGACGGCACTATCATGGACATCAGTTGCAGGATGATCGAGGCCGAGATATAGGGCATCACCCCGAGCGCGAACAGACTCAGCCGCTCCAGCGCGCCGCCCGAAAACATGTTGAACATGTCGAGGATGGTGCCGCGCTGCTGGTCGAACAACTGCGCCATGGCGTGCGGGTCGATACCGGGGACCGGGATATGCGTACCGATACGGAACACCACCAGCGCCCCCAGCAGAAACAGAAGGCGCTGGCGCAGTTCGGTCATTTTGCCGAGATCCGGCAGGGCGGCGGCCATCGTGGTTACTCTTGGATGGTCCCGCCAGCCGCCAGCACCGCGGCCCGGGCGCCTTTCGTCAGCGCCAGACCGCGCAGGGTCACTGGTTTTTCCAGTTTGCCGGAGAGAATCACCTTGGCCTTCTTGGCGAAGGTCGGCACGACATTGGCCGTCTTGAGGGCCGCCAGGTCGATGACTTCGACGGAGAGCCTGACCAGATCGCGCAACCGCACCTCGGCGATATGCTTGGCGGTCATCGAGCGGAACCCGCGCTTGGGTAGGCGCCGCTGCAAGGGCATCTGACCGCCTTCAAACCCGACCTTGTGATAACCGCCGGCCCGGGCGTGCTGGCCCTTGTGGCCACGCCCACCGGTCTTGCCGAGGCCGGACCCGATGCCACGCCCGACCCGTTGCTTGTCCGGCCGGCTGCCCGGCGCCGGTTTGAGGGTATTGAGTCGCATGGCTTCAAGCCTCCTCGACTTTCAGCAAGTACGACACCCTGCGAATCATGCCGCGATTTTCCGGGGTGTCGATCACCACCGCGCTACTGTGGGTTCGCCGCAATCCCAGCCCACGCACGCAGGCCCGGTGCGCGGCCAGCCGACCATGCGCGCTTTTGACCAAAGTCACTTTCAGCTTGTCGGCCATGGTCTCAGCTCCGAATCTCGTCCACGGTCTTGCCGCGCTTGGCGGCCTGGTAATCGGGCGACTTCATGGCGCTCAAGCCACGGATGGTCGCCCGCACCACGTTGATGGGATTGCGCGAACCGATGCATTTGGCCAGTACGTCCTTGACGCCCACGACCTCGAACACGGCGCGCATGGCGCCGCCGGCGATGATGCCGGTGCCCTCGGAAGCCGGCTGCATGAACACTCGCGCCGCGCCGTGCCGGGACGTTACCGGGTATTGCAGGGTCTTGTCGTTCAGCGGCACGCCGCGCATGTTCTTGCGGGCCTTGTCCATCGCCTTCTGGATCGCCATCGGCACCTCGCGGGCCTTGCCGTAGCCCAACCCCACCCGGCCGCCGCCGTCGCCCACCACGGTCAACGCGGTAAAACCGAACTGCCGGCCACCCTTGACCACCTTGGCCACCCGATTGACCGCGATCAACTTCTCCTGCAAGCCATCGCTGTTTTGGGAGCCTTCCACATTCATCGCCATATCCGCTCCTTAAAACTCCAAACCGTTCTCGCGGGCGGCGTCGGCCAACGCCTTGACCCGGCCGTGATATTTGAAACCGGAGCGATCGAACGCCACCCGAGTCACGCCCACCGCTCTGGCTTTCTCGGCGATGGCCTTGCCCACCGTCCTGGCCGCTTCGACATTGCCGGTGCTTTTGAGGGTCTGGCGCAACTCCAGGGTGGAAGCGGCGGCCAAGGTCCGGTCACCGGTCGGAGCCGGGCTGATGAGTTGGGCGTAAATATGGTTGGGCGTGCGATGCACGCACAATCGGCAGGCGCCCAGCTCGCGAATCTTGTGCCGAGTTCGCAATCCGCGCCGCAGACGCGCGGCCTTCTTACCGGCTGCTTTCTTGTCCATGGCGAATCCTTACTTCTTCTTGGCTTCTTTCAGGATGATAGTCTCGCCCGAGTAACGCACGCCCTTGCCCTTGTAAGGCTCGGGCGGCCGATAGGCGCGAATCTGGGCGGCGACCTCGCCAACCCGTTGCTTGTCCACGCCGCGGACGATAATCTCGGTTTGGCTGGGCGTTTGGATGGCGATGCCTTCCGGGATCTTGAATTCGACCGGATGGGAGAATCCCAACGTCAGATTCAACACCGAGCCCTGCGCCTGGGCCTTGTAGCCGACGCCGACCAGTTGCAGCTTGCGTTCGAACCCCTGGGTGACGCCGATCACCATGTTGTTGAGCAAGGCGCGCATGGTGCCGGTCATGGCTCGATGCTTGCCGTCGTTGGTGACCAGGCGCGCGGCAACCCTGATCGTGTCGCCCTCCCGCTGGACCACGACCCACGGATGCACGCGCAGTTCGGCCACGCCCTTGGCGCCCTTGATGGCGACATCCTGGCCCTCGATGGCGACGCTAACGCCCGCAGGCACGGGAATCGGTTTCTTACCGACCCGCGAGGTGCGAATCTTTTGTTCCTTGACGACGCTTGCCATGGAATCGCCCCCCTACGCCACGATGCACAGCACTTCGCCGCCATGGCCAGCGGCGCGAGCGGCGCGGTCGCTCATCAAACCCTGGGGGGTGGACACGATGGCCACGCCCCAGCCCCCCATGACCTTGGGCAGTTCATCCTTGCCCCGGAACACCCGCCGGCCGGGACGGCTGACCCGTTCGATCCGATCGATCACCGGTTGGCCTTCGAAATACTTCAGCGTGATCGTCAACTCGGCCTTGCCAGGGGCGGTTTGCGCCACCGTGTAGCCATTGATGTAGCCCTCGTCGCGCAGCACCTGGGCGATGGCCGTCTTCACCTTGGAAGACGGCATGCCAACCTGGGTCTTGGCGGCGGCCTGGGCATTGCGGATGCGCGTCAGCATATCCGCGATGGGGTCCGTCATGCTCATCGATCGAATGTCTCCACGTGGTCAGTCTCGAAGCCGCCGACGGGGCGAACCTCGAACTTAAGGAGTCTCGGGTTCCAGGCCATGGGTGGCGCCGGCTAGTGGTTCACCAGCTGGCCTTGCCCAGACCGGGCACGTCGCCGCGCATGGCGGCCTCGCGCAGTTTGTTGCGGCCCAAGCCAAACTTGCGATAAAAACCGTGCGGTCGACCGGTCAGCCGGCAGCGATTGCGCAGCCGAATCGGGCTGGCGTCGCGCGGCAGCGCCTGCAACCGTTGCTGCGCTTCGCGCCGCCGCTCATCGCTGGTGGCCGGGCTGCGGATGGTTTCCTTCAACTCGGCCCGCCGGGTGGCATACCGTTCGACGACGCGCGCTCGCTTGATTTCGCGATTGGTCATGCTCAGTTTGGCCATAGCCCGATCCTCAATTCCGAAATGGGAAATCGAATGCCGCCAGCAGCGCGCGTCCTTCCGCATCGGTGCGCGCGGTGGTGGTGATGGTGATGTCGAGGCCACGAATGGCGTCGATCTTGTCGTAGTCGATTTCCGGAAAAATGATCTGTTCGCGCACGCCCAGGCTGTAATTGCCGCGGCCGTCGAACGCGCGCGCACTGAACCCGCGAAAATCGCGGATGCGGGGGATGGCGATATTGATCAGGCGATCCAGGAATTCGTACATCCGGTCGCGCCGCAACGTCACCTTGCACCCAATCGGCCAACCGGCGCGAATCTTGAAGCCGGCGATGGACTTGCGCGACAACGTCACGATCGGCTTCTGGCCAGCAATCTGAGTCAGATTGCCGACCGCGTGCTCCATGATTTTCTTGTCGGCCACCGCCTCGCCAACCCCCATGTTCAAGGTGACCTTGGTGATTCGGGGCACTTCCATGACGTTGCGATAGCCGAACTGCTCGCGCAGCCTGGGCGCCACGGTCTCGCGATAGTATCGTTGCAGTCGAGCCACGGGTCTCTCCTCAAACATCCACGACTTCGTTGTTGGATTTGAAGTAGCGCACCTTGCGGCCGTCCTCCAACACCCGAAACCCGACCCGATCGCCTTTTTTGGCGAGGGGGTTGAACAGCATCACGTTGGACACATGAACCGACGCCTCGCGCTCAACGATGCCGCCCGCCACGCCGCGCGCTGGATTGGGCTTGGTATGCCGCTTGATCAGGCCGACCCCAGCCACGATCACCCGTTCGCCGTCTTCCAGCACCCGCATCACCTTGCCGCGCCGGCCCTTATCCTTGCCAGCGATGACAACGACCTCGTCGTCCTTTCGAATTCTGCGCATTGCCGTCTCACCTTCACAACACTTCGGGGGCCAGGGAAATGATCTTCATGAACCGCTCGCTGCGCAACTCGCGGGTGACCGGCCCGAAGATGCGGGTGCCGATCGGCTCCAGCTTGTTGTTGAGCAGCACCGCCGCGTTGCCGTCGAAGCGGATCAGCGAGCCGTCCGGCCGGCGCACGCCCTTGCGGGTGCGCACCACCACGGCGTTGTAGACCTCGCCCTTGTTGACCTTGCCACGGGGGATGGCGTCCTTGATGCTGACCTTGATGATGTCGCCAATATGCGCGTAGCGGCGATGGGAGCCGCCCAGCACCTTGATGCACATCAGCCGGCGAGCGCCGCTGTTATCGGCGACTTCCAACATTGTTTGCATCTGAATCATGGTTCTACATTCCGTTCACGGATGAGGGGAAACACCGTCTGTGCAGACAGTTCCGGCCCGCTGGGACGGTCACTCCGCGCGCTCGACCACCGCGACCAGCGTCCAGGATTTGGTCTTGGACAGGGGCCGACACTGCTTGATGGTCACCAGGTCGCCCATTCGGCACTCGTTGCACTCGTCGTGAGCATGCAGCTTGGTGGTCCGGCGCACATATTTGCCATAAACGGGATGCTTGACCAGCCGCTCGACCGCCACGGTGATGGTCTTATCCATTTTGTCGCTGGTCACGCGCCCACTCAGGGCGCGCTCCACCCGGGTGTCCATCGTCATGCCTGTTTCGCCTTCTCGCCTAACACCATCTTGACCCGGGCAACATTGCGGCGCGCCTGCCGAAACAAATGAGGCTTGGTGGCTTGGTTGGTGGCTTTCTGCATTCGCAGGTTGAACTGCTCGCGCAGCAACGCCAGCAGCTCCCGCTCCAGTTCGTCCACATTTTTCTGTCGCAACTCGCTCGCCTTCATCACATCACCGTCCGGGTTACGAAAACCGTCTGCACCGGGAGCTTGGCCGCCGCCAGGCGGAACGCCTGCCGGGCGATGTCCTCGGTCACCCCTTCCACTTCATACAGGACGCGGCCCGGCTTGACGGGCGCCACCCAGTACTCGACGCCGCCCTTGCCACTGCCCATGCGCACTTCCAACGGTTTCTTGGTGATGGGCTTGTCGGGGAAGATGCGGATCCACACCTTGCCGCCGCGCTTGATGTAGCGGTTGATGGCGCGGCGCGCGGCTTCGATCTGGCGGGCGGTCAGCCTCCCGCGCGTGGTGCATTTCAATCCGTATTCACCGAAACTCACCTGGACGCCGCTGGTGGCGACGCCCGTGTTGCGTCCCTTGCGCTGCTTGCGGAATTTCGTTCTTTTCGGCTGTAACATGTTCCGTCTCGTCTATCCACACGATTTCGGGCGTTCAGTTGACGGACGCCTTGTCGGGCTTGGTCTCGCCCGGCCGGTCGAAACCGAAGACCTCGCCCTTGAAAATCCAGACCTTGATCCCGATCACGCCATAAGTGGTCCGGGCCTCGGCCAAGCCATAATCGATGTTGGCGCGCAGGGTATGCAATGGCACTCGCCCTTCGCGGGTCCATTCGCTGCGCGCGATTTCGGCGCCGTTCAACCGACCGGAAACCTGAATCTTGATCCCGAGCGCGCCCAGGCGCATGGCGTTGGTCACCGAGCGCTTCATCGCCCGCCGGAACATGATGCGCCGCTCCAGTTGCTGGGCCACGCCTTCGGCGACCAGTTGAGCATCCAGCTCCGGCTTGCGAATCTCCTCAATGTTGATCTGCAAGTCCTTGACGTCCAGCCGCATCATCTTGGCGACGGCCTTGCGCAAGGCTTCGATATCCTCGCCCTTCTTGCCGATCACCACTCCGGGCCGGGCGGTATGCACGGTGATGCGCGCCAGACGGGCCGGCCGTTCGATCTGAATCCGGCTGACCGAGGCGTTGGCCAGTTTCTTTTTCAGGAACTGGCGCACCTTCAGATCGGTTTCCAGCAGATCGGGGAAATTCTTGCTGCTGGCATACCATTTGGACGCCCAGTCGGTGGCGATGCCCAGGCGGATTCCCGTGGGACTGACTTTTTGACCCATGTCGTTTCCGCTCCTATCGCTCGGCCACGGTGACCGTGATATGACTGGTGCGCTTGACGATGCGATTGCCGCGGCCCTTGGCGCGCGCGTGCATCCGCTTCAGCACCGGACCACCGTCCACGCAAATGGCGGCGACCTTCAGCTCATCGACATCGGCGCCCTGGTTGTGCTCGGCGTTGGCAATGGCCGATTCCAGCACCTTTCGGATCAACGGGGCCGCCTTCTTGTCGCTGAACTTCAACAGATTCAGGGCACGGTCCACCGGCAAGCTGCGCACCTGATCGGCGACCAGGCGGGCCTTCTGCGGCGAAATGCGGGCATGTTTCATGATCGCGACGGCTTGCACGGTTTCGCCTCCTTATTTGGATTTCTTGTCCGCCGCATGCCCGCGATAGGTGCGGGTGGCGGCGAACTCACCCAGCTTGTGACCGACCATGTTCTCCGTAACGAGAATCGGCACATGCTGGCGACCATTATGCACGGCGATGGTCAGGCCAATCATTTCGGGCAGGATCATCGACCGCCGCGACCAAGTCTTGATCGGCCGCTTGGCGTGAGTGGCGACCGCCTGCTCCACCTTCTTGACCAGGTGAAGATCGACAAACGGCCCTTTCTTGATCGAACGTGGCACTGGACGGATTCCTCGTTATTTCACGTTACGCCGGCGCACGATCAGGTGGTCGGTGCGCTTGTTCGAGCGGGTCTTGTAGCCCTTGGTCGGCGTGCCCCACGGCGAGACCGGATGGCGCCCGCCGGAGGTGCGGCCCTCGCCGCCGCCATGCGGGTGATCCACCGGGTTCATGGCCACCCCGCGCACCGTGGGCCGAATTCCTCGCCAGCGTTTGGCGCCGGCCTTGCCAAGCGAACGCAGGTTGTGTTCCTCGTTGCCAACCCCGCCGATGGTTGCCTTGCAGTCCGCATGGACCTTGCGGATTTCGCCGGAACGCATCCGCAGGGTGGCATGGTTGCCTTCGCGGGCGATCAACTGCACCGAGGCGCCGGCGCTGCGGGCCAGTTGCGCGCCCTTGCCGGGGCGCAACTCCACGCAATGCACCTGGCTGCCAACCGGGACGTTGCGCAACGGCAGGGCGTTGCCGGCCTTGATCGCCGCCGCCGGACCGGACATCAGGGTCGCGCCCACGCCCACGTCGCGCGGGGCGATGATGTAGCGGCGTTCGCCGTCGGCGTAGAGCAGCAGCGCGATGTGGGCGCTGCGGTTAGGGTCGTATTCCAGCCGCTCGACCTTGGCGGGAATGCTGTCCTTGTCGCGCTTGAAATCGATCAGCCGGTAGTGCTGCTTGTGGCCGCCCCCCTGATGCCGGGTGGTGATGCGGCCCATGTTGTTGCGGCCGCCCTTGCGGGTCTGCTTTTCCAACAGCGGGGCGTGGGGTCGACCCTTGTGCAGTTCGGGGTTGACGACCTTGACCACGAAGCGCCGGCCCGGCGAGGTGGGTTTGGTCTTGACGATGGGCATGGAATTTACCTTTCTCTCGTATGCCGGGGCGACGAGCGCCCGCTCACTGGGCCATCTGGAAATCGATCTCGTGGCCAGCCTCCAGGGAGACATAAGCCTTTTTCCAGTCGGAACGCCGGCCGGACAGCGCGCCGAACCGCTTGCGCTTGCCCTTGACGTTGAGAACCGTCACGCCCTCGACCTTGACCTTGAACAGCAACTCCACGGCATCCTTGATCTCCGGCTTGGTGGCGTCGCGGCTCACCTTGAACGCCACCTGGTTATAACGTTCGCCGAGACGGTTGCTTTTCTCGGAAACGTGCGGAGCCAACAGGATCTTCAGCAGGCGCTCTTCGTTCATGCCAGCCACTCTCCGACGCGCCGAACCGCGTCCACCGTCATCACCACCGCATCCGCGCCGACCAGACTGACCGGATCCAGGCCATGCACGTCGCTCACCGCCACCCCCGGCAGATTGCGCGCCGACAGGCACAGGTTCCTGTCCACCTCCTCGGCCACCAACACTATCCGCCGCCGATCGGCCAGGCCCAGCGCCGCCAACCGGTCGACCATGAGCCGGGTCTTGATTTCCGGAACGTCGAGCGCGTCCACCACCAGCAATCGATCCTGGCGCAGCAACTCGGAAAGGATGGCGCGCATCGCGGCGCGATACATCTTGCGGTTGACCTTCTGCGAGTGATCTTGCGGCCGGGCCGCGAAAGTCACGCCGCCGCCCCGCCAGAGCGGACTGCGACTGGAGCCGGCGCGGGCGCGACCGGTGCCTTTCTGCCGCCAGGGCTTGGCGCCGCCACCGCGCACGTCGGAGCGGTTCTTTTGGGCGCGAGTGCCGGCCCGTCCCCCCGCCAGATACGCCACCACCACCTGATGCACCAGCGCCTCGTTGAACGGCCGGGCAAAGGTTTCGTCGGCGACGGCGACTTGACCGGAGGCCGCGCCGCTTGCGTTCTTGATCTGAAGTTCCATGTTCGCCCCCTTACCGGCGCGCCTTCACGGCGGGCTTGACCACGACATCACCACCCTTGGCGCCAGGCACCGCTCCCTTGATTGCCAGCAGATTGCGCTCGACATCCACCCGAACCACTTCCAGATTCTGGACACAACGTCGCGCCGCGCCGAGATGGCCAGCCATTTTCTTGCCCTTGAACACTCGGCCCGGACTTTGGTTCTGGCCGATGGACCCAGGAGCGCGATGGGACAGCGAGTTGCCGTGGCTGGCGCGCTGGCTGCGAAAATGGTGGCGCTTGATGGTGCCGGCGAACCCCTTGCCGATGGTGGCGCCAGTCACGTCCACCTTCTGGCCGGTCTGGAACAAATCCGCTTTCAGTTCGGCGCCGACGCCAATATCGATGCCTTCGCCATCCGCCAGCCGAAATTCCCACAAGCCGCGACCCGGCTCGACCCCAGCCTTGGCGAAATGACCGGCCATCGGCTTGGTCACCCGGCTGGCCCGGCGCGCGCCCACCGTCACCTGCAGGGCGCGGTAACCGTCGGTGGCCTCGGTCTTGACTTGGGTGACGCGATTCGGCTCGACCTCGATCAAGGTGACGGGAATCGAAACACCGTCCTCCGTGAACAGGCGCGTCATGCCGGCCTTGCGGCCGATGAGTCCTAGTGCCATTTTTCAGTAACCTCGGATAGGGGCGACTTCAGGCCAGAGGAAGGGAAGGCTGCCCCTCGTGGCCCGGATTACAAGCGCCTAGTTCAGCTTGATTTGCACGTCCACACCGGCGGCAAGATCAAGCTTCATCAGTGCATCCACGGTCTTGTCGGTGGGATCCACGATATCCATGAGCCGTTTGTGGGTGCGCAGCTCGTATTGATCGCGGGCATCCTTGTTGACATGCGGTGAAACCAGCACGGTGAAGCGCTCGACCTTGGTTGGCAACGGAATCGGGCCACGGACCTGGGCGCCGGTGCGCTTGGCGGTCTCGACGATTTCCCGCGCTGACTGATCGATCAGTCGGTGATCGAACGCTTTCAGGCGGATGCGGATGCGCTGACTGGCAGTCGTGGTCATGGCGCTCACTCGACGATCTTGGCGACGACGCCGGCGCCGACGGTGCGTCCCCCCTCGCGGATGGCGAAG
>CALGOO010000052.1 GCA_937960715.1 uncultured Candidatus Competibacteraceae bacterium
GGTGGTCCCGATGCCGTTCCAGCTCCGCTTCCGCCCGCTTGCGCGCGGTGATGTCCCGAACATTGGCGAGAATGTAATTTTTGTCGCCGAATCGCATGGCTCTAAGCATGACTTCGACGGGAAAACAGGTTCCGTCCCTGGGCTTGCGCGCATTCCATTCGAAACACGGCATCTCGCCCCACAAGGCCCGCGCCCAAAACTCCTCGAGCCGCTCCAGGGGGTTGCCCGGCCCGGACAGATTGAAAACCGTGGCCTTCAGGGCGTCCTCCCTGGTCAAGCCATACAGGGCGAGCATGGTTCCGTTGACCGCCTGAAGGGCGCCTCGGTCATCATGCACGATGATGGCGTCGTGCGCGTTCTCGAAAATCGCTCGATACCGTTCCTCGCTTTCCTGAAGCTGTCGGAGCAGCAAACGGCCGGAAAGGGCGTCGCTCATTCGCTCGGCGATGGTCTGAAACAACCGTCGCTCCGCGCTGGTCCAGTACCGGAGATAGGCGCACTGGTGCAGGCCCAGCAGCCACGGCTGGTCTCCCTGGGGACGGAGCACGATGGCCATTTGGGTCTGGACGCCGTGGCAAGCGATGCCCAGGGACCGGGATGGGCCGGCCAAGCTGGAGATTACGGGCTCCGCGTGGCGCAGCGCCGGCTGGAGAATGGCCTCGAGAGCCTCGTCGATGACGAGATCGCCGGAGACGAAGGCGCCGGCGTATTCGGGCCGGGCCGCCTCCATGGCGACGCGGCAACGGGCGGCGTCTGGGTCGCAGGGGTACAACAGGAAGACGCGGTCGGTCTGGAAGATTTCCAGGATCGCGGTGGCCAGTTCGGCCAGGATGTCGGCCCCGTGCTCTCGATGGGTGAGAATGCGCGAAATCCGGTCCAGATGCTCCAAGAAGCACGCGTTGTCGCGCAAGGTTCGGTGGGATTCATGGTGTTGCAGGGTGTGAACGACGATCTCCGCCACCATCCGCAACAGCCGGATTTCTTCGTCCAGCCAGGCGCGCTCGGTGGTCACGGTGTCGAAACCGACGAAGCCGCGCGGATTTCCACCCCAATGGATGGGGACGCAAATCATCGTGCGGACGTTGCCCTTCAGCAGGATCGTTTTGAGAGGGGCCTCGTCCGGCAGCCGGGCGGTTTGGGCGAGGACAACCTCGTCGCGGCGCAGAAAGTCGTGAAAGGGTCGGTAATCGGTGATGGGCCGGTTTTGCGAGTCCTGAATTTGGGGGTGGATGCCCGGCGCGCACCACTCGTGGGTGTTGCTCAGGGTCAGGCCATCGGGCCCGAGCGTGAAAAGATGGCCGCGATCGGCCCGAGTCAGGCGGCCGATGCGTTCCAGCGTCCAGTTGACGCAAGTATCGAAATCCTCCCAGTCGCACTTGATCATCAGCGCCAAAATCTCGGCCACCGCCTGTTCCAGGTCCAGGTGATAGCGCAATTTGGCTTCGGCGGCCTTGAGGTCGCCGAGCACGGCCCGGCCGGCGGCGAGATCGATGTCGTGCGAACCCTGGCCGGAAACCGGCAGCGTGAGAGTCGGGTGCTCCTCGCTCTGGCGCGGGGCGGCTTCCGGTCGCCGCCGCGCGGTGAGCGGGTGAACCAAGGCGCAGTTGTATTCGTGGCCGTCCAGATCGAGGTGATGAGCGAACACTTCGACCGGAGACAACGAGCCATCCCGATGGCGATGGCTGGTTTGGAAATGGAGCGTTCCGGCTTGGCGCAATTCCCGCCAGTGGTCGGGCCAGCGGTCGCGGGGAAATGCCGGATCGATGTCCCATAGCGCCAGGGTTCGCAATTCTTGCCGACTGTAACCGAGGGCATGACAGGCCGGGGCGTTGGCGTCGAGAAAGCGGCCCTCCATGCTGATCCAGAACAGCAAGGCGTTCGGAGTGGAGGTAGTAGCGAAAGGGTTCAAGGGTGGCGCCTCGGGCGTGGCCATGGATTCGTCAACTGGAGTTATGGTCAATGCCCTGTGGCCATTTCGCCAATCTCCACGTCCACGGGGGCAACACCGCCGACGGGTTGATTGGGCGCGGCGCGGGGCAAGGTCAGGTCGAAGATCGCGCCGCGCCCCGGCGAGTTGTTCGCCTGGATGGTGCCGCCGAGCACCCCGGTCACCAGGTTGTAGACGATGTACAGCCCCAGCCCGCTGCCGCCGCCGCCCAGCCGGGTGGTGAAGAAGGGATCGAAGATGCGGCGCTGGATCGCGTCCGGGATGCCGACGCCGTCGTCGCCGTAGCGCAGCCGGATGTGACCGGCGTCCAGGGAGGCGGCTTCGACCCGGATACAACCGGCCTCCCCGCCCGCGAAGCCGTGGGTGAGGGAGTTGCTGACCAGATTGGCGATGACCTGCTCCAGCGGACCGGGATAGCTGTCCAGCTCCAGGCCGGGGGCGATGTCCAGCTCGACCCGATGGGCGGTGTGCCTGAACTGGGGTTGCAGGGTGGCCAGCAACTCCTCGACGGTCTGGCGCAGGTCGAAGCGGCGGCGGCGGGCGCTGGTCTGGTCCACCGCCACCTGCTTGAAATGGCCGATCAGGTCGGCGGCGCGGGCGGTGTTGCGCTCCAGCAGGTCGACCGCCTCCCGGCTTCGACCGAGGAAGGCGTCCACCTGGGAGCGGCGCAGAGCGCCGGCGTCGACGGCGACGGCGAAGTCGCGCAGGTGTTCGCCCAGACTGCCGGCGACCACGCGAGCATTGCCCAGGGGCGTGTTGAGTTCGTGGGCGACGCCCGCCACCAG
>CALGOO010000053.1 GCA_937960715.1 uncultured Candidatus Competibacteraceae bacterium
TGCTCGCCGACCCGGCCTTTCACCCGCTCGAACAGTGGCTCCGCCAGCGCCCGGTGGATGTGGATGAACTGCAAACCGGGGTGGACCAGCTTCTCGAACAGGTCCGGCAACGGGCGCTGGAACAACCGTAAAATCTGCTGGAATTGCCACATCCGCTCACCTGAAAACCCAGAGCCGGAACTGACCTCATGAGCGTTGCGTCCCCCTCCCCCATCGTTCTCCATCAAAACGAAGAAAGCGCCCCTCCCCTGCCCCTGGAACGCCTGCGCCTCCCCGACGAGCTGGACGGCCGCGCCGGTGGCAACCGCGCCGGGCCGGACGTGGTCTGCCAACTGGCCGCCGGCAACGACCTGGAAGCGGTACAAGCTTGGCTCGCCGAGTTCCACGACTCGCCGCAAACGCTGCGCAACTACCGCAAGGAAGCCGAGCGCCTGCTGTTGTGGGCGCTGCTGGAGCGCGGCAAACCACTGTCCAGCCTGACCCGCGAGGATTGCATCCTGTACGAAATCTTTCTCGCCGACCCGCAACCTCGTGACCGCTGGTGCGGGCAAAAGGCACCGCGTTTCAATTCCCGTTGGCGACCCTTTATGGGGCCGCTCAGTCCCGCCAGCCGCAAACTGGCCATGTTGATCATCAATTCCCTGTTCAGCTACCTGGTCAAGGCCGGCTATCTCGCCGGCAACCCGCTGGCGCTGGCTCGCCGCCGAAGTCGCGGCCATCAACCCATACGCCAGGTGGAACGCTTTCTCGAACACGACCAATGGCAAGCCCTGCTCGCCACGGTCGACGAACTGCCCCGCGACAGCGAACGCGACTGCCAGCACCATGCCCGCGCCAGGTATCTGACCGCCCTGCTCTACCTGCTCGGTCCCCGCGTCAGCGAAGTCGCGGAACACACCATGAGCAGCTTCGTCCAGATTCGCGGGCGCTGGTGGTGGCGGGTGATCGGCAAGGGCCGTAAGGAAGCCCAGGTGCCGGTCAATCAGGACATGCTACAAGCCCTGCGCGACTACCGGCGCTTTCACGGCTTGCCACCCCTGCCCGCGCCGGACGAGACCACCCCGCTGGTGCTCAATCTCAAGGGCACCAGCGGCATCGGCGACAACATGATCTACCGCATCGTCAAGGACCTGGTGGCGAAAGCGGCGGCCCGGCTGGAAGCGGACGATCCCCATCAGGCCGACAAGCTGCGCCGCGCCTCCACCCACTGGTTCCGCCACACCAGCATCACCCACCAGGCCGACGCCGGCATCGATATTCAATTCCTCCAGCGCAACGCCCGCCACGCTCGCATCGACACCACCGGCCTGTACCTGCACGCCGAGGAAAAGGAATGGCACGAAACCATGGAACGCCACCGGCTCAAGGAATGAATCGCGCTTACCGATGATCGATCAGACGCCATCCCACGACCTGGAGCCCTTCCCGCTCATAGCGCCCCTCCCCGCCATACACCAGAATCGGTGGCAAGGCATCGTTCCCGGCCAGGGTCCGCCATTTTTGGGCGGACTGTGGCCAGTCGGCGGCAAATGTGCTGCCCGATTTGATCTCGATGGCTTGCAGTCCCCGCGGGGTTTCGTACAGCACATCGACCTCGTGGCCGACATGATCGCGCCAGAAATACAGGTCAGCCGGCTGACCTGCATGGAATCGCCGTTTGACCAGTTCGCTGACGACCCAGGTTTCAAACAATGCACCGCGCGCCGCATGCGTCTCGATGCTCGCCGCGTCGCGAATGCCCAACAGCCAGGCCATCAGCCCGACATCCAGGAAATACAGCTTCGAGGTTTTGACCAACCGCTTGCCGAAATTACGGTGATACGGCGGCAGGCGCATGACCAGATAACTCGCCTCCAGCACCGACAGCCAGTCGCGCGCCGTCACCGCCGAAACGCCGCAATCGGCGCCCAGGGCGGTCAGGTTGAGCATCTGGCTGGATCGCGCCGCGCACATCCGCACAAAACGCTGAAACTGGGTCAGATCGCGGATGGCGATCAATTGCCGGACATCGCGTTCCAGATAGGTCGCGACATAGTTCGGAAACCAGTCGTCCGGCGACAGATCGCGGTCATAAAGCGCCGGATATCCGCCCTGCCAGAGCATCACTTCCAATGAACGCGGCTGCCGATCCACCCCCGCCAGTTCGCCCGCCGACAAGGGCAACAACTCGACGCGCCCCACCCGGCCGGCGAGGGACTGGGTCACGCCGGACATTAAATCGAACTGAGCGGAACCGGTCAGAATGAAATCACCCATCCGGCCTCGTTCGTCCACCAACCCTTGCACCCAGGACAGTAACGCCGGACAGCGCTGTGCCTCGTCCAGAATGGCGCCCTCGGCAAATCGCCGCAGAAACCGGCGCGGATCGCGCTCGGCAAATTCGCGCTCATCCGGATTTTCCAGTGAAACATAGGGTTTATCGGTGAACGTGGCCTTCGCCAAAGTTGTTTTGCCCGACTGACGTGGCCCCGTCAAGACGATGATCGGGAAACCTTTCGCCAGACGATGCAAGGTGCTCGTCGCGGTGCGGGGAATCATCTTACAAATCCAAACTAAAATTATTGATTTGTAATTTTAATAAAATGACAGCTTGTTGCACAAGCTTTCTGGCTGTTTTAAGGAATGAAATAGGCTTGGAACGCGATTTCTTATGCAGTCCGCATCGACACCACCGGCCTGTACCCGCGCGCCAAGGAAAAGGAATGGCAAAAGGAATGGCACGAAACCATGGAACGGCATCGGCTCAAAGATTAAACTTCCGCCGCTTCGAACCGGGCGGGTTTGTCCGGCGGAGCGAAGGTTCGCGACCAAAATCCAAATCAAATCAAGGAAAAACCCCGTTATGTCTTCCTATATCCACGACACGATCAACTACCTCCGGCAATCCAGCCCGGCCCAGGGCGAGTTCTACCAAGCCGCCGAGGAAGTGCTCTCCTCTCTCAAGCCCCTGCTCGACCGCAACCCCAAGTACCAGAAGCACAACATCATCCAGCGTATCGTCGAGCCGGAGCGGCAGATTCTGTTCCGGGTCGCCTGGGTCGATGACCGGGGCAACGTGCAGGTCAACAAGGGCTATCGCATCGAATTCAACTCCGCGATCGGCCCCTACAAGGGCGGTCTGCGCTTCCATCCCAATGTCACCGCCGGCACCATCAAGTTTCTGGGCTTCGAGCAGATTTTCAAAAACTCCCTAACCGGCTTGGCCATCGGCGGCGCCAAGGGCGGCTCCAACTTCGATCCCAAGGGCAAGTCCGACAATGAAATCATGCGGTTCTGCCAGTCGTTCATGACCGAACTGTTCCGCCACATCGGCGCCACCATCGACGTACCGGCCGGCGACATCGGCGTCGGCGGCCGCGAGATCGGTTATCTCTACGGTCAGTACAAGCGCCTGACCGGCCGCTACGAAGGCGTGCTGACCGGCAAGGGCCTGAACTGGGGCGGCTCGCTGGTGCGCACCGAGGCCACCGGCTACGGCGCGGTCTACTTCGCCCAGAACATGCTGGCCGAACGCGGCGACTCCCTGGAAGGCAAGGTCTGCACCGTTTCCGGCTCCGGCAACGTCTCCATCTACACCATCGAAAAGCTCTATCAGGTCGGCGCGAAACCGATCACCGTCAGTGACTCCAACGGCATGATTCACGACGAGCGCGGCATCGACCTGAGCCTCCTCAAGCACGTCAAGGAAGTGGAGCGCGCCCGACTGACCCGCTACGCCGAGCAACGGCCAAGCGCGGCCTACACCCCGATTGACGATTACCCCGCCGGTCGCAACGGCGTCTGGAGCGTGCCCTGCGACGCCGCCTTCCCCAGCGCCACCCAGAACGAAGTGAGCGACGAAGACGCCGCCGCATTGCTGAAGAACGGCTGCATCTGCATTTCCGAGGGCGCCAACATGCCCTCCACCGCCGGCGCGATCGACAAATTCCTGGCCGCCGGCATCGCCTACGGTCCGGCCAAGGCCGCCAACGCCGGCGGCGTTGCCACCAGCCAGTTGGAAATGAGTCAGAACGCCAGCATGTTGCAGTGGACCTTCGAGGAAGTGGACGCCAAGCTCCAGCGGATCATGGAAAACATCTACCGTACCGCCAGCGAAACCGCCAAGGAGTTCGGCGCGCCCGGTAACCTGGTGCTCGGCGCCAACATCGCCGGCTTCCGCAAGGTCGCCGACGCCATGATCGACCAGGGCGTGGTTTGACCCTAGCGTTGACTTTTTCGTCGCCGGTCCTTTCGAACAGACAGGTCGGCGACGCTGCCATCGCGGCGGTTGCGCGAACGGTCATCGGGTCGGTAGTATTGAATTTCTCGATTTTTCGGGATTGTTACGGTCTTCGGCCCATCAACGGCTTGAGATCCGTTCGAGCAGGGAAGCCATCAGCCGCTGTTATTTTTGAGGAATGACTCATGAGCATGACCCGCCCACCCGCCTCCGAAGGACTCTATGACCCGCGTAACGAGCATGATTCCTGCGGCATCGGTTTCGTCGTCGACATCAAGAACCGCAAAAGCCACCAGCCCGTCCGCCAAGGTCTGGAAATCCTGGCCAACCTGAGCCATCGCGGCGCGGTGGGCGCCGACCCGCTGGCCGGCGACGGCGCCGGTATCTTGGTGCAACTCCCCGACGCCTTCCTGCGGGCCGAGTGCGCCGATCTCGGTTTCGACCTGCCCACGCCCGGCGACTACGCAGTCGGCATGGTCTTCCTCCCCCGCGACGCCCAGACCCGCGCGCAGAGCGAGGCCGCCCTGGAGCGCACCGTCGCCGCCGAGGGCCAGCTCTTCCTGGGCTGGCGCGACGTGCCCACCGACAACTCCTGCCTGGGCCGCAGCGTGCGCCCGTCCGAGCCGGTGGTGCGTCAGGCCTTCGTCCAACGCGGCCCGAATTGCCCGGACGCCGACGCCTTCGAACGCAAGCTGTTCGTCATCCGCAAGCAGACCCACCATGCCATCTGGGATCTGGAATTGCTTGGTAGCCAGCAGTTCTACATCGCCTCGTTCTCGTCCCGCACCCTGGTGTACAAGGGGATGATCCTGGCGCGCAACATCGGCGTGTACTACCCCGATCTGCGCGACGAGCGGCTGGCATCGGCCCTGGCCCTGGTCCACCAGCGCTTCTCCACCAACACCTTCCCCTCCTGGGCGCTGGCCCACCCGTTCCGTTACCTGTGCCACAACGGCGAGATCAACACCCTGCGCGGCAACATCAACTGGATGCTGGCCCG
>CALGOO010000054.1 GCA_937960715.1 uncultured Candidatus Competibacteraceae bacterium
TCCCACACCGTCATGCCGTTGGCGGCGTAACCGATGCGGTAATGGTTCGGCACCACGCCGATGCGGCGGATCGCGCCGGCGTCCAGCAAGACTCGGAGGCCGGCGATGATCGTTGTCGCGCCGGTGCCCAATCGCGCGGCGATGGCATGATAGGGTTGCGGGACCAGCGGCAAACCGGCTTGAGTGGCAAGAACGAGCGGCTTCAATGCCTGCATGGCAACTCCCCTCTCACCTAGCGGGAGAAAGGCTGGGGGAGGGGAGGAAGCGGTCCCGCGAACCTTGCCCGCCCCCACCGCAAACCGCGCTTCGATGAAATATTCTCGTTCCTTGGGAAAATTGAATACCGGCAAGCCGGTCGTCGCCGCAATCCGCTCAATGGCATCGTTCATCCCGGCGGGCGTTTCGGTCGCCAGCACGAACCACATATTGAAGGTGTGCTCGCGTCGGTAGTTGTGGGCGACTTCCGGAAAACCGTTGACGATAGACGCGATTCGGTCGAAGTCCGCCTCCGGCGTTTGCAAGGCCGCCAGCGAAAACGCGCCGCCCAGCCGCTCGATCTGATACAGCGGCCCGAAGCGGGTCAGCACGCCATCGGCCAACAATTCCCGCAGGGCTTGCAGCACGGCGTCTTCGCTGGAATCCAGCCGCTCGGCCATCACCACGAACGGCTGCTCGCACAGGGGGAATCCGCCTTGCCATTCATCGATCAGGCGACGTTTCAAGTCGTCCATGCCACGCTTTCCACATTCGATAGCCACCGTTCTGTCTGGCTCTCATGACCCACCCTCACCCCTACCCCGCTCCCACTGGAAGAGGGGTTAGCGTCAAGCGTGAGAGGAGCTCGCGACGATGGCGCCGTCAATGGCAGGTAATACGCGCCCCGCTGCCGGAAACAGCGGGTGCTGAACAACACGGCATGGGGATAGGCCGCCAATCCCCGACCGACTCGCATCTGTCCGATCCGCTCCAGCACTTGCTCGCGCTCGCGCCCGTGTATCATGCAGAACAGGTTATAGGGCCAGTGCGGCAAACGGCGCGGTCGGCGGTAGCAGAGGTTGACGCCGGCTTCCGCCGCCAGCGCTCGCCCGACCGCGCCAACCTCGGCGTCGGGAACGTCCCAGACCACCATCGCGTTGGCCCGGTAGCCCAGCGCACGATGGCGGACGATGACGCCCAATCGCTTGATTACGCCCCGTTCCAGCCAGTACCGCAGCCGCTCCAAAACCGTCTGCTCGGACAGACCCAACCGCCGGGCCAGGAGCTGATAAGGGCGGCTGATCAGCGGTAGACCTTCCTGCAACGCCGCTAACAGGCTTCGATCCGCCTCACCGGGATCCACCCGATCCTTCCCCTCTCTTCCAGACATCAGCGAGAAGGTTGGAGCGAGAGATTTAGCGCGTCCACCGTCGCGCAAATCGAAACCAAGGTCGATGTGAAACTCCTCCAGCAACGGCAAGTCCAGCAGCGGCAAGCCGGTGTCACCCTCGATTTCCGCCAGCACCGCGCGCAGGCGGGCCACCGTGGCGGCGGTCAACACGAACCAGAGATTGAAATCGTGCTCGCGCTGGTAGTTGTGGTTGACTTCGGGATACTCGTTCACCCGTTGCGCCACCGTTTCCAACCGCCCCGGCGGAACCGCTAGCGCCGCCAGCGTGCTGGCGCCAAGCTTTCGAGCCGCAAACACCGCGCCAACTCGGCTGACCTTGCCCTCCTCCTGAAGCCGACATAATGCCGCCAGCACCTCGTTTTCACTCCATCCCAAACGCTCGGCGATCATTCGGAAAGGATGCGTCGTCAGCGGAAAATCGCGCTGGAAACGGTTGAGCAATTCGAGGTTGGCGCCGCTCATCTCAGAACCCGATGCGGTGGGCGCGCGAAGTGAAGAAAATGCCGCTGGGACTTTCCACTGGCAATTCGGCCCGCTTGGCGAAACTGGCGGTGTCGTAGACCACCACCTTGTTGTCGTCGCGGGCCGAAATCCACACCGCCTCGCCACGTGGGGTAAATTCCAGGTGCAACACCGCCTTGCCCGGTTCCAGCGTCTGCACGATCCGCCCAGTCAACGTATCGATCACCTGCACGAATCCGTTGTCCGGGAAGGCGAAATTGACCCAGACTTGCCGGCCGTCGGGACGGGCGACCACGAACACCGGCTGACCGCGTACCGGAACGCGGGCGGTTTCCTTCC
>CALGOO010000055.1 GCA_937960715.1 uncultured Candidatus Competibacteraceae bacterium
CGATCATCAGCAGCGGGGCCGATTCGCCCAGCGCGCGGGCCATGCCGATGATCGAGCCGGTCAACATGCCGGGCATGGCCAGCGGCAGTACGTGATGCCCCACCATTTGCAGCTTGGACGCGCCCATGCCCAGCGCCGCCTCGCGAATGGAAGGCGGCACCGAGGTCAGGGCGGCCCGGCCGGCGATGATGATGACCGGCAGCGTCATCAGGCTCAGCACCAGGCCGCCGACCAGCGGCGCGGAGCGGGGCAGGCCGAAGAAGTTGATGAACACCGCCAGCCCCAGCAGGCCGAACACGATGGACGGCACCGCCGCCAGGTTGTTGATGTTGACCTCGATCAGATCGGTCCAGCGGTTTTTCGGCGCGAATTCTTCGAGATACACCGCCGTGGCCACGCCGATCGGGAACGACAGCAGGAAGGTGACCAGGAGAGTGAAGAACGATCCCATCAGCGCGCCGCGAATGCCGGCCTGTTCCGGCTCGCGGGAATCGCCACTGGTGAACAGGATGGTGTTGAACTGCTTCTCGATCTTGCCGGCGTCTTGCAGCTTGTCGACCCATTCGATCTGGTTGTCCTTGATCGGCCGTTCCGACTCGTCGAGCTTACGGTCGATGTTGCCCTTGACCAGGGTATCCACCGTGGCGCTGGCCAGCAGCCAGATGTCCTGCTCGGCGCCGATCAGGGCGGGGTTTTGCCGTACCTGACCTTGCAGCGCGTAGGCGGCGTCGGCACTGACCAGGCCATACAGGGCCCGTAGTTCCAGCCGACCCTGCGCGTTGGGGAACAGTTGACGCATTCCGGCGCGAACCAGCGCGGCGTAATCGGCGGTCTCGATGGCCTGGGGGTCGCGGTTGCCCTGGGGATCGATCACGGCGGCGTCGAAGGTGATCGGTACCTGGATGTAGGTTTGCCAGAACGCGGGATAGCCCTTGCCGATGATGTTGGCGAACATCAGCACCACGAAGGTCAAGCCCAGCGTAATGGCGATCAGGCCGTACCAGCGAAAGCGCCGCTCGGCGGCGTGCCGGCGCGCGAGGCCGGCGTTGACGATGGTCTTGATGTCCCGGCTGAGGAGCTTCGGCGGGGGGGAGGCGGTTGGCTTATTCATACTGCTCCCGATACTTGCGCACCACATGCAGGGCGACGATGTTGAGGATCAACGTGACGACGAACAACATCAGGCCGAGGGCGAAGGCGGCCAGGGTCTTGGGACTGTCGAACTCCTGGTCGCCGGTCAGCAGGGTGACGATCTGCACCGTGACCGTGGTCACCGCCTCCAGCGGATTGGCGGTCAGGTTGGCCGACAGCCCGGCGGCCATCACCACGATCATGGTCTCGCCGATGGCGCGGGACACGGCCAGCAGGATGCTGCCGACGATGCCGGGCAGGGCGGCGGGCAGCAACACCCGGGTGATGGTTTCGGACTTGGTCGCGCCCAGGGCGTAGGAACCGTCGCGCATCGACTGCGGCACGGCGTTGATCACGTCGTCCGACAGCGAGGAGACGAAGGGAATGATCATGATGCCCATCACCAGGCCAGCGGCCAGGGCGCTTTCCGAGGCGACGTGCAAACCCAGGACCGCGCCGAGTTCGCGGATCAGCGGCGCCACGGTCAGGGCGGCGAAGAAGCCGTAGACCACGGTCGGGATGCCGGCCAGGATTTCCAGCGCCGGCTTGGCGAAGGCGCGGAATTTCGGGGTGGCGTATTCGGACAGGTACAGCGCCGACATCAGGCCGATGGGGACGGCGACCAGCATGGCGATGCCGGAGATCAGCAAAGTGCCGGCGAACAGCGGCGCCGCGCCAAACGCGCCGGAAGAGCCGACCTGATCGGCGCGCAGGGCGGTTTGCGGGCTCCACTGCAAGCCGAACAGGAATTCGGTGATGGGGATCTGGCGGAAAAACAGGATGGATTCGAACACGACCGACAGCACGATGCCGACGGTGGTGAAAATGGCGACGGTCGAGCTGACGATCAGGAACAGGTTGACGACCTGTTCGACCCGGTTGCGGGCGCGCAGCGTCGGCGAAATCGTCCGCCAGGCATAAGTGACGCCGGCGATGGCGAGGGTCATGACCACGACCCAGAGCGAGGCATTGCCGATCACCCGCAGGTTGCGATAGTGGTTGGCGGCTTCCAGCATGGCCGGGTCGGGCGTGCTGGAGACGATGTTGCCGCCGACCAGGTTCTTCAGGTCGTTGATGATCAGGTTCAAACGGTCCGGTGGCAGATTCCGCAGTTCGGACGGCAGGCCGGCCACCACCAGGTCGATGATGACGCTCGGTTGCAGCGTGGCCCAAAGCGCGAACACGATCAGCGCCGGCAGCCCGCACCACAGCGCCGCGTAGGAACCGTAGAAGCTGGGCAGGGAATGCAAGTTGCGGATATGGCCGCCAGCGACCGCGAAGGCTCGCTTGCGGCCCAGGTAATAACCGCCGATGCTGAGCAGGAGCAGTGTCAACAGGAGGAAGGACTGCATGATGTCACCGACAGAACGCCGAAACGCCACCCACGGCTAAACACAGTCTAGCCGAGGACGGCGTTTTGGAGGACATCCCGTTATGGGGCCAGGGTCTTGAGGTTGTTGGCGTCGGCCGCGACCTGTTTACGCTTGGCGTCCGGCAGCGGAATCAACCCTTTCTTGCCGAGATAACCCTCGTTACCCACCGCCTTCTCGCTGGTGAATTCGACGATGAATTCCTTGATGCCGGGGATCACGCCGACATGGGCCTTCTTGACGTAGATGAACAACGGCCGCGACACGGGATATTTGCCGTCGGCGATGTTCTCGAAATTCGGGGCGACGCCGTTGATGGTTTCGCCCTGGATCTTGTCAAGGTTTTCTTCCAGGAAGCTGAAGCCAAAAATACCCAAGGCATTGGGGTTGGCGACCAGTTTCTGCACGATCAGGTTATCGTTCTCGCCGGCTTCGATGAAGGCGCCATCCTCGCGGATGGTTTGGCACGCGGCCTTGGCTTTTTTCTCGTCGGTTTTTTCCAGTTCCTTGATTGTCGGGAACTCCTTGCAACCGTGATCCATGACCAGCTCGACGAAGGCGTCGCGGGTGCCGGAAGTCGGCGGCGGCCCCAGCACCTCGATCTTGTTGGCCGGCAGGGTGGGGTTGACGTCCTTCCAGGTTTTCACGTTGTTGATCACCAGCTTGCCGCTGGCAGGGTCTGGAATCTCCTTGGCCAGGGCCAGCCAGATATCCTTGATGGTCAGCGGCATCGGCTTGGTCTTCTTGGAGGAGGCGACCACGATGCCGTCGAAGCCGATATTGATCTCGACGATTTCGGTGACGCCATTCTTGGCGCAGCTTTCGATCTCGGATTTTTTGATGGCCCGCGAGGCGTTGCTGACGTCGGGATGTTGGACGCCGACGCCGGCGCAGAACAGCTTGAAACCGCCGCCGGTGCCGGTGGACTCCACCTTGGGGGTCTTGAAGCGGTTGCTCTTGCCGAACTGCTCGGCCACGGCCGTGGTGAACGGGTAGACGGTGGACGAACCCACGATGCTGATATAGTCGCGGGCCGACTGGGCGTGGGCCGTTCCAGCCAGCAGGAGCGTCGTCGCCACGGCGAGGGCGAGTTTTTGCCTGATCATGAAAAACCTCCGACAAGTCTTTGTTATGAATCGGTAAAGTGCTAGAGCTCGCCTCGTCCCTGAAGATCGAATGACAACCCTGGATTGAAGTTACTACGGTATGGCGATCTTTATATTTCATTTATATGTCAATTTTATTGCAGTGCAAAACGGCGATGGCGTAATGCCGGTTCAAGACGTTGAGATGAAAGATCTTGCGATGAAATCAAAACGGTTGACGAACGTTACGGGACAGCGATGAGCGACAAGAGCATTTTGATCACGGGTTGCTCTTCCGGCATCGGCGCGTGCGCCGCCCATGGCCTGAAGACGCGGGGCTGGCGGGTATTCGCCACGGCCCGACAGCCGGCGGACGTGGCCCGCTTGCAAGCCGAAGGGGTGGAGAGTTTACCACTCGACTTGCGCGACTCCGACTCCATCCGAGCGGCGGTGACGGCGGTTCTGGACCGCACCGGCGGCCGGCTGGACGCGCTGTTCAACAACGGCGCTTACGGCCAGCCCGGCGCGGTGGAGGATTTGACCCGCGCGGCGTTGCGCGAGCAGTTCGAAACCAACCTGTTCGGCACGCAGGAATTGACCAATCAAATCATTCCGGTGATGCGTCGGCGGGGTGGGGGACGGATTTTGTACAACAGCTCGGTGCTCGGTCTGGTGGCCTTCCCCTATCGCGGGGCCTACGTCGCCAGCAAGTTCGCGCTGGAGGGGCTGGCCGATACGCTGCGGTTGGAACTGGTCGGTACGGGCATCCACGTCTGCCTGATCGAACCGGGGCCGATCCTCAGCCGGTTCCGCGACAACGCCCACGCGGCTTACCGGCGGCACATCCGCGCCGAGGCCAGCTTGCATCGGGAGCAATACGCGGCGATGGAGGCGCGGCTGTTGAAGGAAGGACCCGCCGCGCCGTTCACCCTGCCGCCGGAGGCGGTGCTGAAACGGGTAATTCACGCCCTGGAAAGCCCCCGGCCACGCGCCCGCTATCCGGTGACCGTCCCCACTTATCTGTTCGCGGCGCTGCGGCGGATACTGCCGACCCACGCCCTGGATACGATCCTGCGGCGGGCTGGCGGCGGGGGACGGCGGTAGTTCCCTGCCCGCAAGGGGCATGTTGCAGAAAATACTGATAAACCAATTGAGTCAATTGGTTATTAGGTTCTATGCAAAGTCGTAGGGTGGGTTAGGGCGTCAGCCCGTAACCTACCGATCCGGCTACGGTTTCGGCGGGTTACACTCCGCTAACCCGCCCTTCACGTAGCTGCCGTTCTTGGCGGCCCGCCCGACCCTGTATTTAAATAAGATTTCAGTGCATTCCATGGTCATAAGACATAAATATATTTAAAATCATAATGTTAGATTTAGACAGAAGGGAATTAACAGTCCAACCCAAGCCTCCTTCAAGCTTTATGTATCATTATAAATCAATTGGTTGCTGATACCGGAAAATACCAAAGAGCCACGCCAGGTTTCCAACATCAGGGTTTTCGCACCTCAAAAATCAGGGTTTCCCTGATACCGACAGCTATGCCCGATTTTATATGATACTAGCCACCCTGGTATTGATACAGTATCATGACAGGATCAGCGGCCACAGTTTGGCAGCATGATGTAAATGGAGTTGACATGACCCTCCATGGGCGCACTCAAAACCTTTGAAAGGAACCGTCATGTGGCAAGAAGATCGATCCCCATTCTTTGATAATCTCGTGCAGGAATTGCGGCGGCTATGCCAGGAAAAGCACAGCGGTACCCTGTTTATTACCACTGAAGAAAACCACTCGGCCCGGTTCGTCATTCAGGGCGGCGTTATCATCGGCATCACTTACAGAACCAAACACGGTCCCGAGGCCATACCGTTTATTAAAAACATCAAGGGTGGGCACTACACCTTCGCGGGAAAAAGCGTTTTTCTATCCTATTCCGAATCGACCACAACATCGTTGCCCGAAACACCCGAAATTTTACGGCTGCTGAGCGTCGACCTGGTAGTTCCAGCGAATCCTGTGTCGGCGCCGGCGGTGGTTTCCTCGGCAACCATCGTGCCGATAGTCAAGGCGGCCAATTCTATTTCAGGTTCGGTAGCGGTTTCTCCAATGGCCACCGTGTCAGCGGCTCGCCCGATCAGGAACGATCCACCGACGCCAGCCAAGAAGATTCTGGTGGTGGAAGACAGTGACACGACCCGAAAGCTGATTGCAAAGATTCTGACTCAACTTGGATATGCCGTGGTGGAAGCTGAGGATGGTTTGGCGGCCTTTGCCCGATTGAACGAGGAAAGCCCGGATTTGATGCTGCTCGATATCGTCATGCCCGGCATCGATGGTTACAAAGTCCTTTCCATGGTCAGGAAGCACGAGAAATTCAGAAACTTGCCCGTGATCATGATGACGTCCAAGGTCAGTCTGCTCGACCGGTTGCGGGGCAAGATGGACGGTTCCATCGAATATCTGGCCAAGCCTTTTACATCCGGTCAATTGTTGGAAAAGTTGACGATTTTTTTTTATCAAACTGGCAGGATGCTTTATGAACTGGCCGTGTAAATTGCTGGTGGTCGACGATTCGAAAATCATGCGCCGGTTGATCATGGGTATATTCGACTCGGACGACAAGATTGAAGTCGTCGGAGAGGCCACCGACGGTACCGAGGCGTTGACCAGCATTTCCCGGCTTGCCCCCGATGTGATTACGCTGGATGTCACCATGCCGGGCATGGATGGGCTGACCACCCTGAAACATCTGATGATCCGCAGCCCCAAACCCACCGTGATGCTCAGCAACCTGACGCGGGAAGGGGAACGGACGACCTTCGACGCCCTGCGCTATGGGGCGGTCGATTTCATCGCCAAGCCGACCCGGTTGGAGGGCGGCGAGCTGGAAGCGCAGGCCCAGGACATCATCGCCAAGGTCAATCTCGCCGCCGCCGTGGCGCTTGAATCCGTGTGCTACATCCGCGCCACGCCGCGCGACAGGGCCGCCGCGCCCACCGCGCCGCGCCGCTGCGACCGGGTGGTGGCGCTCGGCACGGCCGAGGGCGGCTACGGCGCGCTCTTGAAAATCGTTCCGCGCTTGCGCCCGGATTTGTCCGCCGCCTATCTGGCCGTCATGTACGCGGCCCCGCCGCACGTCGAGGCCTTCGCTCGTTACCTGAACGATTACAGCGGCGTGCGGGTCAAGCGGGCGGTCGATGGCGAACCGGTCGAGGCCGGTGTTTGCTATCTCGGCGCTGGCGTGGAGTACCTCACCGTCGTTACCCGTAACGGCCGGCTGGTCTTGCAGATTCATCCCGCGCCGTTCGCCTCGCGCCGCGGTTCCATCGACCGGTTGATGTTTTCCGTCGCCGAGGCGATGAAAGGGCAAGCGGTGGGCGTCGTCCTGTCCGGTTCCGGAGAGGATGGCAGCGAGGGACTGGAGGAGATTCATCGCGTGGGTGGCGTCGCCATCGTTCAGACGCCGCAAAGCTGTCTGCACAAGGGCATGGCGCATGCCGCCTTGGCACGCTGCCATCCGGACGTTGTGCTTTCCGATGTCAAAATCGCCGTGACTCTTAACGGTCTGCGATGAGATCGCCGCAGCCGCCGCGTCGACGCATTTTTGTCTATTCAAGCTGTTGGAGGAGTTAGTCAATGAAAAACTTGGGGCGGAAGATACCCGCCAAATGGCCGGGTGCATCCAGGGGTCACTCATCGAAAACTGGGGAAACGCAACTGTGAATATCAAAAATCTCAGCATTGGCAAACGCTTGGGTATCGGCTTTGGCATCATGGCCGTGATCGCGCTGCTGCTTGGCCTCCTGGCGGTGGTTGGAATTCATACCTTGTCCAACGATCTGGAGGTTTTTGGTGGCAATCGATATCCCGCCTTGGCGGCGCTGGGCGAACTCAACCGCCAGCGCATGGTGATTCGTGCCCAGACTTACCTCGTCTTGACTTACGAGGGGCAAGACAACGCCCAGGATGGGATGCGGCGCATCCAGGAGGAACGTCGCAAGACCTGGCAAACGGTGGACAAGACCTGGGAGAAGCTGATGGGCATTCCACGCACCAGCGTCAGGGGCCGGGCCTTGCAGGAACAGCTTAGGGGAGAATACCAAGCCTGGCGGGCGATTTACGTGGAACTGGAATCCATTATCGCCCGGCTTGCCACCACCGCCGACCCCAATCAGAGGACCGAGTTGTTCGCCGATTACCGGCGGGTGATGAACAACATGGTGCCGATCTCGGATCGCATGGGGCAAACCTTCGACGAAATGACCGAGAACAACACCGAAAACACGAACCAAAGGATTGAGGCGGAGCAAGCCATGGCGACGCGACTGGAAATCTGGTCGGTCGTGGCCGCGGTCTTCGGTGTTGGATTCGCCATTCTGGCGGGTTGGCTCATCGCCCGCGGCGTGACTCGGCCGGTGACCCGCATGGTGAATACGGTGACCCAGATCGCCACCACCCGCGACCTGACGCTGGCCGTGCCGGTGGAAAGCAAGGACGAAATCGGCCGCATGTCCGAGGCGTTCAACCAGATGATGCAGGTCATCCGCAGCGCCTTCGGGGTGGTGAGCAACACGGCGACCACCGTGGACGCCAGCGCCAACGAAGTGGCCAAACGCGCGAGCGCCAACCGCGAACGCGCCCAGGTCGAAGCGGAGCAATCCGAAACCGCCGCCAAGATCATTGCCGAGATGGGCACCACCGCCGGCGAGGTGTCGCAGGCGTCGGTCGCCCAGAAGGAAGCGGCGGATCGCTCCAACACCACGGTCGTCTCGCTGCTGAAGGCCATGCAGGACGTAGCCACCTCCGCCACCGCGCAGAACCAGGAAGTGAACGCCACCATGGATCGCGTCGCCGAAATGGGTCAGACCGGCGCCAAGGTGGTGGAAACCGCGCGGCAACAGGGCGAGAAAGTGGTGGACGTGACCCAATCCGTCAACCAGATCGCCCAGGCGGTGGAGGAAATGAACAAGGCGGTGGCGCAGGCCACCGAGTTTGGCCGGTCGGTGGCGCAAGCCGCCGAAGCGGGCAGCCGGTCGGTGGCCTCCACCGTGAGCGGCATGCGCTCCATCGCCGAGTCCTCGGAACAGATTTCCGAAATCATCGGCGTGATCACGGAAATCGCCGAACAGACCAACCTGCTGGCGCTGAACGCCGCCATCGAGGCCGCCCGCGCCGGCGCGCACGGCAAGGGCTTCGCGGTGGTGGCCGACGAAGTCGGCAAGCTGGCGCAGCGGGCCTCCGAGGCCGCCAAGGAAATCACCCGGTTGATCAAGGATTCCACCGCCCGTGTCAACGAAGGTACCAAGCTCAGCGACGAGGCGCGGCAGGCGCTGGTCAAGATCGACGAAAGCGGCAAGATCAACATGCAGGCCATCGAGGGTATCGCCAAGACCGCTGGCCTGCTGGTCGCCAATACCCAGCAGGTGCGCAACCTGGTGAACGACCTCAATACCCTGGCGCAACAGATCGGCGGCATGGCCGGCGAGCAGGGCGTCCGCCGCGAAGCCGCCCAGAAGGCGCTGGCCGCGTTGCTGGAGCAGTCGCGGCGCATCGGTCAGTTGGTGACCGAGGCCAATCAGGGCGCTACCGCCATCGGCGATGAAATGAAGGGCATCGTGGAGCGCACCGCTCACATGACCAGTCTGACGGGCTTGCAAGCGCAACGCTCGAAGAAGGTCATGGAAATCACGCAGGCGTCCGCCGAGGGCGCGCGCCAGACGGTGGAACGCGCCGGCGGCGTGGTCAAGCTCAGCCAGGAGTTGCAGGACGGTTCCCGCCAACTGACCGAGCAGGTGCGGCAGTTCAGGATCGTCAGAAACGAGGGCCCGATCACGCCAGCGGCGCCCATGCAATGGCAGGCCGGTTGAAGCGGCGTCGATCCGGGGCGCGGCGGGTCGGCCGATCGTAAGGGATCGCCGTCCGGCCGGCCCGATTCGGGGCGCGGACCCAGAGGAGCGCGAAAATGGCTGATGTATATGCAACCCGGCGCATGGAAGAAACCGAGGAAAAAGACCACCTCATGCAATTGGTGGGCTTCATGAACGGCAAGGAGATGTTCGGCGTGGATATCCTGATGGTGCAGGAAATCATTCGCGGCGCGCCGATCACCGCCGTGCCGAACACGCCAGCTTTTGTCGAGGGAGTCACCAACTTGCGGGGCAACATCATCCCGGTGATCGACTTGCGCAAGCGGCTCAATTTGCCGACCAGCCGGCAAGGTACGGGCAAGAACTGGGTGTTGATTCTGGATATCGCCGGCCGGGTCACCGGGTTCATCGTGGACGCGGTGACCGAGGTTCTCAAGATCGAGCGGGATGCCATCGAACCGCCGCCCGAGATCGTCGTGGCGGGATTGGAGAGCCAGTATGTGCAAGGCGTTTGCGATATTGGCGAGCGCTTGCTCATCCTGCTCGATTTCAACCGCATCTTGCTGGTCGAGGAGATCAAGCGGCTCAAGGAAGTCAGCATGGGTGGGCAGCGGTTGAGCGGTTCGGCGGGATAAGCGGGCGGAACGAGAGACGTGGAGTAGGACGATGAGCATACGCATTCTGGTCGTTGACGATTCCTCCATGATGAGGAAATTGCTGGCGAAGGTTTTGAAACCGCCGGGTCATCTGATTGTCGGGGAAGCCAAAAATGGCCTCGAAGCCCTGGAGTTGTACAAGTCGCTGCGGCCGGATCTGGTGACCATGGACATCACCATGGACGGGATGGACGGCTTGAGCGCCGCCCGGGAAATCCTGCGCCACGACAGCGGCGCCCGCATTCTGTTTCTCTCCAATCTGGACGAAGAGAAATACCGCGACGATGTCGAGCGACTGCGGGCCATTGGCTTCATCAATAAGCATAAATCGGAGGAAGTTCTGAAGCTTATTGAGAGCCTGGAAAGAACCGAGAAAGCGGAAACCGGAGGCTAGCCGGGTCGTCCGATTTCGATTCGAACACTGCTTTGACGGAAGAACATCCCATGATCGAGCTTGATCCATCGCTGATTAATGATTTTGTTGTCGAGGCTGGCGAACACCTCGAGGAAATGGAATCGATGTTGCTGCGGTTGGCGGAGGATCCGGCTAATCGGGATCTGTTCAACGCCATCTTCAGACCGGTTCACACCATCAAGGGCGCCTCGCAATTCATGGGCCTGGTCCGGATTGCCGCCCTGTCCCACAAGTTGGAAGACTTGCTGGATTTGCTCCGTCAGGGAAAGAAACCGTCGAACCTGGGCATCGTGGAAATCCTGATCGTCGCGCGCGATCACCTGGCCATGCTGGTGGCCGATCTGGCGCGTTCCCAGACGGAGGAAACCCCGGTTGACCATTTGATCGCCCGGCTCGAGCGGATCATCGAGGGGCGGGACGAAGTCGAGGCAATGGAGGAAGCCGTGGAACCAGCGATATCGGTGGAACCGGCGGAACCGGTGGAACCGGCGACCGTCCGCGTCGACGCAGCGGAATCGCTATCTGCCGCTCCACCCCGGCCGGAAATGGAAACCTACGAGGAAGAGTACGACAAGGAACTGTTTGCCATTTTCATCGGGCAATTACAGGAGAAGCTGGCCTTTCTGAGCGCGCAAGCCCAGCGGTTTTCCACCGCGCCCAATAAATTCGAGGTGCTGGAACAATGTCTTGACAGCATCAAAGGCCTTGATTCCTCGGCCCATTACATGGGTTACCAGGCGCTCTCGCTGCTGTACGAGCAGTGGTGCGACGAGATCCTCGCGGCCCAGCAGGCCGTGGCGCTGGAACAGGAGGTTTCCATGGGTTTCATGGAAACCTACATTGAGAGGGTGATCAGGTTCTTCCCGCAACACCGCGACCACCTGCCGCAAGGCGGTGAACCGTCGGTGGCGCAACCGGTCGCCAGGCCGCCCGCGCCAGTAATCGCCGAGGAATCCTTGGCGGAGGAGTGGCTGGAGGACGAAGCGCCGTTGGCTCCATTGGGCAAGCCCCCAACTTCCACCATGGAACCGATCCTGGCTCAACCGGAGCCGGCGGTCGCCGAGCGGCGGGAGGAACCCGTCACTGGGCCAACCGCGGAAACCGAGGGCGAGCGCCAGAAAATGGAGCCATCCCAGGATATCAGCGAGCGGGTCGTGAAGAAGAGCGTACGGGTGGATGCGCACAAGATCGACATCCTGATGAATCAAGTGGGGGAACTGATCGTCGACCGGTCCTATTTCTTCCAGTTGTTCAACGAGATGAGGAACCTACAGCAGCATCTCAAGGTCAATGCCGGCCTTGACCCGAAGGACATGAAGCTGATCCGGGCCTTCACTTACCGGTTCGGCGAGGCCATCGTGTCCCTGAGCCGGACTTCCAACGAGCTTCAGGAAGGGGTGATGAAGGTGCGGATGTTGCCCATCGCCCAGCTTTTCAATCGTTATCCGCGCCTGATCCACGACCTCACGCGCGGCACCACCAAACAGGTGCAACTGGAAATCCGGGGCGAGGAAACGGAATTGGACCGGATGATCATCGAGGAGATTTCCGATCCGCTGATTCATCTGATCCGCAACGCGGTCGATCACGGTTTTGAGACTGTGGCGGAACGTAAGCGCTTGGGCAAACCCCCGACCGGCACGCTGCTTTTGGAGGCCTACCATGAGAGCAACCATATCGTCATCGAGATTACCGATGACGGCCGAGGGATGAACCCCGAATTGCTCAAATCGAAAGCATTGGAAAAGGGTTTGTTTTCCAGGGAGGAATTGGAACGGATGTCGGCCCGCGAACTGCTTCGGCTGGTCATGACGCCCGGTTTCTCCACGGCGGCGGAGGTAACCAATACCTCCGGCCGCGGCGTCGGCATGGATGTCGTGAAGAAGAATATCGAGAAACTGAACGGCACGATTGACATTGAATCCACCATCGGTCTTCAGACGCGAATCCGACTGAAAATTCCGCTGACGCTGGCGATCATTTCGGCGTTGATGGTGCGGGTCGGCGATAATCTATTTACCGTGCCGTTGGCCAACGTGGAAGAAACGTTGCGGATTTTCGCCAAGGACATCACGACGGTGGAAGGGACCGAGGTGATTCATTTGCGTGGCAAGACCACGCCGATCTTTCGGTTGTCCGTCTTGTTCGACATCCCTTCCAGTCAGCGGGAGAGCGACAAGTTCTTCGTGGTGATCGTCAACGCCGGGCTGAGAAAAATTGGTCTGGTGGTGGATGAATTGCTCGGCCAGGAAGAGGTAGTGATCAAGCCGTTGGTGGACTATTTGCAGGAAAAGAGCGGTTTGTCCGGCGCCACGATCATCGGCGATGGCCGAGTTTCCCTGATTCTGGACGTTTACGAATTGGCGAATATCGCCATGAATCGGCAAGTTGCCCGTTATCAAGAATTGAGCCTTGGAAGAAAGAAGGCGGTCAACGAAAAAATCGGCTATCCAGCGACAGGCAAGCTGAACTGAGTGAGTCAAAATCCAAGCCTTGCATTGGATGATGCCGTGTTGTGCCTGGCTCCCGCTTCCAGCCGGTGGAGAGTTTCGATATGGTGGAAAAAATAAAAGTCCTGGTTGTGGACGATGCCGCTTTCATGATCAAGGCCGTCAGCGAATTGCTGGAATCCGATCCTGGAATCAAGATCGTCGGCAACGCTAGAAATGGTTTGGAAGGCTTGGAGAAAATAAAGGCGTTGCGTCCCGATGTCATCACGCTGGACATGGACATGCCGGTGATGGACGGCGTCACGACTATTCGTCATATCATGATCGAGGCGCCAGTTCCCGTCGTGGTTTTGAGTTCCCTGTTCAGCGATGGCGGCATTACCTTCGAGGCGTTGCGATTAGGGGTGGTGGATTTTCTACCCAAGCCATCCGGGGCCATTTCGCATGATATCCATCGCGCTAAACAACAACTGATCGATCGCGTCAAACTGGCGGCGGTGGTGAATCTGCAAAATATTCGTCGAGTCAAGCTGAACCGCTGGAATAGCCGGGAACTGTTGGCCGAGCGTTATGGCTTTCAATCGCTGGATTATCTACTGGCGATAGGCACCACGCTGGGTGGGCCGAACACTTCCTTGCGCCTGTTTTCCAGCCTGTCGCCAAAACTGCCCGCCGCCGCGGTCGTCGTTCAGGAAATTTCACCGAAAATCCTGCCAGCCTTCGTGAAAAAATTCGATGAGTTCGTGCCATGGAAAGTAGAAGCGGCGCGCGACGGAGCGGTTTTGGAACAGGGCGTTTGCTACATCAGCTCCTATGAAAATACGATTACCTTTCAGATAAATTCCAACCGGGAAATCTGCTTGCGGGTCGATACGGTGTCGGACAAACCGCTGGATACGCTGTTCGCATCCGCCGCCGACGTTTTCGAGCATCACGTCATCGGTTTGTTGCTGACGGGAATCGGTAATGACGGCACGGAGGGGTTTGCCAGAATCAAGAAAAAATCCGGCGTCACCATCGCTCAGGAAGTGGATACTTGCGTTTACCCCAATCTGATCCAGTGCGCTATCGAGCGGGGCGTGGTGGATCGCGTGGTGAGCGAAAACGAGCTTCCCGCCACGATAGCGGCGCTGATGGAAAGTGCTGCCCATGTTGAGATGTGAACTTTATGGAACGCATGTCGAAGCTGGTAGGGTGGTGCCGTTGGCAACAGCGGATTGTTCTGCCGCTGGTCGCCTTGGCGGCGATCCTCTTGGTCTGGGAGTTGGCGGCCCGCCATGGCGGCTGGAGCGCGCAAGTTTTTCCAAGCCCGTCGAAGGTGATGCGCGGCATGGGCGAATTGATCGCCAACAGTATGCTTTTGCGGCACTCGATAGCCAGCCTGTTTCGGGTTACGGTGGGATTTTATCTGGCGATTATTTTCGCCATACCCATCGGTATTATGCTGGGGCGAGTGGAAACGCTCAACCTGATGCTCAATCCGGTGATTCAATTCTTGCGCCCTATCTCGCCGCTGGCATGGATCCCATTGGCGGTACTGTGGTTTGGAATAGGTGATAAACCCGCCGTTTTTCTGATTTTCCTGGCCTGTTTCTTTCCCCTTGTGGTGGCCACGGCGGTAGCGGCCCACGCCATCAACCCAGTATTCTTCCAGGTTGCCGCCAATTTTAAATTCAACCGCTGGGAGACCATCACCAAGGTCATTTTCCCCGCCATCATGCCGGAGGTGGTGACGGCTCTGCGCCTGACGGTGGGGATCGGCTGGCTGGTCGTCGTGGCTGCGGAAATGCTCGCGGTTCGCTCCGGCCTGGGATACTTGATTCTGGATTCCCGAAATGCCTTGCGGATGGATTACGTGATGGTGGGCATGATCATGATCGGATTGATCGGAGTCGCGCTCGACGGTCTGATGCGAAGGCTGACGTACCTGCATCCCGCCTTGCAAAGGGCTTACTAACCAAGACGGTCGCCGTGGATTCAGCCAGCACCTCCTGGACTGATCCGATTTTTCTGGAAAGCCGACAAGAACAGCAGGCAACGCCGTGGGCCATATCCTGATTCAAGATTTATGCAAATCGTATAGGAACCGGCGGATTGCACGGCGTGGGCCACGCGATCCGTATCAGCCTGGGGAAATCATGTGGATTCTGGACAATATCAATCTCGAATTCCACGAAGGCGAAATGGTGTGCCTGCTGGGACCTTCTGGCTGTGGGAAATCGACCCTGCTACGCCTGATCGCGGGTTTCGACGGGGCCACCTCCGGTGAGGTAACCATTGACGGTAAGAAGGTGATCGGTCCCAGTTCGAATCATATCTTTGTTTTTCAGCACAGTGGTCTGCTGCCCTGGATGACGGTCTGGCAAAATGTCGAACTCGGCGTGCGCAACGTCGAGGATGCGCGCGCCAGGCGAGAAAAAATCCAGGAGAACATCGATATGGTCGATTTGACGGATTTCGAGCAGCACTATCCCCACCAGTTGTCGGGCGGGATGAAGCGCCGCGCGGAGCTGGCCAGGGCGCTGGCCGCCAATCCGGACGTGCTCATCATGGACGAGCCTTTCAATGGCCTCGATTTCCTCAGCCACATGAAGATTCGCGAGGAAATCGTCAACATGCACGAGTTGTTGCGCAAGACCACACTGGTGGTCACCCATGATATCGACGACGCCTTGTTGATGGGAGATCGGATCGTGGTCATGGGCGGCAGACCCGCCCAAGTCAAACTGAATCGCCAGCTTGATTTTCCGCACCCGCGCGACCCCAAGAAGAACGCCGCTCTGGGTGATCTGCGGGATGAACTGTTCCTGATGCTTGGAGTGAGCTATGCCGTATGAGTGGACCCATCGCTGGCGTCATCTGCCTTTGACTTGGCGTGCCGTCACCGTCGCCGCTGGTTGGTTGATCCTCATTGCCGCCTTGCATCATTGGCTTAACGTGGAGCGCGGTAATAGAAAGGTGGTGCGGCTGGGTTATATGCCGGTGATTAGCAATCTGGCGGCGCCGTTGCTGGATTACGCCAGTCGGAACCAGGGAGCGGTGCAGTTTCAGGCACTGAAGTTTTCTTCCTTCGCGGAATTGGGGGAGGCGCTGCGCAACGATCAAATTGAAGCCGCCTTTATGATCGCGCCCTTGGCGATCGTGCTTAGACAGCAGGGAGAAGACGTCAAGCTGGTCTATATTGGCAATCGCCACGAAAGCACGCTGGTCGCCAGGAGGGATTTGCGCATCGCTACGCTGGCCGATTTGGTTGGCAAAACGATTGCGGTGCCAATGCGCTATTCGGGGCACAACCTGAGTATTCGTCGCCTGATGGAAGAACAGGGACTGACTGATAAAATAAAGGTGGTGGAAATGAATCCACCCGATATGGCGGCTTCCCTGGCCGCTGGTTCCCTGGATGCGTATTTTGTTGGCGAGCCGTTCGCGGCCAAGAGTGTGAAAGGTGGCAACGCCAGCGTGGTTTATTATGTCGAGACTGTATGGCCAAGGTTTATTTGCAATCTGACACTGGTCAAACAAAAACTGATTCAGAAAGAGCCGGCGGTTGTCAGGCAACTGGTGGAAGGCGCCGCTCGCTCCGGGGCTTGGGCGGCGCGGAATCCCCAGGCGGCCGCTAAAATCGCCGCGCAATACTGGAATCAGCCTGCGGAACTGATCGAATATGCCCTGACGACGCCACAAGGCCGGATTCGCTATGATCTGTTTGTACCCGAGGCAGAAGAGATGCAGCAGATGGCTGATCTAATGGTGCATTTTCATCTGCTGACCAGTGGTGATATTACCGGCCTGGTGGAGGATCGATTTGCGAAAGCGGCCGATCTGAATGAAGTGACCGATGTCGAAAGCATACTCCGACCGGCTGGGTTGAAGTGATTCCGGTTATCTTGCCAGGTAGTCCGCCATGTTTTCCAGATACTTTTTGAGGGCGTTGTATTCGTCCTCGTAGATGTCGAGGAATTTCACGCCGATTTCATGACCGTCACCGTCAGGCGATGGAGTAGTCCAGACGACTTCGGCAATCGCGGTCAGGGGAGTGGCCGCGACGGTCCCGGCCGAGTCGTCGACGATCGAGGTAACGCTCTTGACATGCCGTCGCCAACCCTTCAGGTTTATTTTCAAACTCAACCGGGTTCCAGGTTCGTAGGCGTTGGCGACGATAAAGCCAATTCCACCTTTGGCTATGTTTTTCAACACGCCGAATTCTTCCATTTCGGTCGAAGGGGGATATTCAAGCTTGGCGAGCGCGATGCCAGCTTCCTTGGGAAGTCTCGGGTAGTCGCGTTTATCATGCTCAGTTTGTGCTTGAGTCATCGGTCATTCCTCAACTTTGATAATCGATCTTTCCCATTATATTTTTGCCAGGAAAGGGTTTCAAGAAAGGATCGTCTCCATAACAAATCGATTGTCAATTTTAGTGGGCTAGATTTGGCCTCGTCGCTTAAATCGAAGCGCCGGTATCCACGCTCGGTGGCCGGGCCATGGTTCGCACGATCGGGCGCAGTGCCAGCCACCATTGTTCCTTGGGGCGCCGGAAGGTCCAGTCGACCATGTCCGGCAGCTGTTTGAGCGGAACGAGGGTGACCTTGCCCTCGACCAGGCCGATGAACACGGCTTCGGCTGTGCCGCGTTCCAATTGCTGAGTCAGGAAATCGATGGAGCGCGCGGCCAGCCGAGTGGCCAGGATACGGTCGTAGGGCGAGGGATTGCCGCCTTGCTGGACATGGCCCAGCACCGCGCGCCGCACGTCGAACAGGTCGCGGCCTTCCTCCTCGAACAGCGCGCACATGAAGTCCGTGGTGTAGCGTGGGTTGGCGTACTCGCCGCGAATCGTCAGATAAAGGCGCCGACCGCCGTGGAAGCTTTCGACCATGTGCTCCACCTCGGCTTGCAGATCCTTGAGGGTGACGCCCTCCTCATGCAGATAGACCCGCTCCGCGCCGCCGGCTAGGCCACTCATCAATGCCAGATAGCCGCAGTAGCGCCCCATCGTCTCGACCACGAAGCAGCGCCGCGCCGCCATGGCCGACTGCTTGATGCGATCGAGCGCCTCGACGATTGCGTTGAGCGCGGTGTCGGCGCCGACGCTCAGCTCCGAGCCGGGCACGTTGTTGTCGATGGTCGCCGGCAGGCAAATGATGGGAATCTTGAACGCCGGATAGCGGTCGCGCTCGCTGAGCAGGCAATGCGCCGCTCGGTAGGCCATCCAGCCGCCGATGATCAACAGACCGTCGATGCGGTGGTTTTCCAGCGCCCGCCCCACCGCGTAAAGCTGTTCGACCGTGGGAATCTGTCGGCTGGTGCCCAGCTCGGCGCCGCCCAGGCCGGTCCAGCCCTCGACGTCGCCCCAGGTCAGTTCCTCGATCCGACCGTCGATCAACCCCTGGAAACTGCCGCGTACCCCCAGCATGGCGTGACCTTGGTCCAATCCGAGGCGCACGGTGGCGCGGGCGGCGGTGTTCATGCCCGGAGCCAGGCCGCCGGCGTGGATAATCGCCAGCCGGCGGGGACGGACGGGCGGGGTGACGCTGGGCAGTGCTTCGGCCATCCGTTTGAACACCTGGAACATCTCGGTGAAGCTGCCGCCCCGCAGCGCCATCGCCCCGGCATAGTCGCGCTCGGCGATCATGCGGGCGACGGCGCGGGTTTGCTCGACGCATTGCATCAGCGGAGCGCGCTGAATGCGGTTGTAGCGGATACCGATCAGTTGCGGCTCGCTGTCCGGCGTGGCCGCGAGCACCTCCTCGACGGCGGCGTAACCCAGCAGCGTGCTCATCCAGCGGTCGAAGACGCTAGGGGCTCCACCGCGTTGCACATGACCTAGAATGGTGACCCGAGTGTCCTCGCCGAGCCGTTCTTCCAGCACCTGGCGCACGTAGTCGCAACCGATGGGATTGCCGGCGCGATCGTGCGCGCCCTCGGCGACCACCACGATGCTGTCGCGGCGACCGGCGGCGCGGCCGTTGCGCAGCAGTCCGCACATCTGTTCCTCCCACCCCTCGGGCGGTGGGTTTTCCGGAATCAGCACGTAGTCGGTCCCACCGGCGACGGCGCTCATCAAAGCCAGAAAGCCGCAATGCCGGCCCATGACCTCGACCACGAAGCTGCGCTGGTGACTGGCGGCGGTGCTGGTGATCGCGTCGATGGCCTCGACGATGCGGTGCAGGGCGGAATCGGCGCCGATGGTCATGTCGGTGCCGACCATGTCGTTGTCGATCGATCCGACCAGGCCGGCGATCATCAGCGCCGGGTGCCGCTGGGTGGTGGATTCGTCGATGTCGCCGCTCTGGCGCAATTCCGCCAGCAGCTCCGGCCATTCCCGGCGAAAGGTGTCGGCGCCGGTCAGGCTGCCGTCGCCACCGATGATCACCAGCCGGTCGATCCCGTGTTGCAGCAAATTGCGAGCGGCGCGGCGCCGACCCTCCCGCTCGCGGAAGGCCGGGCAGCGGGCGGTGCCGATGACGGTGCCGCCCCGGTGCAGGATGCTGCCGACATCGTCCCAGGACAGCGGGCGGATACGGTCGCCGCCATCCACCATGCCCTGGTAACCTTCATAGATGGCATGAACGGCGGCGCCTTGATGGAGCGCGGCGCGCACGACGGCACGCACGGCGGCGTTCATGCCCTGGGCGTCGCCTCCGCTGGTCAGGACACCGATGCTTTTTGGCTGAAGGCTGGTCATGGCCGGATTTCCCTCGCTGGATGAAGTACTGGTAAGGAATGTAGCGTAATTCAGGGGTTGCGGAAGATGCCGGGAAGGATTTGTTTTGCGTCCGCGTCCTCTGGACCCGCCATGGCGAATGGATGCGCGCCGTCCGTCACGATACTCCGTCACAATACCGCCACGCCCGTCGCCTCCAGCATCCGGGTCAGCCGGATCAGCGGCAGGCCGATCAGGCTGGTGGGATCGTCGCCCTCCAGCCGTTCAAACAGCGCGATGCCGAGCCCCTCGGATTTGAAGCCGCCCGCGCATTGATAAGGCCGTTCCCGCCGCAGGTAACGGTCGATCATTTCCGCCGTCAGCGGTCGAAACACGACCCGGAACGGTTCCACCGTCGTTTGGCATTGGCCGCTGGCGCCGTCGAGCAGGCACAGGCCGGTATGAAAGGTCACGGCCCGGCCCGAGGCGCGTTGCAACTGCCTCGTCGCTCCTTCGTGATCGGCGGGTTTGCCGATGATCGCGCCATCCAGCGCCGCCGCCTGGTCCGAACCGATGATCAGCGCCGTCGGCTCGTGGCGGGCGACCGCCCGGGCCTTGAGTTCCGCCAGTCGCGCGGTCAGCATCGGCGCGTCCTCGCCGGGCCGCGGAGATTCGTCGACGTCGGGTGCTTGCGTGGAGAAGGGAAGTCCCAGCCGCGCGAGCAGCGCGCGGCGAAACGGCGAGGTGGAAGCCAGAATCAGACGGCGGCCATCGGGGAGGGTTTCGGACATGGCGGGCACTCGACGGATCGATGGAAGTTACGGTCATTGTGCGGAATTTGGCTTTGTTTTGACAGTAATCCGGCGCGTCTATATTATTCCGCGTCTTATGTGGACTCCGTCGCTCCCCAACAGGATTGATCCCTGGTGTCTGGCCGCCGAGGGTGGACGGCTGGATGGCTCGCTGGCGCTGGCGACGTTGTCGCGCCTGGTGGCCGTGCTGAATCGGGCCGATGGCGTGGTGAGCGTCGCGCTGAGGGCGGGTGTCGATCGGCGGGGTGTCCGCTTCATCAAGGGCATCGTGCGAACCGAGATCGAACTGATCTGCCAACGCTGCCTGGGCGTGTTGCGGTTGCCGCTGGAAGCGGTCGTCAGCCTGGGTTTGGCGCGTAACGAAGCCGAGGCCGGCCGGTTGCCCGAGGAATACGAACCACTGTTGGTTGCCGAGGGTGTTATTGGCGTCGCCGATCTGGTGGAGGACGAATTGTTGCTGGCCTTGCCGCCGATTCCCCGGCACGAGGATGCGCGCGACTGCCAGGCCGACGGTTATCGGACGCCCGACGGGGGGGAGCATGATCCACCCCTGGCGACCTGGGCGTCCCTGTTACGAGATTTTCGCAGGAGTCATTAAGCATGGCTGTACAAAAAAGCCGCAAAAGCCCTTCCAGGCGTGGCATGCGCCGCGCCCACGACGCTCTGACCGCTCCCACCCTGTCGACGGATCCCACCTCCGGGGAATTGCACCGCCGCCACCACGTCACTCCAAACGGTTATTATCGGGGTCGTCAAGTCATCACCCAGCCGGTGGTCGACGAGAGCGAGGATTGATCGTCACGCGCCACGCCTCGATTCCCCTGTTTTGCTCGACCTTGCTCACGATGCTTTTTTTGCGCACATGACCCGGCCGCTCACCATCGCCCTGGATGGCATGGGCGGCGATATCGGTCCGGACGTGGTGGTGCCGGCCGCCCTTCGCGTGCTGAAAACCACCAGTGACGAGATGCGCCTGATTCTGGTGGGGCAGGAGGATATCCTGTTGGCCCAATTGGCCCGGCTCAAGGCCAAGGACCATCCCGGCATCGTCATCCGCCACGCCTCGCAACTGGTCAACATGGACGAGTCGCCCGCGCAGGCCCTGCGGGTCAAGAAGGATTCCTCGATGCGGGTGGCGATCAACCTGGTCAAGCAGGGCGAGGCCAACGCCTGTGTCAGCGCCGGCAACACCGGCGCGCTGATGGCGACCGCCCGCTTCGTGCTCAAGACCCTGCCCGGCATCGACCGCCCCGCCATCTGCACCACCTTGCCCACCGTCCGCGGCCATGTCCGGGTGCTGGACCTGGGCGCCAATGTGGACAGCAAGGCCGAACACCTGCTGCAATTCGCGGTCATGGGCTCGGTGCTGGCCGAGGTGAACGACATTCGCCGGCCGCGCGTGGGCTTGCTGAACATCGGCGAGGAAGACATCAAGGGCAACGAGCAGGTCAAGGACGCCGCCCGGTTGCTGGCCGCCAGCGATCTCAACTACATCGGGTTCGTCGAGGGCGACGGCGTTTATCTGGATGAGGTGGACGTGGTGGTCTGCGACGGCTTCGTCGGCAATGTCGCGCTCAAAAGCAGCGAGGGCGTGGCCAAGCTCATCCGCCATTACCTGACCCAGGAATTCAAGCGAAACCCGCTGACCCGCCTGGCCGGCCTGGTCGCCCTGCCGGTGTTGCGCGCCTTCAGCCGCCGGATCGACCCCCGCCGTTACAACGGCGCCAGCCTGCTGGGTTTGCAAGGCATCGTGGTCAAGAGCCATGGCGGCGCCGACGCCCTGGCGTTCGCCAACGCCATCCAGGTCGCGATACTGGAAGCCCAACAGGCCGTGCCCCAACGCATCGACGCCCACCTGGCCGCCCTTCACGCCGAGAGGCAAGCGCTTTGAATCACGCCCGAATCATTGGAACTGGCGGCCATCTGCCGGAGAAAGTGCTCACCAACGCCGATCTCGAACAAAGGATCGAGACCACGGCGGAGTGGATCGTCGAGCGCACCGGGGTCGAGGAGCGCCATATCGCCGCGCCGGGGGAAACCACCTGCGATTTGGCCGAGCACGCGTCCCGACGGGCGTTGGAAGCCGCGGGCCTCGAACCGAGCGATATCGACTTGATCGTGCTCGGCACCACCACGCCCGATCACGTTTTTCCCAGCGTCGCCACCCAGTTGCAGCATCGTCTGGGCTGTCCTGGCGGCCCCGCCTTCGACGTGCAGGCGGTATGCACCGGTTTCGTCTACGCCCTGGATATCGCCGACCGCTTCATCCGCACCGGCGCGGCGCGGCGGGCGCTGGTGGTGGGAGCGGATACCTTCACGCGCATCATCGACTGGCGCGATCGCGGCACCTGCATCCTGTTCGGCGACGGCGCCGGCGCGGTGGTGCTGGAAGCGGCTGACAAACCCGGCATCATCGACAGCCGGCTGGGCGCCGACGGCCGCTACAAGGAGCTGCTGTGGGTGCCGGCCGGCGTATCCAGCGGCTACGACCAGACCCGCCAGAACGCCGCCTTCGTCGAAATGCGCGGCAGTGAAGTATTCAAGGTGGCGGTGACCACGCTCAAGGATATCGCCGAACAGATTCTGACCGCTAACCGGATGACGGTCGCCGACGTGGACTGGCTGATCCCGCACCAGGCCAACCGCCGGATTCTGGCCGCCACCGCCAAGCGGCTCGGGTTGCCAGAAGGGCGAATGGTGGACTGCGTGCGGACTCACGGCAATACCTCGGCGGCCTCGGTGCCGTTGGCCCTGGACGTGGCGGTGCGCGACGGCCGCATCCAGCGCGGCGACACGCTGCTGCTGGAGGGATTCGGCGGCGGCTTCACCTGGGGCGCGGTGTTGCTGACCTATTGAACGCGAGGGAAAGTTCACGATGACGATGCTAGACGGCGAAATCGCCTTGGTGACCGGCGCCAGCCGCGGCATTGGCCAGGCCATCGCCCGCGAATTGGGTCGGCGAGGGGCGACCGTGATCGGCACCGCGACCACCGAGACCGGCGCGGAAGCCATTGGCCGGGATTTGCGCGCACGCGAAATCAAGGGCCGTGGCCTGCGGCTGGACGTGACCGATCCAGCCTCGGTCGACGCCACGATGAAAGCGGTGATCCAGGAATTCGGCCCGCCGAGCATCCTGGTCAACAACGCCGGCGTTACCCGAGACAACTTGCTCCTGCGGATGAAGGACGAGGAATGGGCGGCGATTCTCGACGCCAACCTGACGTCGGTCTATCGAATGAGCAAGGCGGTGCTGCGCGGGATGATGAAAGCCCAGCGCGGGCGTATCATCAGCATCACCTCGATCGTGGGGGCGACCGGCAATCCAGGCCAGGTCAACTATGCGGCGGCCAAGGCGGGGATCGTCGGTTTCACCAAATCGCTGGCGCGTGAGATCGGTTCGCGCAACATCACCGTCAACACGGTCGCGCCGGGCGCCATCGCCACCGACATGACCCGGGACATGCCGGACGCGCAACGCCAGGCGCTGCTTGCGAGCATTCCGCTGCAACGGTTGGGCGAACCCCAGGACATCGCCAATGCCGTGGCGTTCCTGGCTTCGCCGGAAGCGGCTTACATCACTGGGGAAACCCTGCATGTCAACGGTGGGATGTACATGGCTTGATGGCCGGCTGGATGGGGGCCACGTCGACGTGCCGGTGGTGGACGAGGGGGGCCGGAAACCGCGCCCAGTTTGTGGTACTGTCACTGAAATTTCGCCCGCCGTGATAAAGTGGGCGCGGATTGAAACACAACGAGGAAGCAAGCGATCATGACCGACATCAGCAACATTGAAGCCCGCGTCAAGAAAATCATCATCGAGCAGTTGGGGGTGAAAGAGGAGCAGGTCACCAACGAGGCCTCTTTTGTCGAGGACCTTGGCGCCGATTCCCTGGACACCGTCGAGCTGGTGATGGCTCTGGAAGAAGAGTTCGAACTGGAGATTCCCGACGAGGATGCCGAAAAAATCACGACGGTACAGCAAGCGATTGACTATATCGCGACGCACCTCGGTTGAAGGTGTCCGTTCCGCGCGAATCCCAACCCGCCGCGACCGCCCGCCAGGGGTCGCGGCCTTGTTTTGTCAGCCTGGCGCAGTGAGGGGTGTTTCGTGACCGAGCGGCGAGTGGTAGTGACGGGCATGGGCATCGTGTCCCCGGTCGGCAGCACCGTGGAGGCCGCCTGGGCCAACATCCTGGCGGGTCGCAGTGGCATCGGGCCGGTCACCGCCTTCGACGTGAGCAGTTTTCCAGTCCGCATCGGCGGCGCGGTGAAGGATTTTCAGGTGGAGCAGTACCTGAATACCAAGGAAGCCAAGAAGATGGATGCCTTCATCCACTACGGCATCGGCGCGGCGGCGCAGGCGATTCGGGACGCGGGACTAGAGATCACCGAGGCGAACGCCGAGCGGATCGGCACTTACATCGGCTCCGGCATCGGCGGTCTGCCGGGCATCGAGGAAGGTCACGCGGCGTTCTTGAAGGGCGGACCGCGCAAGCTGACCCCCTTCTTCGTGCCGCGCAGCATCATCAACATGGTCTCTGGCAACTTGTCCGTCCTGTACGGCATCAAGGGCCCGAACCTGGCGGTGGTCACCGCTTGCACCACCGGCACCCACAGCATCGGCCTGGCGGGCCGACTGATCGTATATGGCGACGCCGACGTGATGATCGCCGGCGGCGCGGAAATGGCCACCACGCCTACCGGACTGTGCGGCTTCGCGGCGGCGCGGGCGCTGTCCACCCGCAACGACGAGCCGGAGAAAGCCAGCCGGCCCTGGGACCGGGACCGCGACGGTTTCGTGCTCAGCGACGGCGCCGGGGTGATGGTGCTGGAAGAATACGAACACGCCCGACGGCGCGGCGCGCGGATCCACGCCGAACTGATCGGTTTCGGCATGAGCGGCGACGCCTACCACATGACCCTGCCGCCGCCGGATGGCGACGGCGCGCGGCGGGCGATGGCCAATGCCTTGCGCGACGCGGAAATCCCGCCCGAGGCGGTGGACTACATCAACGCCCACGGCACGTCCACCCCGGCGGGCGACAAGATCGAAAGCGACGCGGCCAAGGCGGTATTCGGCGATCATGCCTATCGGTTGGCGATGAGTTCGACCAAATCGATGACCGGCCATCTGCTGGGCGCGGCCGGCGGGGTCGAAGCGATTTTTTCGGTGCTGGCGATTCGCGATCAGGTCGCGCCGCCCACCATCAATCTGGACCATCCGGAACCGGAGTGTGATCTGAATTACGTCCCGCACACCACCCAGGAACGGCGCATCAAGGTCGCGCTGTCGAACTCGTTCGGCTTCGGCGGCACCAACGGCACGGTGATTTTCCGCGCGCTGGAGTAAGCCCGGTGTTCCCGTTCGCTTCCCTCGTCCGCTGGCGGGAAAGGAACGGGGGGTGAGGGCATGGTTTCCCCCCGCTGGCCTCGACGGTTGCCGCTGGTCCTGGCGGTGCTGACGCTGATCCTGGGGCCGGCGCTGTATGTCGTTTACGCCGATTACCGCGCGTTCCTTGACGTTCCCCTTGGCGTACCGACTGGCGGTCTGATCCTGGAATTGAAGCCCGGTATGGGCATGTCCGATCTTGTGCGGGAATTGCGGCGACAACCGGGTCTGCTGCGGTCGGGGCCGTACCTGGAAGCCTACGCCCGATCCAATCGGTTGGCGTACCGGCTCAAGGCCGGCGAATACGCCCTCGCGCCGGGCCTCACGCCGCGCGGGTTGCTCGACCAGATCGTGGCCGGCCGAGTCATTCAACATTCGCTGACGGTGGTGGAAGGCTGGACCTTCAAGCAACTGCGCCGGGCGCTGGCGGAGCATCCCAAGATCGGCCAGACCCTGCGGGACGCGAGCGACGCCGAAATCATGGCGCGGCTGGGTCGGCCGGGCGAGCATCCCGAGGGACGATTCTTGCCGGATACCTACCGTTTCCCCGTTGGCTTCACCGATGAGGCGTTCCTGCGCCGGGCGCTGGCAGCGATGGACCGCCAGTTGAATGCGGCGTGGAGTCGCCGTTCCCCGAATTCGCCGCTGACCGATCCTTACCAGGCGCTGATCCTGGCCTCGATCGTGGAAAAGGAGACGGCGGCGCCGGCGGAACGGCCGGCGATCGCTGGCGTGTTCGCGCGCCGGTTGCGGCGGGGGATGCCGTTGCAGACCGATCCGACCGTGATCTATGGTTTGGGCGAGGCCTTCGACGGCAACCTGCGTCGCGTCGATCTGGCGCGCGACAACCCCTATAACACCTACACTCGCAAGGGCTTGCCGCCGACGCCGATTGCCTTGCCCGGCGCGGACGCACTGGCCGCCGCCGTCAATCCCGCCCCCGGCGACGCGCTGTATTTCGTGGCGACCGGCCAGGGCGGGCATGTCTTTTCCCGGACGCTCGACGAACATAACCAGGCAGTCAGGCAGTATCAGTTGAAGGGTAGGTAATAACGTGTCCGGCCAGTTCATTACCATCGAGGGCGGCGAGGGTGTCGGCAAGACCACCCAGTTGGCGTTCATGCGCGAATATTTGGAACAGGCGGGTTATCGGGTGACGCTGACCCGCGAGCCGGGCGGCACGGCGCTGGGCGAGGAAATCCGTTCCCTGCTGCTCGGCCATCGCCACGACGGCATGGCGCTGGCCACCGAGACGCTGCTGATGTTCGCCGCCCGCGCCGAGCACCTGGAACGGGCGATCCGGCCGGCGCTGGCCGCCGGTCATTGGGTCTTGTGCGACCGGTTCACCGACGCCACCTACGCCTATCAAGGGGGTGGACGGGGTTTGTCGCTGGAACGGATCGCGATCCTGGAAAACTGGGTGCAAGACGACCTACGGCCCGATTTGACCCTGATATTCGATGCGCCAGTCGCGGTGGGGTTGGAACGGGCGGCGCGGCGCGGTGCGGCGGATCGCTTCGAGCGGGAGGAAACCGCCTTTTTCGAGCGGATCCGCGCGGTTTATCTCGACCGGGCGCGGCAAGAGCCCGACCGCTGCCGGATCGTGAACGCCGACCGGCCGGTCGCGGTGGTTCGGGCCGAGGTGGAAGCCATCCTCGCGGGCTGGCTGGAGCGGTACTGATGGACGACGAACGCCTGCCCTGGCATCAGGATCTTTGGCGACAGTGGCAACGGCGGCGAGTCGCCGGGCGACTGCCGCACGCGCTGTTGTTGTCCGGCCCGGCGGGACTGGGCAAGGGGCGGTTCGCCCGCCGGCTGGCGCGGGCGCTGCTGTGCGCCCATCCCGGCGCCGAGGGCGAAGCCTGTGGTCAGTGTCGGAGTTGCCGGCTGTTCCGGGCCGGCAGCCATCCCGACTACAGCCTGGCGCGGCCGGAAGAAGACGGCAAGGTCCTCAAGGTGGATCAGGTCCGCGAATTGCGCGCCTTCCTCGGTTATACCGCCCAATATGGCGGTTACAAGATCGCGCTGCTGGAACCCGCCGACCGGCTCAACGTCAATGCCGCCAACGCCCTGCTGAAGACGCTGGAGGAGCCACCAGGTAACGGTTTGCTGCTGCTGGTGACCGCCCAGCCGGCACGCTTGCCGGTCACGGTGCGCAGCCGCTGTCAAAGGATCGATTTCCACCCACCCGCGGCGGCGGTCGCCGTTCCCTGGCTGGCGGCCCGCGTCGCGGACGGACTGGACCCGGCGGTGTTGCTGGACATCGCCGGCGGTGGGCCGCTCGCCGCGCTGGCCCAGGCCGACGGCGAACGCTGGCGCCGTCGTCGGGCATTGTTCGAGTGCTACGAGCGGGCGCTGGCCGGACAAATCGATCCGATCCAGGCGGCGGAATGCTGGACGCAAGGCGATTTGAGCGAAAATCTGCGCTGGCTGGTCGGCTGGCATACCGACCTGATTCGGCTTAAGATGAATGCCGAGCCGCCGCGCTTGAGCCATCCCGACCTGCGTTCCGCACTGCGGCGCTGGGCTGGGCGGGGGGCGCCGCGCGCCCTGTTCGGGCGCCTGGACGCGGCGGTTCGGTTGCGCGCGCTCTGCGCGACCACCCAGGTCAACGCGTCCCTGCTACTGGAGACGTTTCTCGGCGACGCGCTCCTCTGATTCCCGGTTCCCGACTTGTTTGCAAAGGGTTGAACACCATGGCGGTTCCACGGCAAGGCGTCATTTCCCTCGCCATCAAGGACAAGGCGATGCTCCATTCCAGCTATATGCCCTTCGTCAAGGGCGGGGGCATCTTCATTCCGACCGAAAAAACCTTCGAACTGGATGACGAGGTGTTCCTGCTGCTGACGATCCTGGACGACCCGGAACGGTTCGCCATCACTGGCAAGGTCGTCTGGATCAACCACCGAACCACGCCGGGTGGTCGCCAGATGGGTGTCGGCATCCAGTTTGGCGGCGCGGAGGGCGCCAGCCTTCAGAAGAAGATCGAAGCGCAATTGGCTGGTTACGTCCGCGTCGAGCAACCCACCAACACGATGTAGATTCAAGCGAGCGATGCTGGTCGATTCCCATTGTCATCTGGACCGGGTCGAATTGGCGCCCTTCGGCGGCGGTCTGGCGGGGCTGCTGGATGCCGCGGCGGCGAGCGGCGTCACGCGGTTGTTGAGCGTGGCGGTGGATTTGGAAAGCTGGCCGGCCCTGGCCCGGATGACCGAGCCTTATCCCCAAATCGCGTTGTCGGTGGGGGTACATCCAAGCGAGGAGGGCGGTCGCGCGCCGACCGTGGCGGAGTTGACGGCGCTGGGCCGCGCGTCGCGCGTGGCCGCCATCGGTGAGACCGGACTGGATTACCACTATGGGGCCGAAAGCGCCGACCGCCAGCGGGACTGGTTCCGCATTCACGTCGCCGCCGCCCGGGAATTGGGCAAGCCGTTGATCGTCCACACCCGCGACGCCCGCGAGGACACCTTGCGAATTCTGGCCGAGGAGGGCGCGGCCGAGGTGGGCGGGGTGCTGCACTGCTTCACCGAGGATTGGGCGATGGCGGAGCGGGCGCTGGCGCTGAATTTCCACATCTCGTTTTCCGGGATCGTCACCTTCAAGAACGCCAAACCCATTCAAGACGCCGCGCGGCGCGTGCCCGCCGACCGGTTGCTGGTGGAGACCGACGCGCCTTACCTGGCGCCGGTCCCGCACCGGGGCAAGCCCAATCATCCGGCCTGGGTGTGGCATGTGGCGGAGTTCGTGGCCCGGTTGCGGGGCGAGACCCTGGAGCGAATCGCGGCGATCACCACCGCCAATTACCTGCGGCTGTTCGGCTTATCCGCGGAGGTGGCGTGAATCACGCGGAAATGCGCGACCGGGTTCGCCACTGCCTGCATTCGACCCATCAGGTGGAAATTCTGACCGGCGATCACGCGGTAGCCGGGATGGAGCGCGAGGAACGGCCTCTGACCCCAGCGGCGGTGCTGGTGCCGCTGGTCGAGCGGGCCGAGGGCTACACGGTGTTGTTGACCCAGCGCACCGCCCATCTGGAGCATCATGCTGGCCAGATCAGCTTTCCCGGTGGCCGGGCCGAAGCGGAGGACACCAGTCCGGTCGAGACCGCGTTGCGCGAGGCGGAGGAAGAAATCGGCCTGCATCGCCGACACGTGGTGGAAATCGCCGGCTTTCTCGATTCGTATCAAACCATCACCGGGTTTCTGGTCACGCCGGTGGTGGGTTTCGTGACCCCGCCGTTCGAGTTGACGCTGGATGATTTCGAAGTCGCCGAGGCGTTCGAGGTGCCGCTGGAATTCATCCTCGATCCGCGCCATCACGAACAGCGCAGTGTGCTCTACCAGGGCCAGCCGCGGCGCTATTACGTGATTCCGTATCAGGATCGTTTTATCTGGGGCGCGACCGCCGCCATGCTGGTCAATTTCGCCCGGCGGCTGACCGGTAACCCGCTGTCACTGTGAATCCGGCGCGTCGCTGGCCGCGCCCCGGTGGTGGACGAATTGCCGCAACAGGAATTCCTCGTCGCGCGGCGTCAGATCGAATCGCAGGCTGGCCTGCTCGACGGTTTTGAGGGTGCAATGTCCCTGTTCGGCCAGCCACTGAAAGGCGTGGCGCAACGCCTCGCCTTGGGGGATGAGCGGTTTGGACACGGCCGTCAGATCTTGCCCGCCTGCTGAGCGATGAAGGCGGTCTTGGCCGACAGCTCCAGCGAACAAGTCCATTTGTAGGCGAGATTGAGGCTGTCGGCGCCGGCGTAGACGCCGTGGCCGCGCACCACGGCGATGGGGTAATCCGCCAGGATTTCGCCCACCATGCGCGGCGAACGGGCTTCGTACTGGTCGTAGGGGATGGTCAGGACCGGTACTCGGCTGAAGTACAACTGTCCCTCGAAATCGGCCGGAAGGAATTCCTCGTTGTCCATGGTCATCGCCACGGAATAGGGGCCGTGGCTGTGCAGCAGGGCGCGGACCCTGGGATTGGCTTGGTAGACCGCCAGATGGAGACGGGCATCCATCGAGGCCCCCTTGCCGATGCCGCCGTCGAGGCGGCACTCGACCAGATCGCCACTGCTGAGGGTATCGGCGCAGCAACCGGTGGGCGTGATCCAGAAGGTGTCGCCGTCCCGAGCCGAGGCGTTGCCGCTGTGGGAGTCGTTGAGGCCGTACTGGCGCAGCCAGCGATAGTGTCGAACCAGATCGTCTTTGATGTTCATGGCGGCGATTATAGCGGGATGGCGGTTAGGCCGGAACCCGCCGCGCCGGGTCGTTCGCGCGGGCCGCCGCGACCCGCTCCACGCCAGTCCGCAGCGTGCCGTCGGGATACAGCTCGAACCAGCGATAGCCGGGCGGAAGATCGTCCACGCGCGGTTCCGGGGCGTCGGGCCGGAATTGCACCGAGGTCGCGGGGGTGGCCAGCAGTTGCACATGGCTCCGCCAGCCGGCGAACTCGCCGTGGATATGGCCCCACGCCACCGCCCGGACTTGTGGATAGCGATCCAGCACCGCGAACAACGCCGCGCCATTGCTGACCGTCATGGTGTCGAGCCAGCCCGTGCCGACCGGCAACGGGTTGTGGTGCAGGCAGACCAGGGTGGGCCGTTCGGGGTCGGTCGCCAGGACGGTGTCGAGCAGCGCCAGTTCGCCGGAGGCCAGATGGCCGTCGGGCGTGCCGGGAAAACTGGAGTCCAGCAGCACGAACTGCCAGTGACCGGCGACGAAGTAGCGTTCCCAGCGCACGCGGCCGCCGCGCAGCGTTCGGCTCATGACCGCGGGAAAGTCGTGGTTGCCCGGCAGGCAATAGACCGGCAGGTCCAACGGTTCCAGCGCCTGACGCAGACGGGGATAAGCGTCCGGCTCGTCGCCGACCAGATCGCCCGTGGCGAGGACCAGGTCGGGGGTAGGTTGTCGTTCCCGGATATGCGCCAGCACCGCGCTCAGGCCGGCGTCCACGTCGGCGCCCCAAAGCCGGGTGCCGGGGGTGGTCTTGAGATGGAGATCGCTGATCTGGACGACGCGGAGCGGGGCGGTGGTCGGCATGGCGCAAGGTCCTCGCAAAAGGGTGACGCGAACAGCTTACAGGGTTTTGATGAACACTTTCGAACGGCGCCGCCAGTTGTACAGGGCCTGTTTGCGCACCGGCAGATCGGCGACCTCGGCGGGCTCGAAGCCGCGCTCGCGGAACCAGTGTTCGGCGCGGGTCGTCAGCACGAACAGTCGGAGCAGACCTTGAGCGCGGGCCTGGCGCTCGATGAAGCGCAGCAGCGTATCGGCGCGGCCGCGGTTGCGGTAGTCCGGGTGTATCGCGACGCAGGCCAGTTCCGCCAGTCGCTCTTCGGCGAAGGGATACAGCGCGGCGCAGCCGATGATCGCGCCGTCGCGCTCCAGCACGGAAAAACGCTCGATTTCCATTTCCAGTCGCTCCCGCGACCGTCGCACCAGCGCGCCTTCCTCTTCCAAAGGTTGAATCAGCGCCAGCATCCCGCCGATGTCGTCGATGGCGGCGGGACGCGATCCCTCGTAAATATCGGCGGTGATCAGGACGCCTACCCCGTCGCGGGTGAACAGTTCCAGCAGCAGCGCGCCGTCCATCTGGCGGCTGAGCAGGTGAACGCGGCGCACGCCGGCCTGACAGGCACGCAGCGCCAGCCGCAGATGGCGGGCGGTTTCCTCGGGCAGCGTGGGGTGCTCGGCCAGCAGGCGCGCGGCGTCGCTGGGGCTGAGTTCACGAACCGGTTGCCCGGCGGGATCGCGCAACGGGGGGCTTTCGGTCAGCACCAGCAGTTTGTCGGCGCGCAGGGCGATGGCGGCGGCGGCGGCCACGTCCTCGGCGCTCAGGTTGAAGATTTCGCCGGTCGGCGAGTAGCCCAGCGGCGACAACAGCACGATGGCGTCCTGATCCAGCCACGAACGGATGGCGCGGTCGTCGATCCGCCGCACCTCGCCGGTGAAGCCGTAATCCACCCCCTCGCGCACCCCCAGCGGCCGGGCGGTGATCAGGTTGCCCGACGCCACCCGCAGGCGCGCGCCGTGCATCGGTGAGTTGGCCAGACCCATGGAAAGCCGCGCCTCGATCCGAATGCGCACTCGCCCCACCGCCTGTTTGACGTAGCGCAGATCCTCGGCCTCGGTCAGCCGCAGGTCATTGACGTAGCGCAGTTCGCGGCCGGCCTCGCGCAGACGCGCCTCGACCTGCGGCCGGGCGCCGTGCGCCAGCACCAGGCGAACGCCGAGGCTATCCAGCAAGGCCAGGTCATGAATCAGGCTGGAGAAATGCTCGGCCTCGACCGTCTCGCCGCCGAACAACACCACGAAGGTTCGGTTGCGATGGGCGTTGATGTAGGGGCCGGCTTGGCGAAACCAGTGGACGAAGCGTTCAAGATTCATGGTGGAGCGGGGCGTGGAATGCCTGGAAAGGTGGGTTGACGGAAAAAATAGTGGGCATTCGGGCGCGATAGTCTAATACCATTGCGGTCGAGTCCGTAATCGCCGTCCCTGAGTTCGCATGAGCGCCAACCGTCCGACCAGTTCCACGATGACCGATACGAATTGCCCTGCCCCCGCTGAAAGGGTGCGGGTCTGGCTGCGCGAGTTGCAAGACCGGCTGAGCCAGGCGTTGGAAGCCGCCGATGGTGGCGCCCGGTTTCGGGAAGACGCCTGGGATCGCGGTGGTGAGCGTGGCCTGCATGGCGTTGGGCGCACCCGGATTCTGCGCGAGGGCGCGGTGTTCGAGCAGGCCGGCATCAATTTTTCCCATGTGGTCGGCGAACGCATGCCGCCCTCGGCCACGGCGCGGCGGCCCGAACTGGCGGGGCGCGGTTTCGAAGCCATGGGGGTGTCGCTGGTGGTTCATCCCCGCAACCCCTACGTGCCCACCTCGCACGCCAACGTCCGTTTTTTTCGCGCCGCCGGGGATGAAGCGGAATCGACCTGGTGGTTCGGCGGCGGCTTCGACCTCACGCCGTATTATGGTTTCGAGGAGGACTGCGTCCATTGGCATCGCACGGCCCAGGCCGCCTGCGCGCCGTTTGGTCCCGAGGTCCATCCGCGCTACAAGCAGTGGTGCGACGATTATTTCTTCCTCAAGCATCGCGACGAACCGCGCGGCGTCGGTGGACTGTTCTTCGACGATCTGAACGAAGGCGGCTTCGAACGCTGTTTCGCCTTCCTGCGCAGCGTCGGTGACCATTACCTGCCGGCCTATTTGCCGCTGGTCGAACGACGGCGGGCGATGCCCCACGGCGAACGCGAGCGGGAGTTTCAGCTTTACCGGCGCGGGCGCTACGTCGAGTTCAACCTGGTTCACGACCGAGGCACCCTGTTCGGCCTGCAAGCGGGTGGGCGCACCGAGTCCATCCTGATGTCGCTGCCGCCGCGGGTGCGTTGGGAATACGACTGGCGACCCGAACCGGGCAGCGCCGAGGCGCGTCTTTACGATGTTTTCCTGCAACCGCGCGACTGGCTGGCGTTGGCCGGCGCGCGGGCACAACCCGAGGTTTAGCCATGTACACCGTCTGCGTCCGCGACCATTTGATGATTGCCCACAGCTTCCGGGGCGAGACCTTCGGTTCCGCCCAACACCTGCATGGCGCGACCTATGTCGTCGATTTGGAACTGCGCCGTCCCGATCTGGACCCCGACGGCGTCGTGGTGGACATCGGCAAGGCCAGCGCCTGCCTGCGAGAAGTCCTGGATGAATGGAACTACCGCAACCTTGACGATGTGGCGGAATTCACCGGCCGCAACACCACCACCGAGTTCCTGGCCCAGGCCATCTTCAATCGCATCGCCGTGCGGATCGAGGAGGGTCAACTGGGTCTGCATGCGACCGGCCTGAGCGCGATGCGGGTCGTCTTGCGTGAATCCCATGTCGCCTGGGCCGCCTACGAAGGGCCACTGCCGTGAACCTTGTCCATTTCCTGATTCCCGGAGATCTGGAGACCCGCACCGGCGGCTATCTCTACGACCGCCGGATCATGGCGGGGCTGGCGACGCTGGGCTGGCGGGTGGACTGGCGCCGTCTCGACGCCAGCTTCCCGATGCCTACCCCGGCGGCGCTGGCCGAGGCCGACGCGACGCTGGCCGCGCTGCCGGAACAGGCGCGGGTCGTCGTGGACGGGCTGGCGTTGGGCGCGATGCCCGAAATCGCCGCGCGGCATCGGGACCGGCTGCGGCTGGTGGCCCTGGTGCATCATCCGCTGGCGCTGGAAACCGGGTTGGATGAGGCAACGAGTCGGCGTTTGTACGCCAGCGAGCGCGAGTCGCTGCGTCACGTCCGGCGGGTGATCGTCACCAGTCCCAGCACCGCGCGGGCGCTGGCCGATTATGCCATCGCGCCGGAACGCTGCGCGGTGGTGTCGCCCGGAACCGACCCCGCGCCGCTGGCCGAGGGGTCGGGCGAGGAGGCATGGGTGCTGTTGTGCGTGGCCTCGCTGACGCCGCGCAAGGGTCACGCCGTCCTGTTCCGGGCATTGGCGCGGCTGCAAGCGTTGCCGTGGCGGTTGCGGTGCGTGGGCGGCGCCGACCTCGATCCCGTCACCGCTGCCGGCTTGCGAACTCTGGCGACGGAATTGGGGCTGGCCGGGCGCATCGAGTTTCCGGGGCAATTGGAAGCAGCGGCCTTGGCGGTCGAGTACCAGCGGGCGGATTTGTTCGTGTTGCCATCGTATTACGAAGGTTATGGCATGGCGCTGGCCGAGGCGCTGGCGCGCGGCCTGCCCCTGGTCAGCACAACCGCCGGCGCGATTCCCGACACCGTGCCGGCGGGCGCCGGTCTGCTGGTTCCGCCCGGCGACGAGGCGGCGCTGGCCGAGGCGCTGGCGCGGGTGATGACCGAACCCGATTTGCGCGAGCGGCTGGCGACGGGGGCCCGCGCGGCCCGACGGAACTTGCCGGACTGGCCGACAGCCTGCGTCCGGTTCGCCACCGCGCTGGAAACGGTCCCGGCATGAGCGGGTTTTCCGCCGACTGGCTGGGGG
>CALGOO010000056.1 GCA_937960715.1 uncultured Candidatus Competibacteraceae bacterium
AGGTTTGACTGGATATGCACATTATACGATGCTTGTCAATGCGTAAGTCCTAGTAACCATTTAGAGCCCCTGGTGGTTTCCGCCCTGCATCGATGGGTTTCGCTACGCTCAACCCATCCTACAACCTCCCGCCGGCGGGCGAGGGGTTTTCAACCTTAATCCGCCCGTCGTCCCCGGCGGCGCTTGAGATGGACGAGCAGCAGGGAGACGGCGGCGGGAGTCATGCCCGGAATGCGGCCCGCCTGGCCCAGCGTGTGGGGACGATGCCGGATCAGCTTTTCTCGGACTTCCCGCGACAGGCCCCGCACCTCGGCGTAATCCAGCTCCGGTGGCAACGCCAGTTGTTCGTGGCGATGCTGGCGTTCGATTTCCTCGCGCTGGCGTTCGATGTAGCCGGCGTACTTGGCCTGAATCTCGACCTGCTCAGCCACTCGCGGATCAGCCGCGCCCGGACCGACGCCGGGCAAACTCATCAATCCGTCATAGCTCACTTCCGGCCGGCGCAACAATTCAGCCGCCCGGCTTTCCCGCGCCAACGGGCCTTGCAGCACCCGCTGTAAATCGGCGTCGCTCGCCTGACCCGGACGCACCCAGGTCTCGCGCAGCCGCTGGCTTTCCCGCTTGATGGCCTCGCGCTTGGTCTCGAACGCCGCCCAGCGGTCATCGTCCACCAGCCCCAGCCGGCGACCGATCTCGGTCAGCCGCAGGTCGGCGTTGTCCTCGCGCAGCAACAGGCGGTGCTCGGCCCGGCTGGTGAACATCCGGTAGGGCTCGCTGGTTCCCCGAGTGATCAGGTCGTCGACCAGCACGCCGAGATAGGCTTCGTCGCGGTTCGGCCACCACGGCTCCTCGCCCCGAACGAACCGCCCGGCGTTGAGACCGGCCAGCAGACCTTGCGCCGCCGCTTCCTCGTAACCGGTGGTGCCGTTGATCTGGCCGGCGAAGAACAAGCCCCGGATCGGCCGGGTTTGCAGCGAGTAGTCCAGATCGCGCGGATCGAAGAAATCATATTCGATGGCGTAGCCGGGCCGGGTGATGTGCGCGTTTTCCAAGCCTGGAATCGAGCGCACCAGCGCGTATTGCACGTCGAACGGCAGGCTGGTGGAAATGCCGTTGGGGTAGAACTCGTGCGTCTCCAACCCTTCCGGCTCCAGAAAAATCTGGTGTGAGTTCTTGTCGGCGAAACGGTGAATCTTGTCCTCGATGGAAGGACAGTAGCGCGGCCCGACGCCCTGAATGACTCCGGCGAACAGCGGCGAACGGTCCAGGCCGCCGCGAATGAGATCGTGGGTCCGTTCGTTGGTGTGGGTGATCCAGCACGCAATCTGTCGGGGATGTTCCGCCGTCGAACCCAGATAGGAAAACACCGGACACGGTTCGTCGCCGGGTTGTTCGGTCAACTGGGCGAAGTCGATGCTTCGCCCGTCCAGGCGCGGCGGCGTGCCGGTCTTCAGCCGCCCGACCCGCAGCGGCAACTCCCGCAACCGCGCCGCCAGGGCGTTGGCCGGGGGATCACCGGCCCGACCACCCTCATAGTTGACCATCCCGACGTGAATCCGCCCGGCCAGAAAGGTGCCAGCGGTCAGCACCACCGCACCGGCGGAGAAACGGACGCCGCTTTGCGTCACCACCCCGGTCACCCGGTCACCCTCGACCAGCAAATCGTCAGCGGCCTGTTGGAACACTTGCAGATTCGGCTGGTTTTCGATCAACGCGCGCATTGCCGCCTTGTACAGCGCCCGGTCGGCCTGACAGCGGGTAGCCCGCACCGCCGGTCCCTTGCGGTTGTTGAGAATGCGAAACTGAATGCCGGCCCGGTCGGCGGCCCGCGCCATGACCCCACCGAGCGCGTCGATCTCCTTGACCAGATGACCCTTGCCGATGCCGCCGATGGCCGGGTTGCAACTCATCGCCCCCACGGTTTCGATGGTGTGGGTCAGCAACAGGGTGCGCAACCTCATGCGCGCGGCGGCCATGCAGGCTTCGGCGCCGGCGTGGCCGCCGCCGATCACGATCACATCGAACGGTTCGGGATAGCGCATGACGGGAATTCAAGGTTGGAAGGGGTCGAATTAATAGTGGTACCGACAGGCCAAAACGCGAATCTTTTCAGGCATGACCTGATAGACCAGCCGATGCTCTCGATCGATGCGTCGTGACCAGCAACCCGCCAATTCATGCCTCAACGATTCCGGCTTGCCAGGCCCATGAAAAGGATCGCGTTGCACGCTCTTGATCAGTTTGACAATTTTCAGTGCCTTATCCCGATCCTGGCCGATCCACCAAGCCAGATCGTCGAAAGCCGCCGCGTCAAATTCCAAGCTTTTCACACGCTTCCTCAAAGGCCATGCCATCCTGGCGATTTTTCGCTTCCAACAGGCGACGCCGCATGGCCTCGCTGTTAAGCAGGTAGGCGGTTTCCCTCTCTGATTCGATCTCCCGCCATAAACCAATGGGTACGATCACACTGATCGTATTGCCATCCTCATCAGACACATACTGAATAGGAATCACATTCATGACCTTGATCTCCCATTCCCAGGCGGGGCATCGAAAATCCTATGGACAGACGCGGGTTATTCAAACTCTGGTTCGCTAATCTGGCAGCGGCAGTTGCACCGCGTAGTTGGACACCGGCAAGGCCACGGTGATCACGCCCTGCTTGACGAGAAACTGGGCAAAACGCTTGTAGCGGGCCTCGTCCAGCGCCGCCGGCCGGCGGGCCAGGCGCGGCAGGGTGTCGCGCCAGGCGCGGCGGTTCAATTCGTCGTCCAGATCCTTATGCTTGGCCACAAACGCCTTCCACGCCTCGTCGGGATGGTTGAGCAGGTACAGCGTCGCCTGTTCCAGGGCGATCACGAACCGCCCCAGTCGGGGATCGTTGAGCCGGTCGCGGTTCGCCGCCAGCACCAGTTCGTCGTAGGGCGGCACCCCCTCTTCCTCTGGATAGAACGCCTGTCCCGGCTTCTTGGCCAGATCGAGCTGATTCAGCTCGAAATTGCGAAAAGCGCCGATGACCGCATCCACCTGTTTCGACAGCAAGGACGGAGCGAGCGAGAAATTGACGTTCACCAAGATCACTTCTTCCGGCTTGAGACCGGCCCTGGCCAACATCGCCTTGAGCAACGCTTCCTCGAACCCGCCCACCGAATAGCCGATCTTGCGACCCTTGAGGTCGGCCAGGGTCTTCACCGGCCCACCTTTGAGCACGACCAGCGAATTCAACGGGGTCGCGACCAGGGTACCGACGCGCTTGATCGGTAGCCCGGCGTTGACGTGAATATGCAACTGGGGCTGGTAAGTGATCGCCAGATCCACCTTGCCGGCGGCGACCAGCTTGGGTGGATCGTTGGGATCGGCGGGCGTTTGCAGGTCGACCTCCAGATTCTGGGCGGCGAAAAAGCCCTTTTCCTGAGCCACGATCAGCGCGGCGTGATCGGGATTCACAAACCAGTCGAGCATGACGGTCAACTTCTTGTCGTTGACTGGCGAGTCGGCGGCCCAGGCGCCCGGCGTCAACCCGACCAAGCTCAGCAACAACAGGACAACGCGGAACAGGTTCGACATGATTATTCCATCCATTCGTTCAATCGGTTTCAACGGTTTCGGGATTGACGGGATGCCAAGGCAGCCAGCGTTTGAGTCCGGTATCCACGGCAAAGTACAGCCCGACCGCCAGCGCGGCCAGGACCAGTAGGGCGGCGAACAGCAAATCCACCTGCATCCGGCTGTTGGCATGCAGCATGAGATAGCCCAGCCCGGCGCTGGAGCCCACCCACTCGCCCAGCACCGCGCCGATGGGCGCGACGGCGGCGGCGACCCGCAACCCGGAACCCAGCGCCGGCAGCGCGGCGGGCAGCGCGATATGGCGCAACACCGCCCAACGCCGGGGCGCGGGCAGCATCACCCGCGCCAAGTCCAGCCAGCCGCGCGGCGTATGGCGCAGGCCGTCGTAAAAGTTCGCCGTCACCGGAAAATAGATGATCAGCATCGCCATCGCGATCTTGGAACCCAGCCCGTAGCCCAGCCACAGCACCAACAAGGGCGCGACGGCGAACACCGGGATGGCCTGGGAGGCGATCAGCACCGGCAGCAGCCAGCGCCGCGCCCGGCGCGAATAGCCCAGCGCCAGCGCGGTCGCGCCCCCCAGCAGCGTGCCCAGCGTCATTCCGAGCACGATCTCCAGCGCGGTGACGCCCGCGTGGCCGAGCAGCGAACCGGCATTCCGCCACAGGCTGGCCGCGACCGCCAGCGGATCGGGCAGGATGTACGGCGGCAACTCGCCCAGCGTCACCACCCCCTGCCAGGCCAGCAACAGACCCGCCAGCGTCAGCAGACCTCGCCCCAGCCCCTTCATGCCGCGCCCAACAGCCGCAGAATCGCGCGGTAGGCGGCCTGGACCGCCGGGTCGCCGGGATCGCGCGGCGGAACGCCGGGCAGATCGGGGAGCGGAGACAGGGTCGCCGGTCGCCCGTTCATCACCAGGACGTGATCGCCCAGTCGCAAGGCTTCCAGCGGATCGTGGGTGACCAGTAGCACGGTTCGCCCGGCCAGCAACTCGGCAGCCAACGCCTGCAACCGCAACCGGGTCAGCGCGTCCAGCCCGGAGAACGGCTCGTCCATCAGCACCACCGGCCGGTCTTCCATTAGGGTCCGCGCCAGCGCCGCTCGTTGCCGCATTCCGCCGGACAACGTATCCGGCCGCGCGCGCGTGCAATCGGTCAGACCGACCCGTGCCAACAAACGCAACGCCCGCTCGCGGTCCGGCCGTTCGCCGCGCAACCGGTTGCCCAGGGTGACGTTGTCCAGCACGTTCAGCCAGGGCAGCAGTAAATCCTGTTGCGCCATGTAGGCAACCCGTCCGGTCAGCGGCAACCCGTCGTCGCCGCGCAACTCGCCGCTGACGCCAATGGCGGTCAACCCCGCCAGCAGGCGGAGCAGACTGGTCTTACCGATGCCGCTGGGACCGAGCAGGCAGGTGAAGCAACCGCCGGTCAGTTCCAAATCCAGGTCGTCGAACAGGGTCAGACCGCCGTAAACCAGCCGCGCGGCGCGCAAACTGACCGCTAGGGGCGCAGGCGTCATGGCGCGGGGGAAAACGGTGAACGGTGGGGACATGACGAGAGCGGCGTGGCGGCAACGGGGCCGGCGTCCGACACGGCCCGGCGGGGTGGATGATTGTAATGATCGGCACGGGCTGCGCCTAGTTCAGCGCCAGTTAATAATATAAGGAAATAAATATATAGATACTAATTCCTTTTGGAATTATCCATTCATCGCTAAATTAGTGCTAGCGATTTCCGAATCCTTGCAAAAACGTCCCATCCAAACCGGCCAGCGTGACGGGGGAGAACCACCATGACTCAGGTGAACACACCAGCGGATGCTCATTTTCAGGGAACCGCCGCCCGGCCATGGTTCGATCTGGCGGAGATGAACCGCGAGATGGACAAGCTGAGCGCCGAGCAGCGGGTCGCGTGGGCGCTGGAAAATTTCCCCGGCCGCGTCGTGCTGACCTCCAGCTTTGGGGCGCAATCGGCCGTTTGCCTGCACCTGGTCACCGTCCAGCAACCCGATATCCCGGTGGTGCTGGTGGATACCGGCTATCTGTTTCCAGAGACCTATCAGTTCATCGACGAACTGGCCGAGCGGCTGGCCCTGAACCTCCACATCTATCGGGCCGAGCACAGTCCGGCTTGGCAGGAAGCCCGTTACGGCAAGCTTTGGGAACAGGGGCTGGAAGGCATCGAGCGCTACAACTGGCTCAACAAGGTCGAGCCGATGCAGCGGGCGCTGCGGGACCTGGGCGCTGCGGCCTGGATTTCCGGGCTGCGGCGGCAACAGGCGAAAAGCCGCCAGGACCTCGACGTATTGCTATGGCGCAATGGTCGCTGCAAGGTCCACCCGCTGATCGACTGGACCGACCGTGACGTGTTCCGCTATTTGACTCGTCACAACCTGCCCTATCACCCGCTGTGGGAACAGGGTTACGTTTCCATCGGCGACGTGCATACCACCCGCCGGCTGGCCGACGGCATGACCGAGGAAGACACCCGGTTCTTCGGCCTCAAGCGCGAGTGCGGCTTGCACGAACACGTTTGATCCAGCGGACCGACCACACCTTGACCGCCCCGGTTGAGGGCGTGGGTACGAATCATATTTCGAACCCTCGTCATGGTGGAAAAGGGTTCCATCATCGTGGATGTTATCCCGCGTCGCCTCGGCCCGTGGGGGTGGCCGAATGCCGTTGGAATCAGTGGCCGAATGTGGCTGGAATACGCAGGCGAGTCTCCCCCCGATCTCCGGCGCCGGGCCGAAACCCTGCTCCAGGCCCTGCTCCGGGCCGAGGGGATCGCGGCGCGGGCGGTCTACCGACCCGGCGAGGTGTG
>CALGOO010000057.1 GCA_937960715.1 uncultured Candidatus Competibacteraceae bacterium
GGGGAGGGCAAGTCGTTGGCGCCAGCCCGTTTCCCCCCTCCCAACCTCCCCCCGCTGGGGGGAGAGGTCTGAACGCTTACCTTGCAGGTAGCCATCTGGTTCATCGCAACGTCAATCGAAAAACCGCTCCGCCACCAGCAACGGCAACACCCGCTGGATGATCGGATCGGCGGCGAAGTATCTTTGAATCACGCCATCTCGTAGATGATTCGCCAGCGCGATCAGGATCATGCTCTGATCCAGCGCCAGGTAGTTGTAGGCCACCTGACCGGTCTTTGGGTCCACTGCGTCGTAGAAACCGAAGTCGCCGTACAGCGGATAGCGTTCCGCCAATTGGCGCAGATTGGCGGTGGCCGCCGCCGGCTCGGTCAACAGCGCCAGCGCCGCCGCGTGCGGCGTGACCGCGCCGGCGGGATAGCCGCGCGCCCCGAGAACCCGTGCGCCGTATTCGCCGTAACCGTCACCGCTCGGCGTCGAACTGGGCGACAGGCCCCAGACTGGATAGCCCAGGTGCTCCAGCGTGAACCGGCGGCTGAGTTCGGTATGCGCCCGCGCGTTTTGTCCCAGGCTGGCTGGCGCGTGACGCAACTCGTCCAGCACCAGCAGTGGCATCAGCGCCTCGAACAGGCTGCCGCCCCAGGACGGCAGATATTTCAATCCCTTCCAGGAATAGTAGCCGCCGGCGAACGTGAAACCGCTGACGGTTTTGTCGGCGCGGCTCTTGGGCGATTGCGACTGCCAGTCGAAGTGGGCCGGGAAGGTGCGCGCCATGCGATACCAGTGCTCCACCGGAGCCTCGCCCTTGCCGATGGCGATCAGGCTCCCTAGCCGCGCCTCGCTGTAAAGCAGGCCATAACTGTATTCCGACCGGTGCGGCAGGTGGACGTAGTAGCCGTGCATCATCAACCGCTCGACCGGGTCGTAGAAAAAGCGGTAATCCTCTCGCTCGATCAATCGGGTGCAACGCGCCGCCAATTCGGGAACGCTGTTCCTCACCACCATCAACCCAGCGGTCAGCCAGGCCGAATCCACGAACGAGAGAAAGTTGCTGGTGCGTTCCAGAGTGGTGGTGTCGTAGTAGTTGAAGAAAAAGCCGTGATGGGTTTCCAGTCGTTCCAAGGTAGTCAAGGTTCGGCCGATCCGCGCCCGCGCCTCCTCCGGCCCGATCAGCTCCAGCTCCCGGGCCGAGACGATGTCGATCAGGTACAGGCCGATGTTGGTGACGTTGGTGTAATCGCCCAGCCACGCGCGCTCAGGCTCAATCGAGCCATGGAGGCGTACGGTGTCGAACGGCAGGCCATGGTCGCGGTCGCTGAGCGCCGCCAGCCCACGCCAGGTATCGCGCGCCAGCCGCCACAGAAAGGCGGGGGCGTCGGCCGGGTATTCTGTCGGGTCCGTCAGTAGCCGCTCTGGCCAGCCCGCCAGTCGGGCGCGGATGTGAGGCTGCGCCGCCGCCTTGCCGCCCAAGCTGGTCTCCCACGCGGTCTTTCGAGACGGGATCACCGGCTCGCGGACGCTGGGACCGGGGTCGCCGGTCTTGATCAGGGTGATGTCGTCCAGCCAGTAGGCGCCGACGCGCACCGACGAGCGGCGCGGTTGCAACACGATCCCGAACTGGCGCAAGTGTTTCCAGTCGGCGATGCCGTTCATGCGGTTCAACGGAGTTTGAATGCGTTGCCAGTCGTCGGTAATCCCCGCGACCATGGTGCTGCCCTGACGCAGCAAACCGGACGGCGCGTTCGGCAGCGGTTGCTTGAATTCGATCTTCAGCGCGTCGGCGTAGCCCGCCGCCGAATCGCCGCGAATCCAGAACTCCAGATGATCGTAGGCCGAGGCGTCGAGATCGGGCAGGGTGATCTGCCAGCCGAGGTCGCCGGTGGCGTCGGGGGCGAAGCGGTAACGCAGATACAGCGCCCGACTGCGATCCGGCCCGGCCGCGGATTCCAGCCGATACCCGACTTGACCGGTCCGGCGGCCTGGCTCGGTCGCCCAGCCGCTCATCGTTCCACCCAGGTTGGGAGTGCCGTCGAGCCGCTCGAAATCGTGCAGCAACAAGGAGGCGGTGGCGGGTTCGGCGGCCTGGACGGGCCACGGGGAGCATAGGATCAAACCCCCAAGCAGGGCGAGCGGGAGGCGGAATAGGATCGACATGGGCTATGCGACAGGCTTTTACAGACGGATGGAGCGACATTGTAGACGAGTTACCAACGGCTTGGACGCCCCGCCTCTCGCGCCTCACGACCACCAAGGAGAGTTTTCAGGATTCATGACTCTGCAAGAACATGATATATTTATTTATAAATCAATAATTTGAATAGATGAAAAGCCATTGCGCCAGGCCGGCGCTAACTTGACGATCGGGTCCGCGCTCTTTGGGCACGACTCGTTTTCGTGGTAGACGACATGCGAGACATGCGCGTGAAAGTCGAACCTGTCACCGTGGAGTTCCCACTCCGCGGCGAGTGGGAGGCTGAGCATACCCCCGCCGAACGGATACCAGGTCACGGTACGGACCAGATGGGGCAGACCTACGCCTACGATTTCGTGCGCATCGAGAAGGACCGAAAGGGCCTCAAATTCTTGCGCGGATCGATGCCGCGGTATTTTTTCCTGGGCGTAACGCTTGACGAATGCCATGGGTGGTCCGCGCCGATCTTCGCGCCCTGTTCGGGAACGGTCGTCGCCGCGAAAGATGGGTGGCCCGAAAGGAGGAGGCTGCATCTGCTCCGGGATCTGGCCGTGGTGTTGAAGAACGCCGTGATGTTCGACCCGCAACGGATAAACGACCTCCGACCATTGCTTGGAAACCACATCATTCTCAAGATGTCCGAGAAAGAAGTATATGCTTTCCCCGCCCACGCCCGCTGCGGCTCCATACGGGTTCGAGAAGGGGAGAAAGTGGCAACGGGTCAACAGGTTGCGGAAGTGGGGCACTCTGGCAACTCCACGGCGCCACATCTTCACTTCCACCTCATGGACAGGGCAAACATCCTTGAGGCGGCGGGTGTACCCTGTCGCTTCAGGGAATACGAAGCGCTTGGTGAGGATAGTGTCTGGCGCAAGGTTGTCGATGGCGTTCCGGGGAAAAGGGAGTTCGTTAGATATGCCGCATGACCAGCGTTATGGAGTTGGACTCGCCGCGTGGACGTTTCGCGCCGACTCCGCTCGCCGCGCGCGGCGTTAGGCACGGCGACATATGCGGCTTTGGTCGTTGCATCCACAGTACCTGGACCCGCAAGGGCTGGTAGCGCTATGGCGAGAGGCCCTGCTCGCCCAGGCCGTGCTTCGTGGCGAAACGCGCGGGTATCGTCATCATCCACAGTTGGACCGGTTCAAGGACAATGCGGCGCCGCTGGCGGCTATTTCGCTGTATCTGAAAGCTGTTCATGTCGAGGCGGAGGCGCGGGGTTACTCCTTTGACAAGAGCAAGATCAAGCAAGCGCACAAGCAAGTCGCTCTCGCCGTGACATCCGGTCAAATGGAATATGAGTGGGCGCACCTTATGGCAAAGCTCAAGGTGCGTAATCCGGCCCATTATCGGCGGTGGCGTGAAACTGAATCGCCAGCGCCACATCCGCTGTTTGAAATGCGCGCTGGAGAAGTCGAATCATGGGAGCGCCAGTGAAATGGCGCCCAACAAGCTCGCCAGCCGGCGTTCTTGTCGCTGCTTCGCGCCGTCAGCGCCGGGCTAAGCTTTAATGAGCTAAGCTTCAACACAAGGACGTTCCCGGCGATCCAGCAAGGGAGGCCATGACGAAAGGCGTGGCGATTGATCATTCATCGATTGGCAGTCAATCATTCCCCCCGTATCGCGCCACGGAACCGGAGAGCGCATGGAGATACTACTTGTGACTTGGCTTTCGCGTGCATCGATGAGCCGTATCGGCGGGAGTGGGCAGCACCCTGGAAGGTATCTTGGGTTCGTCGGCGGCCTGGGTCTGTGCGCGCTGGTCGTGGGTGCTCCCGCGCTCGCCGAGATGTACAAATATCAGGACGAGCATGGCCGCTGGCAATATACCGACCGGCCCCGCCCCGACCTGCGCCAACCGGTCGCGATCCTGCCCATCCCGGCCGCCAAAACCGGAACGGGTCCAGATCAAGACTTGAACGCCTGGTTGCGCGCTAAGTTTTCACCTCAGAACCCAATCCAGGAAGCGACGCTGAGCACGGTCACGGTCAAAACCCCGGTGGGAACCGGCTCCGGGTTTTTCATCTCCACCACCGGCCATATCCTCACCAACAAGCATGTGGTCAAGCTGCCCGAATCGAAGCGCGAGGAGATCCAGCGGCAGTTCGGCGACGCCGAGCAGAAACTCGAACGCTATCGCCAGCGATTGAGCTGGCGCGAGCGGGAATTGAGCGCCTCCGGCAAGGATCTCGCCCATTATGAGGCGCACCTTCGCTCCTTGCCGGAGGGCGCGCGGAAAGCCGACAAACAGGCGTACCACCAGTCCAGGCAGGACCAGTACCAGACCTTGCGACAGGAGTTGGCCGCCGACCGCCGCAAGCTGCAGGAAATGGAAGACACGTTCACCACCAAGCGGCGCGAAATCGACTGGAGCCTGACCCTGTCCAGCGCCGCCAGCAACTTCACCATCGTCCTCAAGGACGGCGCCGAATTGAGCGCGTCCCTTCTGGCGGTCAGCGCGGACCACGATCTGGCCCTGCTCAAGCTCGACCAGCGCCAGACGCCGGCCTTGCTTCCGGCGGCGCTCCAGGACATCGGTCAAGGCGTGGCGGTATACGCCATCGGTTCGCCGGTGGGGCTGCGCGACTCGATCAGCGCCGGCGTGGTGTCCGGCATCGAATCCACCTTCATTCGCACCGATGCCAAAATCTATCCGGGCAATAGCGGCGGCCCACTGATCCTGGCCAACGGCCGGGTCGTTGGAGTCAACACCAAGAAGCAAATCACCGAGCGGTTCGAGGGGATCGGTTACGCCATCGACATCGATACCGCGTTGCGGGAGTTCGCCAGTCACCTGCGTTGAACGCAGAGACTGTCGAAAAGCTCATCTTTCAAGGAAATCACCTTAGAGCCTGTATAAAAACTAACTCCTTGATTTATATGACTGTCGATTCGGGCTTTCAGCCGGTTTTTGGCCTACACAGTAGGATATGGCCTAGCCCAGGAAAAATTTTTCTTAAAAATCAATGAAGAGTTTTTCGACAGTCTCTTAGAATGCGGCAACTGTTTCGTGGAATCCTGCGCGGTGCCGCGAACTTGAGAAAGGCTCCCAAGGACGATCCGCAAAGCCCAGCCGAATTTGTCAAGCAACATATACCGCTCCACGCCACCGCCTTCGCGATTCGCGATTCGCGCTTTCATCTGTGAAAACCCCACTAACTGGCGCTGCTCGACGTGTTGCGAGAATGGTTGGGAAACGAACTCTCGCGCACCGAGAATCTGGATCGGTTTCTGTCGCCCACTCCATAGCGGCAGGGCGCTGATGAAAACGACGATGGCGATGACCACGGCGTCCTTGAGATCGCCCACCGCGCCCGCCAGCACGGCCGCGCCGAGCAGGACGATGACGAGAAAGCTCCTGAACTGGTCGAGGAACTTGAGCCAGACCGGGCGCGGCGCCGGCTCGGCGAGGCGGTTAGGACCGTGGCGCTGGCGGCGGGTTTGCGCCTCGGCGGCCGTCAGTCCCGTCGTCGGATCGACCGCCAGTTGACTGGCGACGATTTCAGCGGTTTCGGCGTGCCAAGGCAGATCCGCGCTTGAGGCAGGAAGGCCTGGCGTTGACGAAGGCATTGCGATTTTCTCTTTACACGGCGCCGGGATTGTCCGCGCAGCCGATCCATAGGGCAGCGGAGTATTGCCAGGCGGTCAGTCGATAGCGCTGGCGTCTACAGGAACTGCCTGGTGATCTCGACCAGTTCCTTGACCGACTTGACCGAGTGATCGAACATCGCCTTCTCCTCGGCGTTCAGCTCGATTTCGACGATTTTCTCGACCCCGCCCGCGCCCAGGATCACCGGAACGCCGACATAGATGCCGCTGACGCCATATTGCCCGCTCAGATAGGCGGCGCAGGGCAACAGGCGTTTCTTGTCCTTCAGGTAGGCGTCGGCCATGGCGATGGCCGAGGAAGCCGGGGCGTAGAACGCCGAGCCGGTTTTCAACAGGGCTACGATTTCGCCACCCCCATTACGTGTGCGCTTGACGATCCCATCCAGCCGCTCCTGCGTGGTCCAGCCCATCTTGACCAGGTCGGGCAACGGGATGCCGGCGACCGTCGAATAGCGCACCAGCGGCACCATGGTGTCGCCGTGGCCGCCCAGCACGAAGGCGGTGACGTCCTCGACCGAAACCTTGAACTCGTCGGCCAGGAAATGGCGGAATCGCGCGCTGTCCAGCACGCCGGCCATGCCGACCACCTTTTCCGCCGGCAGGCCGGAAACTTGTTGCAACACCCCGACCATGGCGTCGAGCGGGTTGGTGATGACGATGACGAAGGCGTCGGGGCAGCGCTGTTTGATGTTTTCGCCGACCGCGACCATGACCTTGGTGTTGACGCTGATCAGGTCGTCGCGGCTCATGCCCGGCTTGCGCGGCACGCCGGCGGTGACGATCACCACGTCCGCGCCCTCGATGACGGCGTAATCGCTGCCGCCGGTGTAAACGCCGTCGAAGCCCTCGACCGGCGCAGCCTGGGCGATGTCGAGCGCCTTGCCCTGGGGAACGCCGTCGGCGATATCGAACAGGGCGATGTCGCCCAACTCTTTCATGCCGGCCAGTAGAGCCAGCGTACCGCCGATCTGACCGGCGCCAACCAATGCGATTTTTTTGCGTGACATGCTACATCCTCCTCGATGAACTCGCGATCAAGCTGGATCGAGCGGATCGGGCGGCCCTTCCGGGGGATCGACCGGAGGTTTCTCACGGGCGCGGCCCGACCCAAAGAAAAAACCGGTCAGGCGGTCTCGTGCGCCAGTTCCCACTGAGCGGGCGAGCGCCACAACCGGGAGCGCAATAGCTCGCGCTCGAAGATGAATTCCTTGGGCAGACGGTCGAAGAACAAATCGAAATGCTCCTCGTGGGCGTGCGCCTCGGACGCGCCGGCCGTGCGACCCACCGTCATCAGGTCGTAGAAGATTTCCTTGGGGTAATCCAGGCCCCACCATTCGAGATCCTCGTGCCGCGGCATCCAGCCGACCGGGCTTTCGACGCCGTAGCCGCGACCGTGGACCCGGTCGACGATCCACTTCAGGACGCGCATGTTGTCGCCGAAACCGGGCCAGAGGAATTTGCCGTTGTCGTCCTTGCGGAACCAGTTGACCCGGAAGATGCGGGGCGGATTGGGCACCTGGCGGCCGACGTTCAGCCAGTGGCTGAAATAGTCGGCCATGTTGTAGCCGCAGAACGGCAGCATCGCCATCGGGTCGCGGCGCATCGCCGCCTGGCCGATCGCCGCGGCCGTCCCTTCCGAGCCCATGGTGGCGGCCAGGTACACGCCGTGGCTCCAGTTGAAGGCCTGGAACACCAGCGGCATGTCCTTGCTCATCCGCCCACCGAAGACGAAGGCGCTGATCGGTACGCCAGCGGGGTTTTCCCATTCCGGATCGATGCTCGGACACTGGCTGGCCGGCGCGGTGAAGCGAGCGTTGGGGTGCGCCGCCGGACGACCGCAGCCGGGCGTCCAGTCCTCGCCCTTCCAGTCGATGGCGTGCGCTGGCGGTTCGCCGTCCATGCCCTCCCACCAGACATCGCCGTCATCGGTCAGCGCGGCGTTGGTGACGATGCAGTTCTTGGTGATGGTCAGCATCGCGTTGGGGTTGGAACTCCTGTTGGTGCCGGGGGCCACGCCGAAGAAGCCCGCTTCCGGATTGATCGCGCGTAACGCCCCGTCCGGCCCCTTCTTGATCCAGGCGATGTCGTCGCCCACGGTGGTGACCTTCCAGCCCTCGAAGCCCTTGGGCGGGACCAGCATCGCCAGGTTGGTCTTGCCGCAGGCGCTGGGGAAGGCGGCGGCGAGATAGGTCTTTTCGCCCTGCGGCGTTTCGATGCCCATGATCAGCATGTGTTCGGCGAGCCAGCCCTCGTCGCGCGCCATGACCGAGGCGATGCGCAGCGCCAGACACTTTTTGCCGAGCAGGGCGTTGCCGCCGTAGCCGGAACCGTAGGACCAGATCTCGTAGGTTTCCGGGTAATG
>CALGOO010000058.1 GCA_937960715.1 uncultured Candidatus Competibacteraceae bacterium
GTCGATCCTCGTCGATCTTGCCGGTGCCGAAGGTGTTGATGCTGATCGAGGTCGGTTCGGCCACGCCAATCGCATAAGACACCTGAATTTCGCAACGTTCCGCCAGGCCGGCGGCCACGATGTTCTTGGCCACGTAACGGCCGGCATAGGCGGCGGAACGGTCCACCTTGGACGGATCCTTGCCGGAGAACGCTCCGCCGCCGTGATGGGCGGAGCCGCCGTAGGTATCGACGATGATCTTGCGCCCAGTCAGGCCGCAGTCGCCCACCGGCCCGCCGATGACGAAGCTGCCGGTCGGATTGATGTGATACTGGGTGTGCTTGTCCAGCCATTCCGCCGGCAGCACCGGCAGGATGATGTTTTCCATCACCGCTTCGCACAGCAGCTTGTAGCCGATGTCCGGGTCGTGCTGGGTGGACAGCACCACCGCCTCGACGCCCACCGCCTTGTTGCCCTGGTAGCGAAACGTGATCTGGCTCTTGGCGTCGGGCCGCAGCCAGGGCAGCACGCCGCTCTTGCGCATTTCCGCCTGCCGCTGCACCAGCCGGTGGGCGTAGGTAATCGGGGCGGGCATCAGCACCTCGGTTTCGTTGCAGGCGTAACCGAACATCAGCCCTTGATCGCCGGCACCCTGCTCTTCCGGCTTGTCGCGGTTCACGCCCTGGGCGATGTTGGGCGACTGCTTGCCGATACAGGACAATACCGCGCAGGTGGCGCCGTCGAAGCCGACATGGGAATTGTCGTAGCCGATGCCGACGACGGTATCGCGCACGATCTGATCGAAATCCACCCACGCGGCCGTGGTGATTTCGCCGGCCAGGACGACCACACCAGTCTTGATCAGGGTTTCGCAGGCCACGCGGGCCTTGGGGTCCTCGGCAAGGATGGCGTCCAACACGGCATCGGAAATCTGGTCGGCGATCTTGTCCGGATGCCCTTCGGAGACGGATTCGGAGGTGAACAGATAGGTGCGGCTCATGGGATGGTGTTCCTCGAACGACGGTTGCGGCGGCGAGATTGCGTGCCCTATAAAGAGCAACAGTAGCGTGGTAAGGATCAGTCTGCTTATAAAATACCGCATTTGCAACTTAGATGTTTATTCTATTTTGTTATTAAAACTTCAACTTTGAGTCTGGAATCCCGTGAATGAGCGTGGTGACGAACGCCAGGGTATTGACCTGCGCCGAGTTGGGTTTCGAATCGCTGGCGATGCTGCTGGCGCGCTACGACATGACCGTCGAGCGGGTACCGTCGGAAACCGAAATTCCCGGTAGCTATTGGGGCGACAGCGAGGCGGGGCTGATCGGTGCCCGCTTGCTCGTGCGCGACGATACGCCGGTGCATTCCGCCCTTCACGAGGCCGGTCATTACATCTGCATGGACGCCGACCGGCGCGCGCGACTGCATACCGACGCCGGCGGCGAAGTAATCGAGGAAAACGGCGTCTGCTATCTGCAAATCCTGCTGGCGGACGAACTGCCGGGCGGTGGGCGGGCGCGGATGTGCGCCGACATGGACGCCTGGGGTTATACTTTTCGCCTGGGTTCGGCCCGCGCCTGGTTCGACCAGGACGCCGAGGACGCCCGAGACTGGCTGCTGCAAAACGGTTTGATCGACCCGGAAGAGCGGCCGATTTGGCGGGTACGACAGGGCTGAGCCGCTCATAGCCACATTTCCCAACTGGGGAATCCCCGTGAAACGCGCATTCGTCTGGCTGCTGACCCTATCCCTGTTGCCGTTGTTGACCGCTTTCCGCTGGCCGTGGCAAAGCCCGGGCGACACCGGGCGCACCGAACTGTCCGGCACCGTGGAAGCGCGGGAAGTGGATCTGGCCTTCCAGGTGGGCGGGCGTATCGCCAGGCTGCTGGTGGACGAAGGCGGTGCCGTTCAGGCCGGGCAACCGATCGCCACGCTAGATGCCAGCGATTACGAACTGGCGCTGCGCGCCGCCACCGCCCAGATGGAAGCGGCGCGAGCGGCGTTGGCGGCGTTGCAGGCCGGGGCCCGCACGCAGGAATTGCGGGTGGCGGAGGCGCAACTGGCCAAGACGCAAGCCGATCTCGATTACGCCCGGGTCGAATTCGAACGGATTGCCAACCTGGTTTCCAAGAAGTTGGCGCCCCAGGATCAACTCGATCAGGCGCGGCAACACCAGAACGTCGCCTTGGCGGGGGTCGATCAGGCGCGACAGAATTTAGCGCTGTTGCGGGAAGGACCGCGCCGGGAAGAGCTCGACCAGGCCGCCGCCACACTCCGCGCCCGGCAAGCCGCGGTCGAAACCGCCCAGCGACAGTTGGATTACACCGAGGCGCACAGTCCGGTCGCGGGCGTGGTGGCGGTGCGGCTGGTCGAGGTGGGGGAGATCGTCGGTTCCGGCAAGCCGGTATTGCGCATTGCCGAACTGGGTCGGCCCTGAGTGCGCGCCTATCTGAACGAGACCGATTTAACGCGCGTCCGACTGGGGCAAGCGGCGGAAGTTCGGGTGGACAGCCTGCCCGGCAAGGTGCTGATCGGCCGGCTTGCATTCATTTCCCCCGCCGCCGAATTTACCCCGAAGACGGTGGAAACGCGCGCGCTGCGGGTCGATCTGGTCTATCGCGTCAAGGTTGAGGTCGACAATCCCGACGGGGCGTTGAAGCGGGGCCAGCCAGCGGATGTCATCCTCAAGGCCGCCACCCCATGATTGAAGCGGCGATTGAAATTGCCGACTTGCGGTTTGCCTACGGTGAACAGGTGGTTTTGGATGGCGTCACGCTTGCGGTCACGCCGGGCGAAATTTACGGGGTAGTCGGCGCGGATGGCGCCGGCAAGACCACGTTGCTGCAACTGGCGGTGGGACAATTGTCGCCGCGGGATGGGCGAATCCGCGTGCTGGGGCGCGATGCCACCGATCCAGCCTTGCGCGGCGAGATTGCGTACATGCCGCAGGGGTTCGGGTTGTATCCCGATCTGTCGGTGCGGGAAAACCTCGATTTTTTCGCCGATCTGCACGGTTTACCCCGAACGGTGGCCCGCGAGCGTATTGTTGATCTGCTGCAACGGACCGACCTGACGGGATTCGAGGCGCGGCGCGCCAACAATCTGTCCGGCGGCATGATGCAGAAGCTGGCGCTGGCCTGCGCCTTGGTCAGCCGACCACGGGCGATGTTTCTGGACGAACCGACCACCGGCGTGGACCCGGTGTCGCGGCGGGCGTTCTGGCGACTGTTGAACGGGGTGCGTGCCGAAGGCGTGGCGATTCTGTACGGCCACCGCGAATATGGACGAGGCGGAGCGCTGCGACCGGGTAGGATTGCTGCGCGCCGGTCGGCTGGATCGGCAGGGTACGCCGCTGGCATTGACGACGGGCAGCGCGGCGGTGCTGATCGGGGTGTCCGGCACGGCGGCTCGGCGACAGCGCGCGGCGTTGTTGGCGTGGCCGATGGTGAAATTGGTATTTCCGGTCGGGCGGCAGTTGCGAGTCTGGCTGGATGCCGGTCATTCGCTACTTGAGTTTCAAGCTCAATTGCGCGCCCTCGACTCCGAATTGGACGCCCAACCGTTGCAACCGACCCTGCAGGATGTGGCGCTGCGGGAATTGGCGATGGCGGAATACATCGATGAAAACGGATAGCCTGTTTTACCGGCTGTTTCAGGAATGGCCGGAACTGGTTTTGGAACTGGCGGGGCTGGAAGCGTCGGTGACGGGTTATACACTGCGCGCCGAGGAGGTCAAACAAACGGGGTTCCGGCTGGATGGCGTGTTGGCGCCGCCGGAGGATCGGATGGAATGGCCGTTGGTGTTTATCGAGACGCAGTTTCAGCACGATCCCGATTTTCATGCCCGCTGGTTCTCGGAACTGTTCCTGTATCTGTATCGGCGTCCCCCGCGCCGGGCTTGGCGGGCGGTGGCTTTGTTCCCGAACCGGGCGACGGAGGGAACAGTGGAAATCGCTTACGAGACACTGTTGGCCCATCCTTGGGTCAAGCGGGTATATCTGGAAGAGGCGCTCCAAAAACCAGCGCCGACGCGAGGTATGCGGGTACTGGGGCTGATCCTGGCCCCGCCGGCGACGGTGGTGACCGAAGCCCAGGCGCTGTTAGCGGAAGAGCCAGCGGCGGATGAGGGTCTAACCGGAGTGGCCCTGGTAGATTGGGTAGAGACGATGTTGGTATACAAACTGCCGCGCCTGTCGCGGGAGGAGATTCGGAAAATGTTGGATGTTTTCAATGTAGAACTGAAACAGACCCGCTTTTATCAGGAAGTGTTCGCCGAGGGCTTGGAGGAAGGCCGCCAGGAAGGCCGCCAGGAAGGCCGCCAGGAAGGCCGCCAGGAAGGCC
>CALGOO010000059.1 GCA_937960715.1 uncultured Candidatus Competibacteraceae bacterium
AGATTTGATCTATTAGTATAGACTAATATACTATCACAGGAAAATTTACAGTAGGGATTTTTTCGCCAGTAATCAACCGCTGCTGGATCGAAGGCCAGACGCCAAGATTGGCGACCTGATTCCGCCAATATTCAATTACTCGTCGCCGGATAACAGGTTGCGAACCGGCCGTGTTCACCACGTTGCGCCATCCAGGTGCAAACATATCGAAGGCCGACTCTTCCATCTTGAGATTGCGAGGCAGGTTTCTTTGCAAGTCCATAAGGCTCAAGTGAATAAGCATATCAATCCGCTTGAGCTTGCTTAGAGAGCCGATGACCCTGAAATCAAACAAATTATATGGATCGATAAATGCCAAGTGTAATCCATGACGACTCACTGACTGAACCATCTGTTGCACAGCAGCAGCAGCACTGGCGTGAATAGGAATCACTGGCGCACCGAGGGTGCTCAATCTGGCTGAACAGGCCCCAAGACTTTTTTCGTCGATGTCCGATATGTAGATCGACGAGAAAGGGGCACCGCCGGCAACGCTAGTATTCCAAGCAGCGATTGTGCTCCCCTCAATCCACTGACCGGTATCCCGAATTCTAGACCGTCCGGTCGCGCAAAAGAGATCGAAGTAGGCTGCACCACCCTTTCCTTTGCCAAGGTATTTTCTTCGGGTCTCTCTACAAATATCCACATATCGGCATAAATAATGATGTTTATCTTTAGCCCAAATCCCGACTTCATTCGCGGGTAGACCATCGTCGCCTTCAATTAGCTCCATATCTATTTACTCGCTATTCATTTGTTCTTTTACTCACGACCGGCAGCTAAGTCCCCGGCGGCGGTTGCACCGTCACCGCCGCGCCGTCGCGGATTTTCAACTGGCCGTCGGTGACCACCTGATCACCGGCGTTCAGGCCTTCGAGAATTTCCACCTGGCCCGGCCGACGCAGGCCAAGCCTGACCGGCGTCATCACCGCCTTGCCATCGACCACCCGGTACACAAAGATTTTCTGCCCCAACGGCACGATGGCCTGCTCCGGCGCGACCAAGGCGTTTTCCCGCCGCTCCAGAATCAGGCTGACCCGCGCGAACAGGCCGGGCCGCAGTTTGTTGCCCTTGTTGGGCAAGCGCGCCCGCAACAACACGGTGCGGGTTTCCGGGTCCAGCGCGGGATCGATGGCGTAGATCGTGCCCTCGAAGCCCTGGTCAGGGTAGGCGTCCACCCGGACCGTCAGGGTTTGTCCCACCCCCAGCCGCGCCAGATAGGTTTCCGGCACCCGGAAATCCAGCTTCATCGAGCCGATGTTTTCCAGGTTGGCGATATCGTCGCCAGGCTTCACGTAGGCGCCGGGACTGACCAGCCGCAACCCCACCGTTCCGGCGAACGGGGCGCGGATCACCGTCTTGTCCAATCGCACTTGATCGAGCGTCTGTCGGGCGCGCGCCGCGTCGAGCTTGGCCTTGGCCTCGTCGAGATTCTGCTGGCTGGTCAGATTCTTGCGCTGCAAATCCTGCAAGCGCTTGAAGCTGATTTCGCCCATGCCGGCTTCGGCGGCGCTGCCGGCCAACTGCGCCTTGTACTCGTCCTGATCCAGGGTCACCAGCGGATCGCCCGCGTTCACGGTCTGACCTTCCTTGAAATGGATGCTGGCGACCCGGCCGGCGATTTCCGGGCGGATCATCACCGTCTCGTCGGCTCGCAGCGTCCCGATCGCCGTGACCTCGACATTCAGGGTCGCACGAGTCACCAGCGCGGCCCTGACCGGCATCGGTGGCGGTTCGGGCGGTTTTTGCTGGGCCGGAATCGAAACGGGTCCGGTCAGCAGGACGAATGCGGCGATCCGCGCCGCGCCTTTCAGGGAGTCGCGCATGGGAATTCGATCCGAACCCTTCGCAAGATCAGGGAAACAGCAACGCGCCGATGATGGCGTACAGCAGTGCCGGTAACAGATTGCCTACGTGAATCCGACCGATTTCCAACAGATTGATTCCGATGCCGAGAATCAGCAGTCCGCCAGTGGCGTTGATGGCGTCCAGCACCGCCGGTTCCGACAGGAACGCCAATTGCGCCGCCAATAGAGTAATTCCGCCCTGCACCACCAGCACCGGCAGGGCCGAGAACAGCACGCCGATCCCCAGCGACGAGGCCAGGGCGACCGAAGCCACGCCGTCCAGCAGCGATTTGATCAGCAACACGCTGGGATCGCCCACCGTGCCGTCCTGGATCGAGCCGACGATCGTCATCGCCCCGGTCAGATACAGGAGGGTGGCGGTGACGAACCCCTCGACGAAGCGGCTGGAATCGGAGCGCAGTTTGCGCCGCAGGATTTCGGCCAGACCATCCAGCCGCTGCTCGATCCGCAACAGTTCGCCGGTGACGCCGCCCAGCAGCAGGCAGGCGATGGCCAGCAGGGCATGGTCGGCTTTCAACGCCATGCGCAGACCGATGGCGATCACCGCCAGTCCCAGCGCCTGCATGAGGATGGTCTTGATCCGTTCCGGCAACCGCGCGCCCGCCGCCAGACCGACGGCGGCGCCGACGACGACCGCCGCCGTGTTCACCAGCGTTCCAAGCATTGCGTTCCCCCTTCAGCCCAGCAGCATCTTGGTTCCGACCAGCGCCAGGAAAACCGCGAACACCCTTTTCAGGGTTTCGGTCGGCAGCGTGTGCGCCAGTTTTGCGCCCACCGGGGCCGACAGCATACTGGCGAAGGCAATCCCGGCGAGCGCCGGTCCATAGACATAGCCCAGACTCCAGGCCGGCAACTGGGCGGCGTTCGAGCCGGTGACGATAAAGCCGATGGCCCCGGCCAGGGCGATGGGCAGACCGCAGGCGGCGGAGGTCGCCACCGCCTGCCGCATCGCCGTGTTGCACCAGGTCAGGAACGGTACGGTCAACGAACCGCCGCCGATGCCGACGATGGCCGACACCGCGCCGATGACTCCGCCCGTCGCCGCCATCCCGACCGCGCCCGGCAAGCCCCGATGCGGCGCCGGCTTGGCCCCGAACGCCATCTGCGCCGCCACCGTCAGCACGAACAGCGCAAAGATCTTGCTCAACACCGCGCTGGGCAAGGCGTCGGCCACCGCCGCGCCCAGCCAGGCGCCGATCACGATGCCCGGCGTCAGACGCCAAACCACCGGCCACAGCACCGCGCCGCGCCGGTGGTGGGCGCGCACCGACGAGATGGAGGTCACCACGATGGTGGCCAGCGACGTACCGATGGCCAGATGCATGACGATGGCGTCGTCGATCCGCTGGCCGTGGAAGATCCAGGCCAGCACCGGTACGATGATCAAGCCACCGCCCACGCCGAGCAGCCCGGCCATGACGCCGGCGAACGCGCCCAGCGTCAGATACAACAACAGGGTCGATACCAGGAATTCCAAGGCGGGATTATCCTTACTTGCGATCTTGGCCGGGAGAGCGCGTCGTGAATCTATGGTAAATTTCACCATCGAACAGCCACCGCGCGAGGCGGTTATTGTAAGGGGGAGCGCCGGGCATGTCCCCACCCCGATCACCATGATTCCGTGGCATCGATGCACCGCGGGCGACACAAGAACAGCGAGGAGCAGGCACAAGCATGAACAGTAAATCCATCTGCATGTTGGGCGGCACGGGTTTCGTCGGACGGCATCTGGCAACGCGACTGGCCAACCGCGGCCACCGGATCACGGTCCTGACCCGGCATCCGCAACGGCACCGGGACATCGAAGTCTTGCCCGGCGCCCGACTGGTCGAAGCCGACATTCACGACCCGACGGTGTTGCAGGCGCAATTCGCCGGTTGCGACGCCGTCGTCAATCTGGTGGGCATCCTGCACGAGTATCCGGGCCAGACCTTCGCCGCCGTCCATGCCGAACTGCCCGGCAAGGTGACGGATGCCTGTCGCGCGGCCGGGGCCAGGCGACTGCTGCACATGAGCGCCCTGCGCGCCGACGCCGCCCAGGGTCCCAGCCAGTACCTGTTCACCAAGGGCGCCGGCGAGCGGAAGGTCATGGAGTCGCGGGACTTGGGGGTCACCTGCTTCAAGCCGTCCATCATCTTCGCGCCGAACGACAACTTCCTCAACCAGTTCGCCAACCTGCTCAAGCGCGTTCCCGTGCTGCCGCTGGCCTGTCCGAACGCCCGCTTCGCGCCGGTCTACGTCGGTGACGTGGCGGCGGCCTTCGAAAAAGCGTTGGAGGACGACGCCACCATCGGTCAGTGCTACGAGTTGTGCGGACCGCGCGTTTATACCTTCAAGGAACTGGTCGAGGACACCGCCCGGATGCTGGGCCTGAAACGGCGGGTGGTCGGCCTGCCGGATGGGCTGGCCCGGTTGCAGGCCAAAATCTTCGGGATGCTGCCGGTCAAGCTCTTCACCATGGACAACTATCTATCCTTGCAGGTGGACAGCGTCTGCGCTTGCAACGGGCTGGAGGCGCTCGGCATCACGCCGCGTTCGGTCGAGGGCATCATGGCGCCTTACTTTGGCAACCAGCGTCAGCGTCAGCGCTACGACGCCTTGCGTCAAACCGCCAGCCGGGATTGACGCCCCCTTCCATCCGGCAACACCGGTGCGGAGGCCATGGCCTCACGCCGATACATGGGCCGCTCGTTTCCCCTGTCGATCCAATCCCATCATGAACCCCGTCCTGACCATCGCCAAGCGCGCCGCCCTGAGTGCCGGGCGCATCCTGCTCCGTCATTTCGACCATCTCGAACGGCTGACCGTCACCACCAAGCAACGCAGCGATTTCGTCAGCGAAGCGGATTTCGAGGCCGAGCTTGAAATCATCCAGACTCTGCGCAAGACCTATCCCAACCACGGTATCCTGGCGGAGGAAAGCGGTGAGCAACCGGGTCAGGACGAGTATCAATGGCTCATCGATCCGCTGGACGGCACCACCAACTTCCTGCACGGCATCCCGCATTTCGCCATTTCCATCGCCTTTCGCCATCGGAATCGGCTGGAAGCCGCGCTGGTCTACGACCCGATCCGGCAGGAGCTGTTCGTCGCCTCGCGCGGGGAAAGCGCGCAGATGAACGACCGGCGCATCCGGGTCAGCAGCGTCGCCCCGCTGGAGACCGCCCTGCTCGGCACCGGTTTCCCATTCCGCCATCCCCAGCACCAACCCGCCTATCTGGGTTGTTTCAACGCGCTGATGGGGCGGTGCCTGGAGATCCGCCGGGCCGGGGCGGCCTCACTGGATCTGGCCTACGTGGCGGCGGGGCGGCTGGACGGTTTCTGGGAGATCGGCCTCAAATCCTGGGACATCGCCGGCGGGGCGCTGCTGGTGCTGGAAGCGGGCGGGTTGGTCGGCGACTTCGCCGGCGGCAACGATTTCTTGCAGTCGGGCAATATCGTCGCCGGCAATCCCAAGGTGTTCAAGGCGCTGTTGCAGGCGATGCAGCCGCATCTGACCCCGGCGCTGGCGCGCTAGCGCCGAAATCCCGAAGTGATCGGATAGCGCCGATCCCGACCGAAGGCGCGCGGGGTGATCCGCACGCCCGGCGCGGCCTGGCGGCGCTTGTATTCGTTGACGATCACCAGTCGCGCCACCCGCTCCACCGTCGCCCGGTCGAAGCCAGCGGCGATCAACTCCTCGACCGAATGGTCCTCCTCCACGTAATCGCGCAGGATGGCGTCCAGCACTTCGTAGGGCGGCAGGCTGTCCTGGTCGGTCTGATCCGGGCGCAGTTCCGCCGATGGCGGGCGGTCGAACACCCGTTGCGGAATCACCGGCGACAGGCTGTTGCGATAAGCCGCCAGTCGGTAAACCATCGTTTTCAGCACGTCCTTGATCGGCCCGAAGCCGCCGGCCATATCGCCGTACAGAGTGGAATAGCCGACCGCCGTCTCGCTCTTGTTGCCGGTGGTCAGCACCATCTTGCCGGTCTTGTTGGAAATCGCCATCAGCAATACGCCCCGGCACCGGGCTTGGATGTTCTCCTCGGCGATGTCTGGCGGGAGTCCGGCAAACACCGGTTGCAGGATGTGCAAGAAGGATTGGAACGCCGGCTCGATGGGGAGGAGGTGATACTGGACGCCCAACGTCTTGGCTTCCAATTCGGCGTCGGTGTTGCTCATGTCGGCGGTATAGCGCGAAGGCATCGACACCGCCTCGACCCGTTCCGGTCCCAGCGCGTCCACCGCGATGGCCAGGGTCAGCGCCGAGTCGATGCCGCCGGACAGCCCCAACACCACGCCGGGAAAGCCATTCTTGGTCACGTAGTCGCGCACGCCCAACACGATGGCCTGATAAATCGCTTCCTCCTCGGCCGGCTCCGCCGCCATGGCGCCCGGCATCGGTTCCACCGTCGCGCCAACGGTGAAATCCACCGGATACAGACCCGCGACGCAAAAGGGCGCGCGCTGGGTCAACTCGCCACGCCCGCTCACTACCATCGAGCCACCGTCGAACACCAGTTCGTCCTGGCCACCGATCAGATTGACGTAGACGATGGGCAAGCCACATTCCGCCACCCGCTGGCGCAGAATCTCCAGGCGCAACCGGCCCTTGCCCGCGTGGAACGGCGAGGCGTTGAGATTGAGCAGCAGTTGCGCGCCGGCGGCGGCGGCCCGTCGCACCGGCTCGGGTTGCCACACGTCCTCGCAAATGGTGATGCCGACCTGGACGCCCCGGATCGTCGACACCACCGGGTCCGTCCCCGCCACGAAATAGCGCTTTTCGTCGAACACGCTGTAATTGGGCAGTAGCTGCTTGTAATAAACCGCGTGGCTGGCTCCGTCGCCGACCGCCGCCGCCGCGTTGCGCACCCCCGTCGCGGTCGCTTCGGGATAGCCGACCACGGCGACGATGCCGCGAATCGCCTCGCGCAAGCGCCGCATCGCCGGTTCCACCTGGCCGACGAAGCCGGGGCGCAACAGCAAATCCTCCGGCGGATAGCCGGTGAGGGTCAGTTCGGGAAATACGATCGCATCGGCCCGCAATCGGTCGCGGGCGTCGAGGGCGGCGGCGATGATCTTGTCGGTATTGCCCGCGATGTCGCCGACCAGGAAATCGAGTTGGGCCATGACGACCCGGAGGGTGAAAGCTTTGTCAGTCATTGGCTTCTACCGGATACGCTATGGCCGGGAGCGATCAGGTCTGAAAAACCCGGCCAAAATCGACGGTGACACCCGCGCTTTCCACCACGCCGGCCAGTTTCACCTTGCGGCCTTGCAGGGTTGAGACATACACAATCTGCCCATAGGGCTCGACCGTCCAAACCGCGGGAACACCGGATTGCACGAATCGATCAGCCTTGGTCATCAAGTCCTGTATGGCTTGGCTGGGAGAAGCGACTTCAATAACGAGTTGCGGTAACACATCGCATTTCATGGCGTCCTGCATGAAATTGGGCTTCAAACCGCCGCGTGGGTAAACCGCGATATCAGGGATCAACCCGGCTTCGATGTCCAGCGTCAGCTCCGGCCATGCTTCCCACTGCTCGGTCTGTTCGATTGCAAGGAGGATTTTCTTGCACAGATAGCTGTGATTAACCGAAGGACTCATGTTGCGGCCTGGACGGGGCCAGACTCCTGATTTTGGAAAATCAGGAAGTCCGCCCCCTCTATTTCTCAGCTAAAGAACGCTTTCATCGCCGCGCCGATGTCGGCCGGGGAGCGCACGATCTTCGCGCCCGCCGCTTCCAGCGCGGCGAACTTGTCGGCCGCCGTGCCCTTGCCGCCCATGATGATGGCGCCGGCGTGGCCCATGCGCTTGCCGGGGGGCGCGGTGACGCCGGCGATGTAGGCCACCACCGGCTTCTTGATATTGGCCTTGATGAATTCGGCGCCTTCTTCCTCGGCGCTGCCGCCGATTTCGCCGACCATCACGATGCCCTCGGTCTGCGGGTCGTCCTTGAACAGCTTCAGCACGTCCACGAAGCTCATGCCGTGGATCGGATCACCGCCGATGCCGATGCAGGTGCTCTGGCCCAGGCCGGCCTGGGTGGTCTGGTAGACCGCCTCGTAGGTCAGGGTGCCGGAGCGGGAGACGATGCCGATCTTGCCGGGCAGGTGGATGTGGCCGGGCATGATGCCCATCTTGCAGCCGCCGGGGGTGATCACGCCCGGGCAGTTCGGGCCGATCAGGTAGACGTTCGGGTAGCTGCTGGTCAGCACCGCCTTCACCTTGAGCATGTCCATGACCGGAATGCCCTCGGTGATGCAGGCGATGACCTTGATGCCGGCGTCGGCCGCTTCCAGGATGGCGTCGCCGGCGAAGGCGGCGGGGACGTAGATCATGGTGGCGTCGGCGCCGGTGGCGGCGACCGCTTCGTACACGGTGTTGAACACCGGCTTGCCGAGATGCGTCGTGCCGCCCTTGCCGGGGCTGATGCCGCCGACCAGGTTGGTGCCGTAGGCGATGGCCTGCTCGGCATGGAAAGTGCCCTGCGAGCCGGTGAAGCCCTGGCAGATGACCTTGGTGTTTTTGTCGATCAGGATGCTCATGGTCGTCTCGTTCTCTCTGGATCGTGGAAACCGAATGCGCGCCGGCTCACTTGGCGGCGGCGGCCACCGCCATCTTGGCGGCGTCGGTGAGATCGTCGGCGGCCATGATGTTCATACCGGACTTGGCCAGCATCTCGCGGCCGGCTTCCACGTTGGTGCCTTGCAGGCGCACCACGACCGGCAGGGTGAGACCGACCTCCTTGACGGCGGCGATGATGCCTTCGGCGATGGTGTCGCAGCGGACGATGCCGCCGAAGATGTTGACCAGGATCGCCTTGACCTTGGACGAGGACAGGATCAGCTTGAAGGCGCGAGCCACGCGGTCGGCGGTGGCGCCGCCCCCCACGTCCAGGAAGTTGGCCGGCTCGCCGCCGTGCAGCTTGATCACGTCCATGGTCGCCATCGCCAGGCCGGCGCCGTTGACCATGCAACCGATGCTGCCGTCCAAGGCGACGTAGTTGAGGCCGATTTCGTGGGCGATGTGCTCGCGCTCGTCCTCCTGGGAGGGATCGCGCATCTCGGCGGTATCGTTGTGCCGATACAGGGCGTTGTCGTCCAGGCTGACCTTGGCGTCCAGCGCCAGGACCTGGCCTTCCGGGGTTACGATCAGCGGGTTGATCTCGACCATGCTGCAATCCTTATGCACGAACAGGTTGTAGATCCCGGTCACCACCTTGACCAACTGATCGACTTCGCTCTTGTTCATGCCCATCTTGAAGCCGAGGTCGCGGGCCTGGTAGGGCTGGATGCCGGCGATCGGATCGATGGTCAGGGTCAGAATTTTTTCCGGGGTCTTGGCGGCGACCTCCTCGATGTCCACGCCGCCCTCGGAAGAGCCGATCAGGATGATGCGCTTCTTGCTGCGATCCACCAGGCAGCTCAGGTAGTACTCCTTGGCGATATCCACCCCGTCCCGGATCAGCAGAGCGTGAATCGGCACGCCTTCGGTACCGGTCTGCTTGGTGACCAGCGTGGAGCCGAGCAAGCGGCCGGAGACTTCTTCCACATCCTGAATCGTGCGAACGAACTTGACGCCGCCGGCCTTGCCGCGCCCGCCGGCGTGGACCTGGGCCGCGACCACCCAGGGTCCGCCCGGCCGGATCTCCTTGGCCGCCTCGATCGCCTGCTGCTGGGAGTTGACCTTGATGCCCTTCGGCGTCGGCACGCCGAATTGCCGGAACAGTTCTTTTGCTTGGTATTCGTGAAGGTTCATGCGGTTTACATCCCCTTTTCTGTTGGAGTATCTATTCTATCCCGAAAAACCGTAATCTTCACATAGCGACGCACCGGGAACGACGGTAGGTTTAAAATCGAGGGCGCGTGAGCCATCCGCGCGGCTCGCGCGACCGGTCCGCGTCCGATAAGTCCCGGATCGAATTCCCCCACCCTTTCGTACATCGATTCGCCACCCTGACCATCGGCTCTTCCTGAATGCAAGGCGTCCCCACCTCCGTCATGACCGTCGTCAACCCGCTCACCAATTTCCCCGACCATCCACCGGATCGCCGCCATCTGTGGGGGGTGTTCCGCGCTTCCCATGTCTACCGGCTGGCGCTGGCGGCGCTGTTGCTGACGGCGTTCGGAGTGGATGCGCAAAATCGGTTGTTCGGCAAGCAGAACCCGGATCTGTTTCTGGGCGTGACGCTGATCTACATCGCGCTGACGCTGCTCGCCATCGCCGGCAGCTATTGGCGGCGTCCGGTGCTGACGGTTCAGGCCCATTTGCAAATGCTGGTGGACTTGCTGGCCCTGACCGTCATGATCCACGCATCGGGGGGCTTGACCAGCAGCTTGAACAGCCTGCTGATCACCGCCGTCGCCGCCAGCGGCATTCTGTTGCCGCTCAGTTCGGCGCTGTTGGCCGCCGCGCTGGGCTTCTTCCTGCTGATTGGCTCCTGGTCGATGAGTCAGTGGCAAATCGTCGTGGCGCTGGCCCGGACCGGGCGCGGGCCGACCGGCTGGCCCGGCCTGTGGGAGCGGCTGGGCCAGATATCCGACGACTGGGTTCGCCTGGGGGTATTGGGGGCCGCGCTGTTCATCGCCGCCGTGCTGACCTACGCCCTGGCGGAGCGGGCGCGGCGCGGCGAGGCGCTGGCCCGCCGCCGCACGCTGGAGTTGCTGGAAGTCGCCGAATTGAATCAGGGCATCATTCGACACCTGCAAAACGGGGTGGTGGCGGTGGACGACACCAGTCGCGTGTTGCTTCTGAATGACACCGCCCGAGAGGCGCTGGGCTGGACCGAGGCGGGGTCCGGCATGATGCTGGAGACGCTGTCGCCGCCGCTGGCGCAACGGCTGCAAGCGTGGCTGAACGGCGCGGCTTTGGAGGGGCGGGCGTTTCGCCCCGCCGAGCACCGCCCGGAACTGATCCCGCGCTTCACCCGGCTGAGCGGACCTCGGGCGGCCAACGTGCTCATTTTGCTGGACGATTCCGAACAGATCACCGAACGGTTGCAACAGATCAAATTGGCGGCGCTGGGCCGGTTGACCGCCGGCATCGCCCATGAAATCCGCAATCCGCTGGCCGCGATCAGCCACGCCGCGCAACTGTTGCAGGAATCCACCAGCGCCAGCGCCAGCGACCGGCGGCTGGCGCAGATCGTCCACGACCACGTCAAGCGCGCCAATCGAATCATCACCGACGTGCTCAACCTGGCCCGACGCGGCCAGGTCAAACCGCAGCGACTGAACCTGGCGCCGTGGTTGGAGGACTTCAGCCAGGAGTTCACCCGCGATGGCGACGGGTTACCGCCCGAGTGGCGCCGAATCGTGGAGCCGAACTCCCTGGCGGTCTGCTTCGATCCGCATCAGTTACGGCAGGTGCTGTGGAACCTGTGCGTCAATGCCTGCCAGCACGGCGTCCGGCCCGGGGATCCGCCGCGCATCGAACTGCGCGCCGGTCTGGAAAACCATCGCGGACGACCCTTTCTGGAAGTGCGCGACGCCGGTTTTGGAATTTCGGAGGAAAACGCCGTCAAACTGTTCGAGCCGTTCTTCACCACCCGGGCCAAGGGCACCGGACTGGGTCTGTATCTGGCCCGAGAGCTGTGCGAGGCCAACCGGGCCCAGTTGCAATACCTGCCCATCGCCGAGGGTGGCAGTTGTTTCCGCATCACCTTCACCCCGGTTGGCTCAGCCCTGGAGACGGAATGATGGATGCCTGCAATGCCCTGATCGTCGATGATGAAGCCGACATTCGCGAATTGATCGCGATGACGCTGCTACCCCTGGGCGTGACCTGTCTGCTTGCCGAGACCTTGAGCGAGGCGCGCGCTCTGCTCAAGCGCCAGAGCTTCGGTCTGTGCATCACCGACCTGCGCTTGCCCGACGGCAGCGGGCTGGAGTTGGTGACGTACATCCAGAGGCACCATGCCAACCTACCAGTGGCGGTGATCACCGCCCACGGCAACATGGAAATCGCGGTGGAGGCGTTGAAGCTGGGCGCGTTCGACTTCGTGTCCAAACCGTTCGAGTTGGCGGCGTTGCGCGAGATGGTGGCGACCGCGCTACGGTTGAATCGAGGTAGTGACGGTCCTGGCGCCAACCGCCCCACCCTGCTCGGCCAGTCGGTGGCGATGGCCGAGGTGCGGGCGCTGATCGCCAAGCTGGCCCGCAGCCAGGCGCCGATCCTGATCAGTGGCGAGTCGGGCACCGGCAAGGAACTGGCGGCGCGGCTGATCCATCTGTCGGGGCCGCGGGCCGACCAGCCCTTCGTTCCGGTCAACTGCGGAGCGATTCCCGAACATCTGATGGAGAGCGAGTTTTTCGGCTACAAGAAAGGCAGTTTCACCGGCGCCACCCAGGACAAGGGCGGCCTGTTCCAGGCGGCGCGGGGCGGCACGCTGTTTCTGGACGAAGTCGCGGACTTGCCGATGCCGATGCAGGTGAAGCTGCTGCGGGCGATTCAGGAACGGGCGGTGCGGCCCGTGGGCGCGCAGACGGAAATCGCCATCGACGTGCGCATCCTCAGCGCCAGCCACAAGGATCTGGCTCTTCTGGTTCAGAACGGCGGTTTCCGCCAGGATTTGTTCTATCGCTTGAACGTGATCCAGTTGCGATTGCCCAGCCTGCGCGAGCATCCCGAGGACATTCCGGAACTGGCCAACGCGATTTTGGAGCGCCTCGGCCAGCAGTCCGGGCTACCACGGGCCACCCTGGCCCCCTCGGCGCTGACGACGCTGCGGGCCTACGCCTTTCCGGGCAATATCCGCGAACTGGAAAACATCTTGGAGCGGGCGTTCACCCTGTGCGAGGATGGAATCATCCAGGCGACGGATTTGTCGCTGCCCTTGGCGATGGAACCGACCGCGACGCGACCGCAACCACCGCCGCCCGCGCTCAAGGAGGAAATGGCCACCGCGCCGGTCGACCAGGGGTTCGAATCGAAGACCTTGCCGATCCTGCAACCGTCGGTTCGCAACCTGGAGGACTATCTGGAGCAGATCGAGCGGGCGGCGATCCTGCGGGCGCTGGAGGAAACCCGCTACAACAAGACCGCCGCCGCCGAGAAGCTGGGCATCACCTTCCGGGCGTTGCGCTACCGGTTGAAGAAGCTGGGGCTGGATTGAACGCGCCACCCATGAAAAACCCCGCCGGGGCGGGGTCTTGGATTGAAAGCCGATGGGCGATCAGTCGTCGCCGGAGAAGACGCCCAGGATTTGCAGCAGGCTGATGAACAGGTTGAAGATGGTGATGTACAGGCTCACGGTGGCCATGATGTAGTTGGTTTCGCCGCCGTGGATGATCTCGCTGGTCTGCCACAGGATCATCCCGGACATCAGCAGGATGAACATCGCCGACACCGCCAGCGACAACGCCGGAATGCTGAACAGCATCGCGCCCAGCCCAGCCAGGAACGCGACCAGGACGCCCACCATCAGGAAGGAACCCATGAAACTGAAGTCCTTGCGGCTGACCACGGCGTAGCCCGACAGCGCCAGGAAAATCGCGCCGGTGCCCGCCAGGGCGGTCATCACCACCTGCGAGCCATTGGGCAAGCTGAGGTAGAAATTCAGGATCGGCCCCAGGGTGTAGCCCAGGAAGCCGGTCAGGGCGAACACCGCCGCCAGGCCCCAGACGCTGTCGCGCAACCGGGTGACGACGAACAGCAGGCCGAAATAGCCGCCCAGGGTGATCAGCCAGTGCAGCGGCGGTGCGTTGAGGGCCATGGCGACGCCAGCGGTCAGGGCGCTGAACAGCAGGGTCATCGACAGCAACAGATAGGTGTTGCGCAGGACCTTGTTGCCGACGGCCGGCACAGCCGACTGCTCGTCCGTCAACGTGATCGGCGTTTTGGCCAGTAGGTCGTTTCTCTGCATCATGTTTGCAGCATCTCCTCAGGATGGTGAATGACTGTCGGTATTGACCATGGGAACGCGTTTTCGGTTCAACCGGCGAGTGTTTTCGGGGTCAAGGCACGGTCTTTCATAGCAAAATTGTCGCGCCGCGTCCACCCCGGCCTTACAGCCGCCCGCCGCGCTTGAGGTCCAGATACTGGTTGACCATGGCGGCCGGCAACTGGTCCGGCGGAACGTCGAGCACGATGCCGCCCTGCTGGCGCAACTCCTCCTGGACCCGCTCCCGGTGCAACAGATAGTGACAGGTCGTGGCGTACAGCCGCGCCCGCGCCAGGTCGTGAATCGGCCGCGCCAACAACTCGTCGAGGACCGGCTCGCGCAGGTTGGCGATCAGCACCAGATGGCGACGCCGCAGCAGGGCCACCGCGGCTTGCAATTCATCCTGATCCTCGTCGCGCAGGTTGGTCAGCAGCACGATCAACGCCCGCTTGCGTTGCCGGGTCAGCGCCCGCTGGGCCGCGTCGGCGTAATCCGGCGGCTCCAGACCCGGTTGCAAATCGTAGACGCCGTTGATCAGAGTGGCCAGCATGCCCGGTCCGGCGCGGGGCGCCAGCCAGCGCCGCTCGCCGCCGAAACTGTGCATGCCGACCGCGTCGCCCTGCCGCAGCGCCACGTAGGCCAGCAGGATCAGGGCGTTGAGCGCATGATCGAAGTGGCTCAAAGCATCGTCCTGGGCGCGCATCCGCCGGCCGCAATCGAGCAGGAACAGCACGGTCTGATTACGCTCGTCCTGATAATCCCTGGCGATCAACTTGCGGGTGCGGGCGGTCGCTTTCCAGTCGATCTGGCGCAAGCTGTCGCCGATGCGGTATTCGCGCAGTTGCAGGAACGTCTGTCCCTCGCCGCGCCGGCGGCGGCGATGGATGCCCAGCAGCGCCTCGTGTCGGTCAGCGGTCAGGCGGATGTCCTGGGCGATGATCGCGAAGTTGGGATAAATCCGCACCCGTTCCGGCTCGCCCAGGCGGTCGTCGCGCCGCCACCAGCCGCGCGGCGATTCCAGCAGAACCTGGGTGAACGGAAACGTCCATGCGCCGCGCGTCACCGGTCGCAGCCGATAGTCGAATTCGGCCCAGCCACCGGCCGCCACAATCAGCCGTTGGGGCAACTCGGTGGCCTCGGCGGCGGCGGTGGGGTAATGGTCGAACAGCGTCAACGCGGCGGGCCGCTCGTCGGCGTTGACGACCCGCAGACGCACCGCGCGCCAGACACCCAGCGGCAGCACGGGCGCGATGCCACGCTCGACCGTCAACGGAGGACGGCGCCGGAGCAAGACCGCGTCCCACGCGGCGACCACGAACAACAACCCGCTGACCAATAGCCAGAATCCGGTCAGTTCCGGCCAGACCGCCGGGACCAGGCCCAGCAGGGTCCAGCCGGCCAGCCAGCGCAACAGGCGTAAGGTGGGACTGAAAGAGAAGCGCATGTTGAGTTGACGAGAAGCGGAAAGCTTACCCATGCGCTTCAAAGTTCTCGCCGTTGCCGGTTCAAACTCGTCTGGCGACGCCAGATCCGGACGGGCTGTTGCACCGTACCCGGCCGAACCGTTGGCACCGGCAACTCGCCGGGAGCGAGGGCGCGGGTTTGCCGGCTGGCAATGCCGCGTTCCCTCAAGCGTCGCAGCAACTCCTCATGCGCGGCGCACCATCGTTCTTCCATCTCCCGGTCGCGCCGGGCCTGTTCGTTGGAAACGGCCGCACGGCCATCGTCGCCGACCCGAACCACGTTGAGGTTGAGGTCGCTGGCGTCGGGCTTGACCCGCAACCGCACGTAGTAGTCGCCCCACTCCGGTTTCTGGATGTGCGCCACGCCGCCTTCCACAAACAGGGTGGAGAAACCGGGTTCCACGTCGTAACCCAGTTCGACCAGGGTTTCGCCGATCACCTGTTGGGCATAGCGGCGGGCGGCGTTCTGTTCCTCCCGCTGACGGTGATGCTGGTTGAGTTGCTGGATGCGATGGCGGAGTTCAGCGGCCAGGGCTTCGGCTTGGGCAGCGGTCGGCGCGGTGAGAAAGGCGTCGCGCAGGTCAAGCAGCGCCGCCGATAGCGCTTGGCGGTCGGCTTCATTCAAACGATCCAGCAGCCGCCGCCATTCGGCCTGACGGTCGGTCTGGGTCAAAGCGGCGCGGGCTTGCAGGACCTCGGCGGCGGTGCGAACTGTGGCAGGCGCATCCTGACTGAGTTCCGCCAGCAAATGTTTGACGGCGCTATTGGCGACGGTGCGTTCGCTCAGGTGTTGCAGATCGGTGCGAGCGTGGGCGAGGTGCCGGCTCAGGGTTTCCCGATACCGTCGGGCGGATTCAACCGTGTTTTCATCCGGTGGCGCGGGTGGGGTCAGGTCCAGTTGGAGCGTTTCGCCGGGATAGCGCATTTGGAGATCCGCCAGCGCTTGCGCCAGGGTTTGCAACTCGGCGCGGCATTGGTCGATAGCCTGCTGGTGGTGTTGCAGTTCCCGCTGCTGGCGCTCGGCCTCCAACTGCTGTTGCAGGCGAACGCGGTCGACGCTGTAGCGGTAGCACTTGGGGCCGCTCATGTTCGGGCCAACTCAAGGTGGTAGACGTTGTCTTCCAGGCGCACCGCCGCGACGGTGAGGCCCCGGCGGTCTGGATCGTCCTCCAGATGGAACAGGGCACGGGCCAGCGGATTGACGGAGGTGGTTTCCAGGCGGTTGCCGATGCCGCGCCCGCCGTCGCTCAAATCCTGGATGCACCAGTCCAGCAGTTGTTGCCGCGCCGGTTCGGACAGGCGCAAGGCGAGATCGTGTTCCTCCGCCACCCGCCGGGCGATGTTGTCCAGCATCCCGGCGAAAATCCGTTCGGCCACCGCTGGCTGGATGAAGTCGAACACCACGATGTTGTCACCGATGCGGTTGAGGATTTCCGGGCGGCCCAGGGTGAATTTGAAGTAGTCGGCGATGGCGGCGCGCACCTTGCGCTCGACCTGCTCGTAGGCTTCGCCGGGCTGGACCAGTAGGCGGCGCTCGCCGGTTTCGTCCCGGACCTGAATGCCCAGATTGGAGGTGAAGATCAGGATGGCCTCGGAAAAGTACACGGTATCGCCCCGCCCGTCGGTCAGCCGGCCGTCCTCAAGGATTTGCAGGAACTTGTCGAGAATGCGGGGATGGGCTTTTTCGATCTCGTCGAACAGGACGACGCTGAACGGTCTGGCCTTGACGGCGTTGGTGAGTTCGCCGCCGGCGTCGTAGCCGACGTAGCCGGGTGGCGCACCGAGCAGGCGGGCATCGGCGTGTTCGGCGGCGAATTCGCTCATGTCGAAGCGGATGTAGGCGCATTCGTCGCCGAAGATCAGCGCGGTCAGGGCGCGGGCCAGTTCGGTTTTGCCGACCCCGGTGGGACCGGCGAAGAACAGCACCCCGCGAGGCCGGCTGGAGGTGGCGGCGGTTTGCGCGCTGGTCAGTCCGGTCACCGAGCGCATCAGGATATCCACCGTCTTGACGATGGCCGGGGTCTGGCCCTTGACCCGCCGACCGATCTCCTCGGGCGCGCGGCGGATGCGGTCGCGCAGGTAGGCTTTTTTCCAGGGGTTGTCGAGCGCCCCGACCTTGAAGCAGCGCACCGCGTCGCCGACTTCGGCCAGCGGCAGCCGTTGTTCTTCGGCCAAGCGGGCGATGGCGAACAGGTGGTGCAGGTTCAGCCCTTCGGTCAGTTGGGCGAAGCTGTCGGCGAACTGGGCGCGGGCGGCATCCGGGGTGGTGGCGTGATCGGCGAAGGACGGGGCCAGCAGGCAAGCGGCGTGCTGGCGCTCCTCGAAGCCGGGCGGCGGCAGGCTCAGGCGGTGCAGGCGGTCGTTGTCGAGGGTGAACCACGAGGGCAGGTCGGTTTCGCGATGGCACAGCCAGAACAGGGGGTTGTAGCGCGGCGCGGAACCGTCGGGCGCGGCGATGGGGTGGGCGGTGTGGGCGAGTTTCTCGCAACTGGTGAAGAATTCGTGTTCGGCTTCGCTGAGTTGCTGGACGCTGACCGGGATGCGGGCGGCGTAGTCCAGCACCGCCGCCGCCCGGAGGTTGGCCTGCACCAGCGGGCGGAGGTAGGCCGCAGGCAGGCGGGCGAGGCTGACTGAGGTTGGTTCGGCCTTGAGATCGGCGTTGAGGGCGCGGTTGGCGGCTTGGCGGGCGGCGGGGGTGTTGGGATGGACGCGCGCGCCGTCCACTCGGTCGTAGACCAGCAGGAATTGATAGCCGCGGACCGCCAGCGCTTCCCACAGGGCGTCGAGCAGGGGCAGCAGGACGTATTGTCCATCGATGGGGGTCAGCACGATGTCGCGAATCTGGCCGCCGAGCACGAACTGCGGGGCGATGCCGAGCAGGCGGTGGATGTCCGCCAGCCAGCGGGGCCAGGGGAGATGATCGGTCATGTCAGGTGGGTACTATCCGTTGGGCACCGTTCAATCGCCCCAGCTTACGATCAAAGGTGTGCAGAATCAGCTGCCGTTGCGTCGCCGCCACCAGAATTAGGCTATCGGCAAAGGGGCGTAACCAGTCGAGCGCGCCCCCGCTCAGGCGACCAGGCGGAGATGAGCGGA
>CALGOO010000060.1 GCA_937960715.1 uncultured Candidatus Competibacteraceae bacterium
CCCCAACCCCCTCCCGCCGGGAGGGGGAGTGAACGGTTACATTATTTTTATTTTTTACATCTAACCATTATAGGAGTCCGAAAGTGGAGTTTAAGACTGCTTTAGAATATATTGAGCAACATGCCGTTGCGATGCTTTCAACACCGGGAGCGGGTCTTCTCGCCGTTGCCGTTTCGAGCAAAGAGCAGGGACCGATTACGGCCACGAAGGATTTCAGCGTGACTGCCTACGTCGAGAAAAAACTGGCAGTCAAGGAGATAAAGAATCGGAACATGCAGACATTTGAACAGGTCTTCGCTCATGCGACGGGCGAAAAGAAACCTCAACCGGTCGATATCGACGTAGTCGAAACCGGTTCAGCATTTGCTCTCCAACCCAGTCCGGTTTTCAGCGTTCCGACGGTTCAACGCGGAGTATACGGCGGTCTACCTCCCATCATTGATTCACAAAAGTATTTCAATCCGCTGTGCCGTGGAATTGGAATTACCAACCCGGATGGAAGTTATCCAGCGTCGCTCAGCGTGGGAACGTTGGGATTCTTCGTGCGCGATTCTAACAATAAGGTCCATCTGGTCTCCAACAATCATGTAATCGGGAAATCATCGGACCATAGTGCTGTCAAATCCGTGCTTCAAAATCCGATTGTCCAGCCTGGTACCTTGGATTTAACTGCGGTTGAATTGGCCTCCATGCCAACGCTGACCGGTCTAAAAAATCGATTACAGATTGCCACAGTCTCCGGAATCGTGCCGCTCCAATTCATCACAGCCCATAATATTCCAATCAATCGTGTCGATGCCGCCTGTGCCTTGCTCGATGGTCCCAACAGCCGAACTCTGACCGATCTGGATCGAGCCTGTTTTGGTGGCCGCATTTTAGGGACACAAACATACCAGCCCGATTCTAATGCTCCCAACACTATCCTAGGCGACCCACGGGTCTACAAGGTCGGTCGTACCACGGGATATACGGAGGGGATCATCACTGCGATTGCGGGTACCACCAGCATCAACTATCCGGGAGGAACGGCCTATTTCGCTGGACAACTGATTGTTTCAGCAACTCCAAATAACGTGGGTCCTTTCAGTGATCGAGGTGACAGCGGTAGTGGAATCCTCAACGCCGATCACAAGCTGGTCGGCCTGCTGTTCGCAGGCAGTACTCTGCAAACGCTCGTTAATCCCATCGATGACGTACTGTCTGAGCTTCAGGCGGCCCTGGGTGTTGCCTGGCTGACCGAAATATAGTATTTCAGCTTTCCCACTACCGGTCCTTGCCAAAGGAGGAAAGCCATGTCCGAATTTGCAACTCGGTTGGATTTGTATCGCTTGGTGGCAAGCGAGACTGCGCGGGTTTTTCAAGCGATTGGTCTTCGTTTAACTGACGCTCAGATCACTGTTCCAACTCAGGGGGATCCACGCCTCTGCGTTGCCCTCCGGCCCGGGAAGAAAGTTTCTCTGCCATCCACTGTCGAAATCAGGGTCAACGACCACCAAGTTCTGGTGCCGATTGAGGTTACCACCGACTATCAGCCGTACCAGTTATTGTGACTCGTGCCTTTCTTATTACGACTTGGTTTCCGATAAGGCCGGCAAAGTCATAAGTAATCCGCTGGAACTGGGTTGCCCCAACGAGCGAGTTACGGTTGACTACCTAAATTGATGAGGTTTTTCCACCTCAAAAAAGTTCATGAAATCATCGCCTTTCCAGCCCGAGTTCCAACCGATACTTTACCGATCCGGGTCTCAACGGCGACGGTTCTCCCTTCGCCCAAGCGTCGAACCCGGCCCGATAGAAGGGCGACAGCGGATGGCCGCTTTGTCCGCCGGGGGCGTGCAGGATGCTGGCCGTTTCCCGCCCCGGCGCCACGGCCAGCCGTTCGGACGCGCCGCTGCTGGATGTTTTTGAATGCGCGGCATGTACAGATCGCCGGGCAGCGACAGTGTCGGCATGGGTAGTGGATCTGGCTTCCAGCCGATTTTTGGCCGGTCAAGCCGGCTAGGATCCAGACCGGAGCGGTGCGCATCACCATCACCGCGACCTCCCTGGACGAGTATCAGGGGATTCGGGAACGCCTGGGAATGGGGTGATCGGCTCTCGTCGGCGCCCAGTCACGTTTTGCGCTTTTGACGCCGACAAAACAAACTCAAGCCGGCGCGGCCTTACACGGGCCGAGGCGCGACGCCTTTTTGGGAACACGCGGCGCATACCATCTCCCCATCAATTTCCCTCACGCATTGCGGACAAAAAGCCTGTTTGCAGACCACGCACAGTTCCCTGGCCTGCCAGGCGGGATGGTTCGGACAACTGCCTCCCGCCGGTTTGATCCGGGTGCCGCCCAAATCGGGACCTGGACCGGGATCGGATGCTAACGGGGAGGCATCGAGGATGGTTCCGCCTTGCACGGAAAACTTGAGTTCGTGAGTGGCAAGGTGAATACGGTCTCCGTTTTTCAGAAGCACGGGCCGGTTGGCTGGCAGGCGCTTGCCACCGTTCAACTTGGTCCCGTTGGTGCTCCGCTGGTCTTCCAGATAGAAGGAACCCTCCCGGTAATCGATCGTCGCGTGCAGGCTGGATACGTTGTCGCGGGAAATCACGACTTCGTTGCCGGGGTCTCTGCCGATGCGGGTGATCGCCTGGGTCAAACGGTAGGGTTCGGTAAGGTCGGCGCCCGTCAGCCGGGGTTGAAGCTGGGCAAATTCCACCGGGCCACGGGAATTCGGGGGTAGTGGTTTGGGCGGCGCGGCCGGCTTGACGGCGGGGGGAGAGGCGGGCGGCGCGGCCGGCTTGACCCTGGTCTGGGGAGAGGCCGCCGCTGAATCGAACTCGATGACGAGGGGTGGTTCTGACGGTGGCGCGGCCGGCTTGACGGCCGGAGGAGAGGCGGGCGGCGCGGCCGGCTTGACCCTGGTCTGGGGAGAGTCCACCACTGAACCGAACTCGATGACGAGGGGTGGTTCTGACGGCGGCGAGAAAGGTGCGTTCTGGGGGGCTGACCGCTCGTCGAATGGCTCCGGGGTCAGGAGAGGCAAGGGCGGGACGGCGGCGGCATTGCGCGATGGGCGCGGCGCTCTATCCCGGATCACCAACACCAGCGCGGCGACCGCCGCAACCGCGGTGATGGCGGCCAGCGCCAGAAACAGTAGTGGAAAAACATTTCCATGACTGGCCATGGACGAGTTTGGCAAGGCCGAAGGGGCGGCCGATGCGAGCGACGTCGATGAACTGGTTGGTCCCGGCGCTGGTTGTGTCGGCGCTGGATCGTTCGCTGGAAAAGCCGCTCGGACGATTGCGAATAGCAGGATCAATCCCACCAACAGCGGGGTTGTCGATTTCATGTGGTCTCCCTTGAAGAATTCTTATCCCATCGAACGCATGGCGCCCTGGTTTTTTCACGGCGGGCGGTCGTGAAAAAACCGCCCTCGCGGTCGTTCATCATGTACAGGTTTTTATTATATTTCATGTAATGAGGGGGGAGCGATGACGGAAGCGTTTCTGGCCGCCACGATGCGGAAACCGACGATCGAAGCAACTCCGTCTTGCCCGGTCCACGAAGCCGGCGCGGTGATTGCCGAGCGGTACGAGGTGG
>CALGOO010000061.1 GCA_937960715.1 uncultured Candidatus Competibacteraceae bacterium
CCCGGCAGGCATATTCCCATTGGGCCTCGCTCGGCAGCGTCAGGTCGAGACCGGGAATCCGGTTGTTGAGTCGCTTCAGAAAATCCTGCGCATCGTTCCAACTCACCCGCTCCACCGGCCGGGTCGGACTCTGGAATCGGATCGGGTTCTTCTCCATCACCGCTTCCCACAAGGCTTGCGTGCAGGGCACGTCGAATAGCCAGTAGCCCTCGGTCAAGGTCACGAGGTGGCGAGGATGTTCCGCATCGAACCATTTTCGTTCGTTATCATTCTTCGCCAACCCCCGCGTTTCTTCCTCCGGCGAGCCCATCAAGAACCGCCCTGGCGGAATCCAGCGCAGGCGTTGGATGACGGGCTCGCCGCCCCGCTGGGGTTCGACGGCGATTTCGCACCACAGCCCGAAGCGGTCGCGGCCGATGGCGCTGGCCCATGGGCAGTCCCGTAGGGAAAATCGACCAAAAACGAGATGCTCGCGGTCGGTGTGGATATGGAAGGCCGGTGTCTGGGGCAACGCGTGGCGATTTTGGGGCGGAACCGCGTCAAGACGCAGCAGGGTGGGTTGCGCGCCGGTCGCTCCGCCGGGCGGGCCCTGCTCGGGCCGGCGCTCCGCCTGCCGGCCCCTCGCCGGTCCCGCCGGCTCCGCTCCCTCTTGACCTGCTGGGCTCGCGACCCGAACTCGGGCACAGCGAAAACCGAAGAAGTCGAGGCGGAGGCCGGGGGGGTCGTGGTCGCGGTACGCCGCCCGCACGAGGCGCGCGTAGCTGTACCAGGACCCGCCGCGCAGGACACGGGACGCGCCGGCTGTGCGGTCTTCCCAAGCCGAGCCGTCGGTCGGAGCGCCTTGGTAGTTATCGTGCCAGTGGTCCTGGCACCACTCCCAGACGTTGCCGTGCATCTCGTGCAGGCCCCACGGATTCGGCGGCAAGCTCGCCACCGGCACGGTCTCGCCCCGATACAAACCCTTCTTACCGCCAGCATAAGGATAATTGCCGTTGTAGTTGACCTGTGCGGGGGTGATGGTGGCACCGAAGCTAAACGGGGTGGTCGTCCCGGCACGGCAGGCGTATTCCCATTGCGCTTCGGAAGGCAGAGCCAGATCGAGTCCGGGCAGGCGTTCGTTCAGCCGTTTGATGAAGTGCTGGCAGTCGTTCCAACTAATATTTTCCACTGGACGACGGTCCTCGCCTTTGAATCCACTCGGGTTCTCGCCCATCACCGCTTCCCACAGCGCCTGAGTACAGGCGGTATCGAACAGCCAGAAACCTCGGCTGATCGTCACGGAATGCTGGGGGCCTTCGTCGTCGTAACGTTCTGGCTCATCTTCCGGCGAGCCCATCTGGAAGGCACCGGGTTCGATCCAGCGCATTCGCTGAGTGATCTGCTGGCCCTGCTGGTTCGTGATGCTGAAAGTGACCCAGTGGCCGTACTCGTCCGTGCCCCAGGCGTTGGCCCAGCGTGGCGGTTGGCCGGAGCGCCAAAAAAAGTCTTCCTCCTCGATGCGAATTAACTGGTTCGCGGTTTCCAAGCTGGCGAGGAGGCTGACCATCTCGGCCGCCAAAGCCGGCGACGAGAAAAGCAGGTCGCCGCCTTGCTGGTAAAGGTCGACCCGTCGCGCCGGGGCTTTGGTCAACACGTTTTCGGGATGCAGTCCCGGCGGCGGTAGCGCGCGAGGGTCGCGGCGCAGGACTTGGGCCGATAAGTCGTGGAAGTAGCGGCCGAGTTCCGGGTCGTCGAGATAACCCTCCGGCAGCCGGGCGGCGATTTCCCGAAACCACGGAATCGCGCCGGGCACGGGCGCTGCGCCTCCCACGCCGGCGGCTTGTCGTCCCAGGGCGGCGAAGAATTCGGCCGCCTGGCGAACATCGCTTTCCTCGGGTAGATGATTTCGTTCCTCGGGTCTCAGCGCCTCAATCTCGGCGAACCAGATTTCCGATGGCAAGCCAGCGCGCCAGTCGCGAAGCAGCTCTAGGGCTTGTTCCTTGAGGTCGTCCTGGGCGAGAGCCTCGCGCCGTTGCTGGGCCTCGGCGGCGGAGAGCGTTGCGGCGACCGAGGACTTGCCGACGACGGCTGGCTCCTGCCAGAACGCCGACTCGGTGCCGGCATCGGCGTCGATCAGCAGCCGCAACTCGCGCAACAGCCCCGGTTCAATGCGCAGCGCCGGCGATGCCAGGGTGATGAGCCGTTGGACCTGGGCCTGGCGCGTTTCGGGATCGGCGACGCTCGCCAGCCGCTCCCAGGGCAGCGGCGTCCAATAGCGCCGTAGCGCTTCCGGGCATCCTTCGGGCGCGGGCGTCAGCGCTAGCGTCCGGCAACCGTCCGCCATGAGCCGTTGACCCATCGCCAACCAATGGCGGCGCAGGTCCGCACCGCCTCGCGCTAGACAGCCCAGATCGCCCAACACGACGACCAGGCTACCCGGAGGTGGGGGACGGTAGAGACCGACCGAACGCTCGCCGTCCGCCCAAACGGGCGCGCTCAACCCCTCGAACCAGAGCGCGTGGGCGACGGCGTAATGGGGGAACAGGCGCACGAGGCACTCCCGCACCCGCTCCTGGTCGCCCCAGTAGGGCGCCAGGTGATCGCTGCGGTCCTCAATCAGGTGCAACGACAGCCCCCAGCGGCGGCGACGCTGCCGAGGTAACCGCTCCAGGCTTTGCCCGCGACCAAGCCGATGAACGATCGCGGGCACATCCAGAACATGGGTCTCCGCCGGTTCGGCCAAGGCGAGGCGCAACCGGGGCATCAGTTCGCGCCAGGTGGCCAGCGGGCGCGCGGTGGCCAGCGTCGGCGGCCGCCGGGTCCAGGCGGGAAGCACGGTCAATCCCGTGTCGTCGTCCGGCTTGCGCGCCGATCCCACCTCGAATTTCCGTCCCACAAGTTGCCAGAAGGGGATCGCGTGCAGCGGGCTGACATCAAATCGGATGTCGGGTTCCGATCTCTGTCGGTCATCGCTATCCGACTTCGTTTCTCCCGTCTGCTCTCCACCCGAGCCGGACGGGGGCGACGGCGGCCGTCGCTCGTAACCGAGCCGGGCAGCGGTTTCGAGCAACAGCGTCTCGTCGGCGTAGGCCAGGGCGCGCACCAGATCGGCCCGACCGCAAATCGCTCGGGATACGATGACTGGATCGGTGTCGGATCGCTGCCGGATCATGGTCTGGGGGCGCGGCCGGGTCAGGCGCCCACCGGCCGGTCCGAGTCCTGGGGCGGGAGCGCCTCCGCCTCGGCCTGCCGGGGCTTCCTCGGGCGGGCGGCGATAGCGTCCGGGTGCTTCTTCAAGGCAAAATCGGCGATCCGATCAATCACCGTCCGTTGCGCCTTGAGATCCGGGCCGGCGAGTTTCAGGACGGCGCGCACCAGGTCCAGGTACTCGGCCTGACCGGGCAGCGGTAGGCGGCGGGCCTGTTCGGCCGTCTTGCGGTCCTCGGCCAACAGGTCGGCGGCCCGTTCGAGCAGCGCATCCAGGTTTTTGCCGAAGTGCGCCCGCCCACGCTCGATCAGGACACGTTTGAATGCTTGCGGCTCCTCCGTCAGGCTGGGAAGCCCCAGGTGCAGCACCAAGCAACGGCGCAGGAAGGCATCGGGCAAGGCGCGCTCTTCGTTGGTGGTGATGATGACCAGTGGCGGCGGACCCGCCGCGACCACCGGACGCTCGCCGCCGAGCGGCAGGAATTGCCCGGCGCCGAGTGCTTCGAGCAGGCCGTTGGGAACGTCGGACTCGGCCTTGTCGATTTCGTCGATGAGAACCACGCAACCGTTGGCTGGGTCGCAGCGGCGCTTCGGATCGGCGCGGCGCTCGGCGTCGCCCGCATCGGGCGGTTCGGGTTCGCGGGCCTTGACCTCCTCGGCCTGGGCGCGGGCGCTCGTCCAGTCGAAGGCCCACCACAGGGGGCCGGGCCGCACGTAGCGGGCAACGGCCAGGCGCGTGCGGACATCTGGCTCTGGCAGGGTCTCCGGGGCTTTCAGGGCGCCCTGGAGCTGGGCCTCGGCGAGGCGGGCGACGGCGTCGTAGTGCCAGAGCAGATCGCGGGATTCGGTGCGGGCGTCCACCACCTCGTGGACGAAGGCGCGCTGCAACTGCAAGGCCGCCGCCCGCGCCAACTGGCTCTTGCCGATGCCCGGCTCACCGCGCACCAGCAGCGGGCGTTGCGCGGCCAGGGCCGCGTCGATGGCGTCGATGCTCTCTCCATCGAAGACATGAAACTGCGGCGGCCGGCTACCCACGGCGGGGATCGGGATAATCGCGCCCTCTTGAATCTGCATGAACGTCATAAGCTATTCCCGGGTTACTTTCAGGATGTGCTCCAGCGGCAGGAAGTCTTCCCACTCGCCGCTCATCAGATCGCTGTTGTCGGCAAGCTCCAAAAAAGCCACGGCTTCAAACTGCCCCTTGAGCTTTTTGAGGCTAGCGAGGCAGGCCGCGTGCTCTTCGGGGTCGCTCGGCAACTGGAACAGGTAGTAGTGACGGCTGGATTCGTATTCCGCCAAATCCTTAAGTTTTAACGCCGCCATCCGATTGAGGTTGGGGTCCACCTCGCTGACCCGCTCGCGTATGGATTCTGGCAGGAGTTCGCGCACGCAACGATAGAAAGCGCCTTCGAAGGCGCTGAGTTGCGAAACCGCGAGCTTGCGGCGCAGATGCTCGCGAAAGTCCTCGACGCGGCGCTCCCCCTTCGGATCGAACCCGCTGTTCGGAGTCAGTGGCAGACTGAGTTCCCCCTCGATCTCTTCACCCTTTTGCGGGTGGCGATACCGAGCCTCGCGCCCGTCCGCGCCCGCCATGACCGTCTCCGCAACGAACCGGGTGGCCACCGGAAAACCGACCAAAATCGCGCTGGGGTCGCCGGCTTTTTCGCGCACGGCCGCCACCGCAGTGCGGTCGTAGAGCAGGGGCAGCAACCCCTGAACCAGCTTGCCGAGGGCTTTGGCGTCTTGGGGGTTGCTGTTTTTGAGCTTGTCTATCGCCTGGCGGGCACGGCGCATCAGCAGGGCGGCGTCGTAGCGACCGATTTCCCGCGCCAGGTCCTCGACCGGGCTTACCGGGCCGCGCCAGAGCCGCTGATCGGGTTCGCCGAAGACGCAGCACTCCAGAGCGCCAATAGCCAAGGACGAAACGGCTCGCGTTGCCTCCAAAACCTGCTTGATCCGAGCATGACGGTCGTCGGCCTGTTGATAGCCGATGGCCGCGCAAAAATCCGGCTCGTCGAGGAGGCGGGAGGCGGGCAAAGCCGTCAACCTGCCGCTGAAGCCCGGCGGTACTTCGATGATGATACCGACGATCTGGGAGAGAACGAATACCGGACTGCCCGAGGCGCCTCGCCAGTCCGCCGCCACCTGCGGCGGCGCGGTGACGTCGAGCCAGCATTCCTTCGCCCGGTCGGCGCGCTTGTAAGTACCCCCGCGCATCGGAACTGGGACACGGGAGTTGTCGTCGCGTTTGCCGACATCCGGAAAGCCCTCGCTTTCCCAGGCCATGCCGGTCGCGGGATTGCGAGCCGACAAGCTTCTCCAGCCGGCAACCTCCTCGGGAAAAGCGAATTCGATGACGGCGGCATCTAGCTTCGGAGTGCCGGGCCAGATGATCTGTTTGCGATTCACGGGTTGCCACCGACCAGCCGGCTTTTCGGTGTGGCGGCAGTCGTGCCAGCGAATATAAAAATCGGCGGCGGGCTTTAAGTCCTTTGGGAACAAGACGTGGCGGGCGGTGAGAATGCGGTCCTTGGCGATGGGATAGCCGGTGCCGATCCGTCCCATGCCATCGGCCGCGGTCGTGGGCACAAAAATCTCGACCAAAAGATTCTTGAAATTGTCGCCCACGGCTCACCTCATCTTGGTCTAGCACGCCGTTCAAGGGGGTAGTGCAGTGGGCTTCGACTGAACCTTGAGCGGTTCATCGATAGGTCCCACCACCACCGGCTTGAGCTTCAGCTTGAGTTTCTGAGTTTCGACTTCAGAAGCATTGACCTTGGCCCCAAAGCTGATGACAGAAAGCTTGACGCCGCCGCCAGCCTCGCCGCTCTTGGTCGTAGCGACCTGCAACTCGATTTCGATGTCTTCGATTTGGAATTTCAGGTCCGACCCTGCGCCCTCGCTCTGCGCAATCGACAATTCCTTACGCAGTTGGCCCAGCATTTCCGACAGTTCGATGTTTTCCATGGCATAACTCCAGAGTGATGATGGATAGATAAATACCGTTCAACCAAACTCCAACCGAACCCCCGCCTTCCGCAGATAGCGCGCTTCCGCCTCCAGATCGGCGCGGGTCAGCGGGTGCTCCTCCAGCCAGCCGGGAGGAAACCGCAGTTCCAGACGCTGCTGATTCGCGACCAGCGTCAGCGGCGGCAACGGTTGCCGACTGCGGCCGCGGTGCAACACCACGGCCAAGCGCAACAGGACGCACAGCCGCCGGGCCGGCTGCACCCATTCCCTCGGCAGGTGGGCGAAGGCGTCCGCCGGAAAGGACCGGCGATGGCGACGCACCAGGGCTGCCAGCACCCGTTGATCGCCGCGCGAGAAACCCGACAGATCAGCATGTTCCAGGATATAGGCGCCGTGCTTGTGATAATCGCCGTGGGACAGCAACAGGCCGATCTCGTACAGCCGGGCCGCCCATTCCAGAATCCGGCCCTGGTCGTCGGTCGTCAGCCGCCAACTCTCCCGAACCTGGCCCAGCAGCTCCAGCGCCGTCGCGTTGACTCGCTCGGCCTGGGCTTCGTCCAAGCCGTAGCGGCGGATCACGATGGTGATGGTGCGGTCGCGCACGTCCTCGTGGCGGATGCGGCCCAGCAGATCGTAGATCACCCCTTCCCGCAACGCGCCGTCCGATACCTCCATCCGCTCGACGTTCAGCGCCTCGCACAGCCCGTGCAGCACCACGAAGCCGCCGGTGAACACCCGCGCGCGCGCCGGTTCCAGTTGCCAGCGGGTAGCGATCACCCCCGTATTGCCCGCCTCCAGCAGCGCAACCCGCAACCGCCGCAACGCTTCCAGGGTAATGCCGTCGCGGCACCACCCCTCCCGCGTCACGACATCCTGAATAGCCTTGATCGAACCGGAGGCGCCGGTCGCCCGCTCCCAGCCCCGTTCCAGATACTCTTCGCGCACCGGTTCCATCCGCAGTTGCACGATCAGTTCCGCCTGGCGCATCCGGGCCTCGGTGATCCGGCCACCGTCGAAACAGGCCCGGCTCAGGCTGACGCAACCCATCTTCAGGCTGGTCAGGTGCAAAGGATCGAACTTTTCCCCAATGATGAATTCGGTGCTGCCGCCCCCGATGTCCACCACCAGGCGCCGGCCCGGCGCGTCGGCGACGCTGTGCGCGACGCCCAGATAGATCAATCGCGCTTCTTCCTGGCCGCTGATGATCTCGACGTTATGCCCCAGTACCTCCTCGGCCCGGGCCAGGAATTCGGCGCCGTTGCGCGCCTGGCGCAGGGTGTTGGTGCCGACGATGCGCAATTGTTCCGGCGGAATGTGCCGCAGGCGCTGGCCGAATCGGGCTAGGCAGTCCAGCGCGCGTTGCTGCGCGTCCTCGGCCAGCCGATTCCGCGCATCCAGACCGGCGGCCAGTTGCACCATCTCCCGGATTCGATCCAATACCTGAACATGGTCGTTGGCGATCCGGGCCACGATCAGGTGAAAACTGTTGGAGCCCAGGTCAATCGCGGCGACGACATCGGAAGACATGACAACCTCCTTCGCTTTCAATCCTGCTTCAAACCGCGCAACTGCCCGGCGGTCAGCACCCAGTGCAGCACGCCCACGCCCGCTTCCGCTCGCTCCGAAAACTCGATCATGGCCACTCCCCCCTTGCGGAACGCAAGCAGCGAACGCGGCTCGCCGGCCACCAGCAAACCCGCCAACAGGCCCAGTTGCGGCTCGTGGCCCACCGCCACCACCAGATGGTTGGCCGGATATTGTGTCAGCCAGTCCGCGACCGCCTCGGGCGGATAGCGGTAGTCCAGGCTGGCGCATTCCACCAGCGGCGGGTCGCCGCAGGCGCGGGCGATGATCTCGGCGGTCTCGCGGGCGCGCAGCAGCGGGCTGTGCGCCAGCACGTCGATCCGCCCCAACAGGGCGCGCAGGCGGTTGGCGCCCTTGCGCATCTTCTTACGCCCAACCTCGGTCAGCGGCCGCCGCGCATCGGTACCGCCCGCGGCGATGAAAGCCTCCGCCTCCTCGGCGATGGCGTGGCGAACCAG
>CALGOO010000062.1 GCA_937960715.1 uncultured Candidatus Competibacteraceae bacterium
AGAAGCCGCTTGAACCGGCCATTTCATCGATGCATCACTTTGAATCACACCCGTTGCGGAAGGAATGATATAAAACTATCAACAATCCAATAAATGGTAGAAAAAATTAATTTCGATTATTGCGAATAAAGCTAACATACGAAGAGTCTACCCGTAAGTAACAGCCCAACCACCCTCCGAACAGCCTTTGGACTGGATAACGCCATGGCGCTCGTATCTATCAAGACGCCGAGTCTGCCCACCGCCGAGGAAACCCGGCTGGCGGCCGAGAGCAGTCGAAAGCTCGCCGCGATCATCGGTCACGGCGAGGCCGCGCAGTTGTGCCTGTACGATGGCGACGAAAGGTTGACCGTACCCGTGTCCGCCGTGGGTTTGCTGGCCGAGATCCTGAACCAGATGGCGCAGGGTAACACCGTGGCGCTGGTCCCCATCGCGCACGCGCTCACGACCCAGCAAGCCGCCGACCTGCTCAACGTCTCCCGGCCGTATCTCGTGAAGTTGCTGGAGGACGGTAGGATTCCGTTCACCAAGGTCGGCCGTCACCGCCGTATCAACTATCCGGATTTGCTGGCCTACCGGGCGCAGGCCGACGAGAGTGCCCGCCGAGCGATGGATGACCTGTCCAGACAGGCGCAGGAACTGGGGATGGGCTACTGATTGGCCGGTTTTACCGTCGTCTACGATGCGTGTGTTTTCTACCCGGCGCCGCTGCGCGACCTGCTGATCCGTTTGGCTGGAACCCGGCGGTTCCGGGCGTGCTGGACCGCGCAAATTCACGAGGAATGGACCCGAAACGTATTGGCCCATCGAGCGGACCTAACCCGGCAACAACTGGATCGGACGGTGATGTTGATCAACAACGCCGTCGAAGATTGCTTGATTACCGGCTACGAGCCCCTCATCGCCGGCCTCCGGCTACCCGACCCCAATGATCGTCACGTACTGGCGGCCGCGATTCGAGCGGGAGCCGCAGCGATCATCACGATGAATCTGAAGGACTTCCCCAACGAGGTGCTGGCCGAATTTGGCATTTTCGCCCAACACCCGGACGACTTCATTCTCGATCTGGCGGATCTCGAACCGCCGATTCTCGAACGTGTCGCCAAGCAGCAGCGGGCAAGTCTGCGTCGTCCGCCCCTTTCCGCCGAAGAGTTCGTGGGTAACATCCGCCGGCAGGGTCTGCCGGGGGTCGCGGATTTCCTCGAAGCGCGCATCGATCTCATTTGAGGGGATGCCTGTCGATCCGAATCGGCCCGTGCCGGACCCCGACCGAGCCGGTGGTGACCCGGTGGGGATCGGACTACACATCTGCCGGTCTCCCCGTGTTGCCCGAACGCCCATGATCCAACTGTTGTGTTACGAACCCGGCATTTATGCCGTCGACGCCGGCTACCTCCGCCCCCAACTCGCCGCGATCTATCTCCTCGTCGAAGGCGGCCGGGTCGCCGTGGTGGACACCGCCACCAACGCCTGCCTGCCACGGGTATTGGACGCCTTGCGGAGCCTGGAACTGCCGCCGACCTGCGTCGATTACGTCTTCCTGACCCACGTCCATCTGGACCACGCCGGCGGGGCCGGGGCGATGATGCAGACCTTTCCCGAAGCCCGGCTGGTGGTGCATCCGCGCGGGGCGCGGCACATGGCCGACCCCGCGCCGCTGTTCGCCGCCGTGCAGGCCGTCTACGGTACGGATGAAGCTGAACGGTTGTACGGTGAGTTGGCGCCGGTGCCGGTCGAGCGCATCCTCGCCGCCGGCGATGGCCATACTCTCGACCTCGGTGGCCGCACTTTGGTATGTCTTGACACCCCCGGTCATGCCCGCCACCACCTGAGCCTGCTCGATACCCACAGTGGCGGCATCTTCGCCGGCGAGGCCTTCGGCATCTCCTTGCGCGAGCTAGATGTGGATGGCCGCGCCTCGATCCTGCCCGCCATCGCGCCCACCCAGTTCGACCCGGCGGCCATGCGGGCGTCGGTGGAACGGCTGCTGTCCTGTCAGCCGCCCGCACTGTACCTCGCCCACTTTGGCCGGATTCGGGACGTACCGCGCCTGGGCGGCGATCTGCTGCGCCAGATCGAGGCGCAAGTGGCGCTGGCCGAGCGCGAGTGGGACTGTGGTTCGGAGCGCGGCGCGCGTCTCCTGGCCGGCCTGTGGGAACGGGTGAACGCTGAAGCCGCGCGCCAGGGCTGGCGGCTGGCGGCCGACTCGCTCCACGCCGTGCTGGACGAGTATCTCGCCCTCAATGCCCAGGCCCTGGACGGCTGGCTGGCGCAGACCGCGCCGAGGCCAGGCGGGGATGCAGTCTAACCTGTTGCCGGCCAAGATGAGGGATTCGAAGGAATCAGGAGGAGCGATGATTTTGCGGGGGGCTTTGCACCATGGAAATGATCCTGTTCATCGGCGGTCAAGCCGCCGGCAAGTCCACGTTCTACCAGCAGCACTTTCGGGATACGCATGTGCGGATCAACCTGGACATGTTGCGCACCCGCCACCGGGAAGCGATTTTGCTGGAGGCTTGCCTGCGGATGAAACAACCGTTCGTGGTGGACAACACCAATCCGACCCCGGAAGATCGGCAACGCTATATCCCGCTGGCCAGGGCCGCCGGCTTCCGGGTGGTGGGCTATTACTTCGCCATCCGGTTGGAGATCGCCGTGCAGCGGAACGCACGGCGGGAGGGACGGCAACTGATCCCGGAGAAGGGCGTGCTGGCAACCTATCGGCGGTTGCAACGTCCCGCCTGGTCGGAAGGTTTCGACGCGCTGCATGATGTCCGCCCGGTCGGCGGGCAACGTTTTATCGTGGAAGCATGGCGTGATGAACTTTGATGAACTGGATCGGCGGCTGCGGGTGTTCGAGACCGCCCACGATCACTGCGCGTTGCCGGGTTTGTGCCTGGTCGCGCGCCTGGATGGGCGCAGCTTTACCCGTTTGACCCGAGAGCGTCGGCACTTCGCCGCGCCGTTCGACGAGCGGTTCCGGGATTTGATGACGGCCACGGTCCGCCACCTGATGGACTGCGGCTTCCGGGTCGTTTATGGCTATACCCAGAGCGATGAGATTTCCCTGCTGTTCCATCCCGACGAAGACGCCTTCGGCCGTAAGCTGCGCAAATGGCTGTCCATCCTGGCCGGCGAAGCCAGCGCCTGTTTTACCCTGAACCTGGGGGAGGTCGCCTGTTTCGACTGCCGGGTGTCGCAACTGCCGAGACTGGAGTGGGTCGTGGACTACTTCCGCTGGCGCGGCGAGGACGCCCACCGCAATGCGCTCAACGGCCACTGTTATTGGTTGTTGCGCCGGATAGGCCAGGATGCTCGGTCAGCCGCGCGGGCGCTGCTGGGGCTGTCGGTCGCGGAGAAAAACGAACTGCTGTTCCAGCACGGTATCAACTTCAACGAGCTACCGGCGTGGCAGAAGCGCGGCATCGGCGTGTATTGGGAGACTATCGCCAAATCGGGTCTGGATCCCCGCAGCGGGCAAGCGACTACGGCGATCCGCCGGCGCCTGACCGTGGATTTGGAACTCCCCCGGGGCGAAGCGTACGACGCGCTAATCCGGCGGACGCTGAGTCCGGAGGGTGCCGGGGATGGCGCGAACCTACCGCCACCAGCGTCATCGTTATGAATGTCGTTGAGTGTTGCATGACTGGGATTCTGGAAAATTCCTTGACGATCATGCTGCATCGCTGTAAGTCAATGAGCAAGTGAGTTAATGAGCAAATGAGCAAATGAGCAAATGAGTCATTTCCTGGTACTTTGCGGCCGGCTTACCGGATCGGGCAATGTTTCCTGATGCGCGTGTTGACCGATGACTGAATCCGGGCCGTGCCCAGATACCGGTTGCGGGAGGGATGAGGGTCGTAGGCTCGGTGGCTAACAGCAATATGCTGACCGATTCCGCCAATTCAATCACCAGCATCGGCCCAACCTGGGAAGAGCCTTATCGATCAAGACGATGAGTCCCCACTGCCAGTGCCTGACTCCGAAGAAGTATATGGATCAGTGCCTTGCGCATTACCTGACCGTTGTTGGTCTCTTACATGACGCAGGGGATCGGCTTTAAATCCTCCTTATTGTCAGATATTATTGCATTTCTTCCATCTCGAAGAAGATTTGCAATGTTAATCCAGCGACATGCCGCTTCCATCGTCCAGTCCGCCCTGAATCGTCAGGCCGCCGTCGCCCTGATCGGTCCCCGCCAGGTCGGGAAGACCACGCTGGCGCGGATGATCGGCGAGCAGCGGAACGCGCTGTATCTCGATTTGGAGGATCGGGAGGACCGCGCCAAGCTGGCTAGCCCGCGCCTGTACCTGGAGCGATTTGAAGACCGGCTGGTGATCCTCGACGAAATCCACCGGATGCCGGAACTGTTCCAGACCCTGCGGGGTGTTATCGACGAGGGTCGCCGCAAGAGCAAAGGCGTCGGGCGGTTTCTGATTCTAGGGTCTGCGTCCATTGATCTGTTGCGCCAGTCGGGTGAGAGCCTGGCTGGGCGGATTGCCTATGTGAACCTCACGCCGTTGACGGCGATCGAGATCGGCGCGCAACGCCCGGCGGTCGAGCAGTTGTGGCTGCGCGGCGGCTTCCCGAATCACTATCTCGCCGCTGATGACGCCGAGAGCTTGGCGCTGCGCAAGGACTTCATTCGCACCACTCTTGAACGGGACGTGCCGCTGTTCGGCCCGCGCATCCCGGCCGAGACTCTGGAACGGCTGTGGACCATGCTGGCCCATCACCAGGGGGGCCTGCTGAACGCCTCGGAACTGGGCCGCGCTCTGGCGATCAGCACCCAGACCGTGACGCGCTATATTGATCTCCTGGTCGATCTACTGCTGGTGCGGCGCTTGCCGCCCTACCATGCCAACCTCGGCAAGCGGCTGGTAAAAGCGCCCAAGGTTTACGTGCGCGACAGCGGTTTGCTGCACGCTCTGCTGAATATCGAGACGCTGGATCGACTGGCCGGCCATCCGGTGATCGGGGCCAGTTGGGAAGGATTCGTGCTGGAAAATCTGCTGGCGGTGCTGCCGTGGCGGACCCAACCCCTGTTTTATCGGACGGCGGTCGGCGCGGAAATCGACCTGGTGCTGGAACGTCCGGATGGGGAGCGGTGGGCCATCGAAATCAAGCGCGGTCTGGCGGCGAAGCTCGAACGCGGATTCCACCACGCCCGTGAAGATATCGCCCCGACGAAAGCCTTCGTCGTTTATTCCGGGGAGGAACGCTATCCGGTGGCGGACGGCGTCGAGGCCATCGGCGTGCGCGAGCTGACGGCGGTGCTGGCGGCGTTATGAGTCAATGAGCAAGTCAGTCAATGAGTCAGTGAGTCAATCCGCCGATGAGTCGTTCCCCACCCCGGCCAGCTTGAAGGGGTAGGGAACGATAGAAGAACGCGGTCGAGCCGCTCTCACGGTTCCGGCTCGGAGGGGGCGGACGCCAGCCGGTTGGACCGTTCGCTCGGCCAGGACGCCAGCACGCTCCGCAGTTCCCGCAGCACCTCGACCAGCGGTCGTTCCCGATCCGACTCCGGCACGTCGGCGGCGGTCACCCGCAGCCGGTCGGGCGATCCGGCCTCCCGAACCAGTTCCAGTACCGCCCGCCGCTGGCGAGCCGTCCCCCGGTCGCGGCCGGCGGGGTCGCACTGTTGCACGGTTTCATACACGGCCAGGGTCAGGTCGAACGGCTCGCCCTCCACGTCGGGATCGTAACAGGCGAGCAGGGCGTTGATTCCGGTCCCGGTTCGAGCCTTCAATCCCAGCCAGGTCACGTCTTCGCCAGGGGCCAGCGGCGGATCGATGCCCAACGCTCGGTGAAACTCGGCCAGGGTTAGCGTTTGGCCGACCAGGTCGGTGAATGCGGGACCGATCGGTAAGAAGTTCATGGAGTTCGCTCCGGGTGGGTGGCGGCGGAAGCCGGGTAGGATCGATGTTCGGCTCAAGGCCGCGGTGGGGGCGCCACGCGCGCCGACTCGCCGCGCGCGACCGCGCTTTCGGAACGGTGCGTGGCCGACGGCTCGTGCTGGGTGTTATACCAGTCCCGGTATTTGGCAGGCGCGTACCAGGCGAACGTTTCCCCCAAAACGGCGAGCACAGCGGCGCGATCCGCCGGTTCGATCCGCATCGTCATGACGGTGCGGTCGCCGGCCAGCGGCTCGCCGGCCAGCGGCAACGCCCGCCAGGCCTGGGAATGCAGCAGGACCGCGTTGCGGGCGTGTGCGCCGGGGATGCTGAGCCGCACCGCGTCCGCCTCGACCTCCAGCACGAAATCCCGCCGCCGGTCGAACTGGAGCGGATGGCCGCCGTCGTCGGTCTGGGCGATCAGGACGGTGAGCGGCAGCGGACGCTGCTGGAGCGCGTGCGCCACGCACGCCGCCAGCACGGCGGGACCGCGCAGCAGGACCGGCTGGTCGCGCAGTTCGGTCAGGGTGTAGTCCGCGTGCAGCAGCACGCCGCGCTGGCGCTGGCCCTCGGCGTCGGTGAACAGTTGCGGCCGGCCCAGATTCTCGCGGGTGGCGAGTTGCAGGGCGGCGTACAGGTTGCCGGTGAGCAGGTGGCGCCGGCGCCGCACCAGACCGCGCTCGGCCCGGTCGAAGTCTTCCAGCCGCAGCGGGGTCGGACTGACGGCGTAGTCGGCCTGGTGCAGACCGTAGACCGACCGGGTCACCAGGCGCGGCTCGCCGGGGAGAGCCAGCCGCACCAGATACTGACCCGCCAGGTGGGCGCCTTTCTCCAACGGCGGATCGATCTCGACCACCCACCCGCGCCGCAGCACCGTTTCGGTCGGGTCCGCGCCGTCCGCCGGCTCGACCGGCGACCGGGCGTCGTACCATTCCAGCGTCGTACCGATCCGCACCGCATCGAGAAAACGGGCGATCACCTGCAAGGCCTGATGCACGGTCTTGACCGGGTTGTCGTCGGGCGCGGCCAGGCCCTCCTCGACGCTGGCCACGCCGGGGAAGCGGCCGTGCGGCTGGGTCGCCTGCTGGAGCCGGCGGGCCTGCACGGCGACGAACTCCGCCCGGGTGGCCGCCGCGTCGTAACGGGCCGCCCCCCGGTCGAGCAGGCGCTGCACCCGCTCGCCGCTCAGCGGATTCAAGCGTTCGTCATACTGCACGGTGGTGTAGTAAATCGGCGCCAGGAACACGCTGTCGGGGTCCGCCGCCGCCGTGCCCTCGAACAACTGCTGGCCGACGGTTTCGGCGCGCCAGTCGGCCTCGGCGGTCCGGAACGGATGGAGGCCCTGACTGCGGTAATGCTCCAGAATGCCGGCGTAGTTGCCGCTCCATTGATCGAGCAACCGCTCCTGCTGGTCCACCGGGAACAGCAGAATCCGGCTCATCACCCGGTTGACGTACCACAGCGGCAACCCATCCCGTTCCCGGGACACGGCGGCGTCGAGCCGCAGCGCCTCGGCCGGATTTTGGGCCGCCCAGTCGCGGGCGACCCGGTTGCCGATGGCGTTGAGCAGGTCCGGGATGGTCCGCGCCAGCGCCGCGTTGTCCTGATTGCTGGTGGTGTTGGCCGACAGTTGCCGCAGCTTGGCGTTCTGCATGGCGATCAGCCGCACCTCGCCCGGCAGACCGGTGGTCGGGGTAACCACCACGGGCGGCGCGCACTGGCCCCGGCGGTTGACCCGGCCCCAGAACTGGATGCGCTCGGCCACGTTCTGCGGGATTTGCAGTTCGAACAGCGCCCGGGGCGCCGAACTCCAGCCCGGCACGTCGGCGCGGGCGTGCAGGCTCAGGCCGGTCGCCCCCGAGCGGGTCAAAATCAACGCCTGATACCGATCGGTGTTGAAGCGAAAAATCAGATCGCTGCGATCCTCCGCCGGGCGCGGCTGGACCACCATCCGCCCCTCGCCGGCGGCGCTCGGCTCCAGCCGCAGCCAGAACTGCCGTCCCGACAGTTCGCCGCACCGGTAGCCGTGCTGTTCGAGGGATTGCCGCACCCGATCCAGCGGCGATAGTTCCAGATCGGGGAACCGGGCGATCTGCCGGCTGATGTGGGCGTGCAAGACCCACAGCTCGGGCGCGTGGATCGGTTCCTGGGTGGCACCGCCGTAGCGGTCGCGGCGGGTGAGGGTCATCATCCGGTCCAGCACCCGCTGCAGCGCATCGCGGAAGTGGAGGGCGGGATAGGTGTCGGACGGGGGTGTGATTCAAAGTGATGCATCGATGAAATGGCCGGTTCAAGCGGCTTCT
>CALGOO010000063.1 GCA_937960715.1 uncultured Candidatus Competibacteraceae bacterium
GCGGAGTCATGCAATGCCCAAGATGAAAAGCAATCGCGGCGCGGCCAAGCGTTTCAGCCGCACCGGGTCCGGCAAGTACAAGTGTTCCCACTCCCATCTGCGCCACATCCTGACCAAGAAGAGCACCAAGCGGAAACGCCAGTTGCGCGGTGTCACCACCTTGGCGGCGGTGGATGTCCCGGCAGTGCGCCGGATGTTGCCCTACGGTTGAATCGTCGGATCGGAGAGAGATCGTCATGTCCCGAGTGAAACGCGGCGTCACCGCCCATGCGCGCCACAAGAAAGTCCTGAACCAGGCCAAGGGTTACCGTGGCGCCCGCGGCAAGGTGTATCGAGTCGCCAAACAGGCCGTGATCAAGGCCGGGCAGTACGCCTACCGCGACCGCCGCCAGAAGAAACGCGATTTTCGCGCCCTGTGGATCACCCGCATCAACGCGGGCGCCCGCGAGAGCGGCCTGTCCTACAGCCGGCTGATCAATGGCCTGAAACTCGCCGCCATCGAGATCGACCGCAAGGTGCTGGCCGATCTGGCGGTGTTCGACAAGCCGGCGTTCGCCGAACTGGCCAACCGCGCCAAGACCGCGCTCGGCGTCGCCTGAACCACCGGCTGGATCGAATTTTCGGTCCAGCGACCCAGGCATTCCGAACGAGGGAAAGGCCGTGATCCTTTCCCTTTTTTGTTGCTGATCGTTGCGAGACCCGTCCGCGTGGACCCATTGCCCGAACTGCTGCAAACCGCCCAGGCCGCCATCGCCGAGGCCGGCGATCCCGCCGCCCTCGATCAGGTGCGCGTCCATTATCTGGGCAAGAAAGGGACGCTCACCGAGCGCCTCAAGGAACTGGGGCGCCTGCCGGCCGAACAGCGGCGCGACGCCGGCCAGGCCATCAACGAGGCCAAGCAGACGCTGGAAACCGCCCTTGCCGCGCGCAAGGCGCAACTGGAAGCGGCGACGCTGGACGCCCGGTTGGCGAGCGAGGCTCTCGACGTGACCCTGCCGGGGCGTGGCCAGCGGCCCGGCGGCCGCCATCCCCTCAGCCGCACCCTGACGCGAATCGAAGCATTCTTCGTCGGCATCGGCTTCGCGGTCGCCGAGGGGCCAGAGGTCGAGGACGACTTTCACAACTTCGAAGCCCTCAATATCCCGCCCCATCACCCGGCGCGGGCGATGCACGACACTTTCTATTTCGATGCCCACACCCTGCTACGGACGCATACCTCGCCGGTGCAAATCCGGGTGATGGAACGGCAGGAGCCACCCGTGCGAGTCATCGCGCCGGGGCGGGTCTATCGCTGTGATTCGGATCTGACCCACTCGCCGATGTTCCATCAGGTCGAGGGGTTGCTGGTGGACGAGGATGTGAGCTTCGCCGACCTGAAGGGCGTGCTGGACGATTTCCTGCGTCGGTTCTTCGAGCGCGACCTGGGAGTGCGTTTCCGGCCCTCCTATTTTCCGTTCACCGAGCCGTCCGCCGAGGTGGACATCCAGTGCGTGATCTGCGGCGGCGGCGGCTGCCGGGTTTGCAAGCACAGCGGTTGGCTGGAGGTGCTGGGCTGCGGCATGGTGCATCCGGCGGTGTTCGAGAAGGTCGGCATCGACAGCGAGCGTTATACCGGCTACGCCTTCGGCATGGGGGTCGAACGCCTGACCATGCTGCGCTACGGCGTCAACGATCTCCGCTTGTTCTTCGACAACGATCTGCGTTTCCTGCGACAGTTTCAGTAAGGCGCTCACATGAAAGTCAGCGAACGATGGTTGCGGGAATGGGTCGATCCCGCGATTTCCACCGCCGAACTGGTGGCGCAACTGACCATGGCCGGCCTGGAAGTGGGCGGGATCGAACCCGCCGCGCCGCCTTTCGAGAAAGTGGTGGTCGGTCGGGTCATCGATCTAGTTCCACACCCCGATGCCGACCGCTTGCGGGTGGCGACGGTGGATGTGGGCGGCGTGGAGCCGCTGCAAATCGTCTGCGGCGCTCCGAACGTCGCGGTGAGGATGTGCGCCCCGACGGCATTGATTGGGGCGGTGCTGCCTGGCGGATTTGCCATCAAGCCCTCTAGACTGCGCGGCGTCGAATCGCGGGGCATGTTGTGTTCGGCCAGGGAACTGGGCTTGGCGGAGAGTGCCGATGGCCTGCTGCCGCTGCCGGTGGATAGCCGGCCCGGTCAGAGCGTGCGCGAGTTGCTGGCACTGGATGATACGATCATCGAGATCGAATTGACGCCCAATCGCGGCGACTGCCTGGGCATGGAAAGCATCGCTCGCGAGGTGGCGGCCCTCAACCGTTGCGAATTTCGTCCGCTGCCGGCCGACAGCGTACCGCCGGTGGTGGACGCCGTCTTCCCGGTGACGCTGCTCGATCCCGCCGATTGCCCGCGCTACGTGGGCCGGGTCATTCGCGGCGTCGATCCCGCCGCCGCGACGCCGCCGTGGATGCGGGAGCGTCTGCGCCGGGCCGGCATGCGCAGCCTGGGGCCGCTGGTGGACGTAACCAATTACGTGATGCTCGAGCTTGGGCAGCCGATGCACGCCTTCGATTTGAGCCGGCTGACCGGTGGCATCGAGGTGCGCCGCGCCCGGCCCGGCGACCGGCTGGAACTGCTCAACGGCGTGGTGGTGGAGCCGGACGCGGCGACCTTGCTCATCACCGACCATCATGGCCCGCTGGCGCTGGCCGGCATCATGGGCGGGGAAATCAGCTCTTGCACCAACGCCACCCGCGATGTGTTCCTGGAAAGCGCCTTTTTCGCCCCGGCCAGCATCGCTGGCCGCGCCCGGCGTCACGGCCTGCAAACCGATTCCTCCCACCGCTTCGAGCGTGGGGTGGACCCACAACTGCAGCGCCGCGCCGCCGAGCGCGCCACCCGATTGCTGCTGGACATCGCCGGTGGACAGCCAGGACCCCTGGTCGAAGCCGTCTCGCCCCAGCACTTGCCGGCGGAACCGGCCATCCGGTTGCGACCGGAGCGATTGCGCAAACTGCTGGGCATGGGTATTCCCGCCGCCGAGGTCGAGGAAATCCTGCGGCGATTGGGAATGGCGGTGGCGGTTGAGGTGGACCACTGGCTGGTCGCGCCGCCGAGCAGCCGGTTCGATATCGCGCTGGAAGTGGATCTGATCGAGGAAATCGCCCGAATCCATGGCTATGACCGCCTGCCCGGCAACCGACCGCTCACCCGGATGGAGATGCCGCCGCAGCCGGAAGGACGGGTGGCGCTCGAGCGATTCAAGGAAACCCTGACGCAGCGCGGTTTTCAGGAGGCCATCACCTATAGCTTCGTCGATCCGGTGTTTCAGCGGTGCCTTGATCCCGAGCGGCAATCGCTGGCCTTGGCCAATCCGATTTCCGCCGATCTGGCGGTGATGCGCACCAGCCTGTGGCCGGGCTTGCTCAAGGCGCTGGTCTATAATCAGAAACGCCAGCAAACCCGAATCCGGCTGTTCGAGCACGGCCTGAATTTCATCCCTGGCGCCGACGGGTTGCGGCAGGAGCCATATCTGGCCGGCGTCGCGACAGGTTCCGCCTTGCCGGAGCAGTGGGGCGCACCGGCCCGATCCGTGGATTTCTTCGATCTCAAGGCCGATGTCGAGGCGCTGCTCACCCTGACCGGCGAGCCGGAGGCGTTCGCCTTCGTCGTCGCCACGCACCCGGCGCTGCATCCAGGCCAGAGCGCCCGGATCGAACGAACCGGAGCGGCGATCGGCTGGCTGGGCGTGCTGCATCCGCGCGTGGCGCGGGAGCTGGACGTGGAAGGCGATGCGTTCCTGTTCGAAGTGCGGCTGGAAGGGGTGCGAACGGCGCGAGCTCCGGTGTTTCGGGAGCTTTCCAAGTTCCCGGTCAGTCGCCGCGATATTTCCATCCTGGTGGACAAGGCGGCTACCGCGCGGGAGCTTCAAGCATGTATCCGCCGTCATGGCGGGGAACGGTTGCGCGAAGTGCGGCTTTTCGATCTATATCAGGGCAAGGGGGTGGCCGATAGCCAAAAAAGTTTGACTTTTGGATTGATTTTACAAGATTTCTCGCACAATCTTACCGACAGTGTGGTCGAAGAGACCGTTTCCGGGATCATTGCCGGGCTGGCTAGGCAGTTCGGCGCAACGCTTAGGGTTTAGGAGCATGGCACTGACAAAAGCCGACATGGCGGAACAGTTGTTCGAGGAACTGGGCATCAACAAGCGCGAGGCCAAGGAACTGGTCGAGATCTTCTTCGAGGAGATTCGCAGCGCCCTGGAACGGGGGCGGCAAGTCAAATTGTCCGGATTCGGCAATTTCGACCTGCGCGACAAGAACCAGCGTCCAGGCCGTAACCCGAAGACTGGGGAAGAAATTCCGATCACCGCGCGCCGTGTGGTGACGTTCCGGCCGGGGCAGAAGCTCAAGGCGCGGGTGGATGCCTTCAAAGGCGAGGCGCAATAAGCGTGTTCATCGCAAGGGGATCGCGTAAGCGCCCACCTTGCCCCACGCCGGGGGTGCGCGGCCGGCGTGGCGAATGCCGCGAGTCGGGCGCTGAGCGCGCCAGACCGGAATAAAGTGTGGTGATCCTGGATATCGAATGATGGCCCCCCTTTACCAAGGAGGGAAGGTCCGATGGATCATTCGCATGTCAGGACCACCACGGCGCCGAAGGCGCGGATCACTCACGCCCGCTCGAACGGGAACGCCATAACTTCCGCCAGTGTCGTCTTGCCCGCCGCCAGCATGACCAACCGGTCGAAACCCAGCGCCACTCCGGCGCAGTCCGGCAATCCCGCCGCCAGCGCCGCCAGCAGGTTGTCGTCCACCGGCATGACCGGCAGGCCCAGCGCTCGCCGCGCCGTGTTCTCCTGATCGAAACGGCGGCGCTGTTCGCCAGCATCGCCCAGTTCGTGAAAGCCGTTGGCCAGTTCGATCCCGTTCAAATACAGCTCGAAGCGTTCCCCCACCGGCGGGTCGCCGGGCCGCAATCGGGCCAGCGCCGCTTGCGAAGCGGGGTAGTCGTATACGAACGTCAGCCGCCCCGCGCCCAGGCGCGACTCGATGCAATGAGTCAGTAGTAAATCCAGCCAGGGGTCGGTATCGTCCAGCGGCATTCCCGACGGAATCGGCACGCCCCGCGCTTCGGCGCGCGCCGCCAGTTCCGCCACGCTGGCTCGATGCGGGTCCAGACCGAGATGGCGCTGGAACAGTTCGCGGTAACTCAGCCGCTCCGGTTCCGCCAGCGCCCACCGCCCGGCCAGCAACGCTGTCGCCAGTTCCGCGACTTCATCCATCATCCGGTGATGATCGAAGCCGACGCGATACCACTCCAGCAGGGTGAATTCGGGATTGTGGCGGCGACCCGCCTCACCGTCGCGGAATACCCGCGCGATCTGGTAAATGCAGCCGCTGCCCGCCGCCAGCAGCCGTTTCATCGGGAACTCCGGCGAAGTGTGCAGATACAGCGTCCGACCGTAACGGGGTCCGGGACCGGAATAGACCGTGCCGAAACTGGCCAGATTCGGCTCGGTGATGGTCGCCGCCGACAGCATCGGCGTTTCCACTTCCAGCACCCCGCGCGCCGTGAAGAAAACCCGAGCGCGCGCCAGCAATTCGGCCCGCAAGCGCAGCGTGGCCAGATCGGCGCTGGGTCGCCAGACGGGATCGGTCACGACGCGGCGCGCTCCCGGCTATTCCTTGACCCGCGATACGTATTCGCCGGTGCGGGTGTCCACCTTGATCACCTCGCCGTTCTGCACGAACAGCGGTACCCGCACCACCGCGCCGGTTTCCAGCGTCGCCGGTTTGCCACCGCCGCCCGAGGTGTCGCCGCGCACGCCGGGATCGGTCTCGACGATGGTCATGATCACGAAGTTGGGTGGAGCCACGCTCAGCGGCACACCGTTCCACAGCGTCACCTGGCAGATGGCCTCCTCCTTCAGCCACTTGGCGGCGTCGCCCACGGCCGCGGCGTCGGCGGTCGACTGCTCGTAGCTTTGCTGGTCCATGAAATGCCAGTATTCGCCATCGTTGTAGAGGTATTGCAACTCCACATCGACCACGTCGGCGCCTTCGGCGGTGTCGCCCGACTTGAAGGTCCGCTCGATGGTTCGCCCGGTTTTCAGATTGCGCACCTTGACCCGGTTGAACGCCTGGCCCTTGCCGGGCTTGACGAATTCATTCTCCACGATGGCGTAGGGATCGCCATCCAGCATGATCTTCAGCCCGCTCTTGAATTCATTGGTACTATACGTCGCCATGCCAAATCCGCCTTCCGCTAGGGTAATGAAGCCACAAAAAACGATTATGATACCGGCAAAGGCGCCATCGCGTCAGGTTCCAGCCTGGCAGCGGGAACTGGCCCGGGCAATCACCGATCCGGCCGAATTGCTGGAGGAACTGAGGCTCGACCCTGACCTGCTGCCGGCCGCGCGGGCGGCGGCGGCGTGCTTTCCCCTGCGAGTTCCACGCGGTTTCGTGGCGCGGATGACCAAGGGCGATTCCAACGACCCACTGCTGCGGCAAATTTTGCCGCTGGACGCGGAACTGGAAACGGCGCCGGGGTTCGTGGCCGACCCGGTGAACGACCGAGCAGCCCAGGTAGCGCCGGGAGTGCTGCACAAGTACCACGGTCGCGCCCTGCTGATCGCCACCGGCGCCTGCGCGGCGCATTGCCGTTATTGCTTTCGCCGGGAGCACCCCTACGCCGAGTTCCATGCCGGTGTGGATCGGTGGCGGCCGGCGCTGGCCTATCTGGCGGACGATCCCAGTCTGCGCGAGGTGATCTTGAGCGGCGGCGATCCGCTGTCCCTGTCCGACCGGCGGCTGAGCGCGTTGCTGGCGGCGCTGGATCGGATTCCCCATCTGGAACGGTTGCGTATCCATACTCGGCAACCGATCATGCTGCCCGAACGGGTCGACGCGGGATTGCTGGACCTGCTGGTTCGGACCCGGTTGCGACCGGTGCTGGTGGTCCACACCAACCATCCGCGGGAAATCGACGCCATCGTGCGCGCGGCGCTGGAGCGACTGGCGACGGCTGGCGTGACCCTGCTAAATCAGTCGGTGCTGTTGCGCGGCGTCAACGACTCGGCGACGGTCCTGGCGGAGTTGAGCGAGACATTGTTTTCCGCTCGGGTGTTGCCCTACTACCTGCACCTACTCGACCCGGTGCGCGGCGCGGCGCATTTCGACGTGAACAAAACCGAGGCGTCGGCTATCATAAAAGCATTACGTCAGCGCTTGCCGGGTTATCTGGCACCCCGTCTGGTGCGCGAGCAGCCTGGACAACCAGCCAAGACCCTGGTCGAGTAGCCGCGCCGACGCCGTCTTCGCATTCATTACTCAGGCTACGCCATTGGCAGAGGTCGGTACGCGTGTCCAGTCCTTCCGTCATCAATCTGCTCATCATCGATCGTTCCCGATCTGACATCGACCATATTGCCCAGACGCTGCGTGGCGATGGCTATCAAATCGAACTGCTGAACACCGATCAGACCGAAACCGCCCGCAACGCCATCGAATACCAGCCCATGGACATGATCCTGCTGCGGGTGGCCGAAAACCTCCCCACCCTCGCTGATGTACGCCTGATGGTGACCGAGGCCGGGCAGGATATCCCCATCATCGCCGTGATGGACGACGCGAGCCGCGTTCACTACCGACCCGCCCGACTGCTGGGCGAGGGCGCCGACAACTTTTTCCATCTGGACGACGCCGACCATCTGGTGGCCGTGGTGCGCGCCGAACTGCGTCACCAGCAAGCGCGCAAGCGCGAGCGATCCTTCGAAATCCGGTTCAAGGAAAGCGAGATCCGCACCCAGGCGCTGTTGGAAAACATCCAGGAGGCCATCGCCTATATTCACGAGGGCGTTCACGCCTACGCCAATCCCGCCTATCTCCGGCTGTTCGGTTACGAAGCCCCGGACGAGTTGGCCACGATCCAACTGGTCCACATGGTGCCGCCGGGTTACCGGGACGCGCTGAAAAGCGTCTTGCGCCGCAGCATCCGCTCCGGCAAGGCGGTCGAGCCGGTGGAGTTGGTTGGGGTGCGCCGTAATGGCCAAACCTTTCCGATCTTGCTGGAGTGCGCGCCGACCCGGATGAACGACGAGCCCTGCACCCAGATCATCGTGCGCGACGCCACGCCGAAACGAAGCGCCTACGACCAGCAACTCGAAAATCTGCTCAAGTATGACGACACCACTGGGTTGTATAGCCGGCGTTATTTCATGGAAACCCTGGAGATCAACCATAACGGCGCCGTGCTGTACATTCTGTTGACGGATTACGCCGCCATCCGCTACGCCATGGGATTTGAGGCTATCGAACAATTCGTGGTCGAGGCTGTCGGGCTCTTCAAGGAGATGTTGGCGCTCGATGATATGGCCGCCCATTTTGCCAGCGGCGTGTTCACGATCTTCGTCCCCGCCAGTTCGCCGACCAATCCCCAGGACTTGGCCGAGCGCATCCGCATGGTGATCGCCGAACACAGTTTTCAGGTAGGAGGCAGGCTGTTCACGACGACCTGCTGCGTTGGCGTTTGCCAAGCGCACGACGCGCACGAGAGCGCGGTTCAGATTCTGGCGCACGCCGACCGCGCCTGCGAGGCGGCTCGGCAAAAGGGCGGCAATCAGATCGAGGTTTACGCGCCGCCCCGAGAAGATCAGCGATCCGGTCGGGCCACTATCAGCCCCCAGGACGAAGCCATCCTTCGTCTGATTCGAACCGCCCTGAGCAAAGGCCGGCTCAGCCTGACGTATCAGCCGATCGTCAGCTTCGAAAACGCCGAGGAAGCGCGCTACAAGGTTTACCTGCAGCTCATGGACGATGAGGACAAGCCGCAGAGCATGGACAAGCTGGGTGCCGTGGCGGTGCGCTACAACGTGATGGGCGCCCTGGACAAATGGACGATCATCCGGGGGCTGGGGATGCTGCTGGATATCCAGCGCGCCGCCGTCAAACCGCCCATCCTCTTTGTTCGCCTTTCACGCAATTCTCTGACGGACAGGGAATTCTTCGATTGGCTCGCCAAACGCTTCCAGGATAGCCGGCTGGCTGGTCATTACCTGGTGCTGGAGGTCAAGGAAGACAACGCCGACGATTGCTTCGAGGAAACCAAGCAATTGCGCGCCCGTCTGCGCGAACTGGGCTGCGGCCTGGCCCTGTCCCACTTCGGCGGTAAGACGCACTCCGAGCGGTTGCTCAAGGAGCTGGTTCCCGATTACATCAAGCTCGATGGCAGCCTGATCGAGCGACTGGCCAAGGCCAAGGACGAGAACAGCCGCAAGGCCATGGCGGATCTGGCGCGGCAGGCGCAGGGATTGAAGACCCGAGTGGTGGCGGCCGGGGTTTCCACCGCGCCCCAGATGGCCAGCATCTGGCAGTTTGGCGTGACCCTGGTTCAGGGCAACATGGTCGCCGAGGCCGGACCGAGACTGGACTTCGATTTCAGGCAGTTCGCCGGCTGAAGGCAAGCGGGGCTTTCGGCCCCGCCGGGTCGGCTGGCAACCCTACTACCTCGTCATCAGGCCTGTTGGCGCAGCGCCGCGATTCGTTCCTCCAGCGGTGGATGAGTCATGAACAGCTTGCGCAGGCCATTGCCCAAGCCCCCGTTGATGCCAAACGCCGCCATCTGCGAGGGGAGGCGCGAAGGTTCGTGCAACTGTTGCAGCCGCTCCAGCGCCGCGATCATCTTGCCGCGCCCGGCCAGGCGGGCACCGCCCGCGTCGGCATGGAATTCACGATAGCGGCTGAACCACAGCACGATCAGCGAGGCCAGCAGGCCGAGCACCAATTGCATGACGAAGCTGGTGAGCATATAGCCGATGCCGGGGCCGCGATTCTCCCCCTTGGACAGAAATTGATCCACCAGATAGCCGACCACCCGCGACAGCACGATGACGAAGGTATTGAGCACACCCTGAATCAGGCTCAGCGTCACCATGTCGCCGTTGGCGACGTGGCTGACCTCGTGGCCCAGCACCGCCTCCACCTCGTCGGCGGACATTTGCTCCAGCAGGCCGGTGCTGACCGCGACCAGCGCATTGTTGCGATTGGCGCCAGTGGCGAAAGCGTTCGGCTCCGGCGAGTCGTACAGGGCGACTTCCGGCATGCCGATGCCGGCCGCCTGCGCCTGCCGCCGGACAGTTTCGACCAGCCAGCGCTCGGCCTGGGTGCGCGGCTGCTCGATAACTTGGGCGCCGACCGACATCCTGGCGATCCATTTCGACGTCAGCAACGAGATCAGTGAGCCGCCCATGCCAAAAATGGCGGCGAAAATCAGCAGGCTGGGCAGATTCAGGCCCGACTGGTACAGAAAGCGATCCACGCCCAGCAGGTGGGCCACCATGCCGAGCAGCAGCACAACCGCCAGGTTGGTGGTGACAAACAGCAGAATGCGTTTCATGGCGAAACTCCGTGAAGAAGATTGCTGGCGACTCTATAGGTACGGCGCTGGCAATTTCAAGTTGGCCGGCGGGTGACGAACATGGCGTCGCCGTAACTGAAAAAGCGATAGCGCCGTTCGATGGCGTGACGGTAAGCGTTCAGCGTCTCGGCGTGACCGGCGAAGGCCGCCACCAGCATCAGCAGGGTCGATTCCGGCAAGTGGAAATTGGTGATCAGGGCGTCCACGCAGCGGAAGCGGTAGCCGGGGTAAATGAAGAGGCGGGTTTCACCGCGCCATGGTTGGACTTCGCCAGGTTGGGCGGCGGTTTCCAGCGCCCGGGTGACCGTGGTGCCGACCGCGACCACACGGCCGCCACGCATCCGGGTGGCGTGAATCCGGTCGCTGACTTCGGCGCCAACCTCGATCCACTCGCCGTGCATGAGGTGCTCCTCGATGCGCTCGACCCGCACCGGCTGGAAGGTGCCGGCGCCGACGTGCAGGGTGACGAACACCTGATCCACGCCCCGTTCCGCCAGTCGGTCCAGCAGCGTCGGGTCGAAGTGCAGGCCAGCGGTCGGCGCGGCCACCGCGCCGGGCCGACGGGCGTAGACGGTTTGATAGCGCTCGCGGTCTTCCAAAGTCGGTTCGCGGCGGATGTAGGGTGGCAGTGGCGTTTGTCCGTGCCGCTCCAGCAACGCCAGCCATGGCTCGTCGCCGTCGAGGCCGATTTCGAACAACTCGCCGTGGCGGTCGAGCACGGTGGCGGCAAAGCCGGCGTCGAACCGCAACGAGCCGCCGGGTTTGGGCGACTTGCTGGCGTGGAGATGGACCAGCGCCCGCCGTTCGTCCAGCAGGCGTTCGATCAGAACCTCGATGCGCCCTCCACTGGCCTTGCGGCCGAATAGCCGCGCCGGGATCACCCGGGTGTCGTTGAACACCAGCAGGTCACCGGGTTGCAGCAATTCGGGCAATTCGCGAAACCAACGGTCGCGAAGCGCGCCGTTCGCGCCGTCCAGGGTCAACAACCGGCTGTCGCCGCGCCGCGCCGGCGGCCGCTGGGCGATCAGCTCCAGCGGCAAGTCATAAGCAAAATCCCGCCGCCCCAGCGCGCGGGCCGATTCCGGCGGCGCATCGGCTCCCGCTGGCGTTTCCAGCGATGGTCGGTCATCGTTGAACCCTCGCGGGCTGCAATACTCTGAATCCATCATTCCTTCGCTCATACCCTGGATATCGAAATGCGTAACCTTCTGCTCGTTGCCGCTGTATTACACGCCGCTGGCGCTCTGGCCGCTGATTCCGCTCCGCCACCCGTTACCGATCCCGCTGCTACTCTTGTCCCTGCTCCCGCCGCTGCCCCTGCCGCTGCTCCGTCGGGCAAGCAGCCGGATCTGACCCGACTGCAAGAGGCCCTGAATGGCGAAAAGCCCGACAGCGTTGTCACCACCGCCATTCCGGGATTGTACGAGGTCGTGTTGGGCGGCCAGGTGCTATACCTTAGCGAAGATGGCCGGTTCGCGGTGCAGGGCGACATT
>CALGOO010000064.1 GCA_937960715.1 uncultured Candidatus Competibacteraceae bacterium
GTCGCCGGGATGTCCGCGCCTCGGGCGGGCGGTCGAACGATGCGGTGCGGCGCGATGCCCGCAAGCTCTCCGAATCGGCTCGCCGCCAAGAGAACCGGACGCCGGCGCGCGAAGTCGGCACCGCCAAAACGGCGGTGCGGTTGGCCGGCGTGAGAGCCAACCGCTCCAGGACCGTGACCGACTGAGGCTCGTCCCCGCCCCGGCTTCCATCCGGTTTCGACCCCGGCCGCCTTGCCACCTCCAGCGTCAAGGCGGTTTGTTTTCGGGGCGGGCTTCTGGCTAGAATCGCCCATCTGGTTTGCCACACCCACGGAAGACAGCCGCTCCATGCCGTATTCGAATGCGATCCGCACCCTGTTAGCGCCCTTGCTCGCGCTCGCGCTGTCGGCGATGGCCTGGACCGTCGCCCGCGCCCAGACGATACCGCCGCCGCCGCAAGTACCGGTGCGCGCCTACGTGCTGATGGACCAGCAAAGCGGCAACCTGCTGGCCAACGCCAAAGGCGACGAGCGGATGGAGCCCGCCAGCATCACCAAGCTGATGACCGGCTACGTCATCTACAAAGCGCTGAAATCCGGCAAGATCCGCTTGGATGATAAAGTCACCATCAGCGAAAAAGCCTGGAAAACGACCGGCTCGAAAATGTTCGTCAAGCTGGGCACGCAGGTGTCGGTGGACGATTTGCTGATGGGGATGGTGGTGCAGTCCGGCAACGACGCCACCGTGGCGCTGGCCGAGCATGTGGCGGGATCGGAAGAAACCTTCGCCAAGCTGATGAACCAGGAAGCGGAGCGGCTGGGGTTGAAAAACAGCCACTTCACCAACGCGCCGGGTTTGCCCGACGCCAACCACTACATGTCGGCCCGCGACATCGCCGTCCTGACCCGGGCGGTGATCCAGGATTTTCCCGAACATTACGCCCGTTATTCGGTGCGCAGCTTCAAGTACAACAACATCGAGCAGCAGAACCGCAACCGCCTGTTGCTGACCGATTCCTCGGTGGATGGCGTCAAGACCGGCCACACCGATACGGCCGGTTACTGCCTGGTGTCGTCGGCCAAGCGCAACGACACCCGCCTGATCGGCGTGGTGCTGGGCGCCGACAAGGAAAAGGATCGGTTCGCGGCCAGCCAGGCCTTGCTGAACTACGGGTTCAGCTTTTTCGAGAGCCGCAAGCTGCACGACGCCAACGCGCCCATCGTCACTTCCCGCATCTGGAAGGGCAAGGAGAACGAATTGCCGCTGGGCGTGGTCCATCCCCTGTACGTGACCGTGCCGAAGGGACAGGCGCCGCAGGTCAGCACCACCACCACCGTCCAGCCGAAAATCGTCGCGCCGGCGCAGAAGGATCAGGCCTTCGGCGAGATCGTGGTCAAGCTGGGAGAGCAGGAGGTGAGCAGGACGCCGCTGGTCGCGCTGAAAGAAGTGCCCGAAAGCGGTTGGTTCGGGCGGTTGATCGACTCGATTTTGATGTTTTTTTACTACCTGTTCCATTGAGAGCGGCGATGAACGGGAAAGCGGCCGAGACCGACGACGGGTCGCTGTTGCGATTTCCCTGCGATTTTCCCATCAAGATCATGGGCGCCGGCGCGGGCGATCTCCGGCGGCTGGCCGTGGAGCTGGTGCGCCGGCACGCGCCCGACCTGGACGAGGCGCGGGTGCGGGTGCGGGATAGCCGCGCCGGTCGCTACCAATCGGTGACGGTGGTGGTGCGCGCTCGCACCCGCGCGCAGTTGGACGCCATCTATCGGGAGCTGAGCGGTCACCCGCAAATCGCGCTGGTGCTGTGAATCCGGGCCCGGCCCTAGCAGTTCGGCGCGCCGAACCGCTGCTGTTGCGCCGCTTGGGTCGCCGCGAATACGGGTCGGTGCTCGACGCCATGCGGGCCTTCACCGACCGCCGCGACCCCGCGACCCCGGACGAGCTGTGGTGGGTCGAGCATCCGCCGGTCTTCACTCTGGGCATGGCCGCCAAGCCGGAGCATCTGCTGGCGCCCGGCGACATCCCGGTGATCCGGGCGGATCGCGGCGGGCAGGTGACCTATCACGGCCCCGGTCAACTGGTGGTGTACTGCTTGCTGGACGTGCGCCGGCTGGGTTTGGGCGTTCGGGCGCTGGTCACGATCCTGGAGCAAGCGGTGATCGAACTGCTGGCGGCTCACGGCGTCGCCGCCCACGCTCGACCCGACGCGCCCGGCGTGTACGTGACCGGCGTCAAGATCGCTTCGCTCGGGCTGCGTATCCGTCAGGGCCGCTCCTATCACGGCCTGAGCCTGAACGTGGACATGGACCTGGAACCTTTCACCCGCATCAATCCCTGCGGTTATCCCGGTCTGCGGGTGACCCGGCTGCGGGATCTCGGCATCGATTCGACCGTGGAAGCCGTCGCCGAGAGCCTTTTGCCTCGCTTGGGCCACAAGCTGGGCTACACTTGTTTCGCCCCGCTCGCCGGGTTGCCCTGATCGCCGGCATCGCCGTTTCCGCTGGAGCCGGCGGGAAATTACGGCGAACTCTTGAGTCGAATTCTAAGACATTCGCGCGCTCACCCCAGGAGCACACCATGCCCGACCGTACCGCTCCCGCCGATGCCATCCGCGCTGACGCCGAAGCGCCCGCCATCCAGTCGGCGGGCAAATCCGCGCCCCATCAAGGCGAAAAACTGCGCGGCGCCGAAAAGGTCGCCCGCATCCCGGTCAAGGTCGCCCCGACCGACCCCGAGCGGCGGTTGCGCAAGCCGGCCTGGATTCGCGCTCAATTTCCCGGCACGCCGGAAGTGCTGCGGCTGAAGCGGATTCTGCGCGACAATCACCTGCACACGGTCTGCGAGGAAGCCAGTTGCCCCAACCTCGGCGAATGCTTCGGCCACGGCACCGCGACATTCATGATCATGGGCGACATTTGCACCCGCCGCTGCCCGTTCTGCGATGTCGGTCACGGCCGGCCCGATCCGCTCGACCCGGCCGAGCCGGAAAACCTGGCCCGCACGGTGGCGGCGATGGGCCTGAAATACGTGGTGATCACCTCGGTGGACCGCGACGATCTGCGCGATGGCGGCGCGGCGCATTTCGTCGCCTGCATCCGGGCGGTGCGGGCCCACCGGCCGGGCATCGTCATCGAAACCCTGACCCCGGATTTCCGGGGGCGGATGGACGTGGCCCTGGGCATCCTGGAGCGCGAGCCGCCGGACGTGTTCAACCACAATCTGGAAACCGTGCCGCGCCTGTACCGGCGGGCTCGGCCCGGCGCCGACTACCGGTACTCGCTGGAGTTGCTGAAACGCTTCAAGGCGCGTCATCCGAGCATTCCCACCAAGTCGGGGTTGATGCTGGGGCTGGGCGAAACGCTGGCGGAAATCGAGGCGGTCATGCGCGACCTGCGCGCCCACGACGTGGAGATGCTGACGCTCGGCCAGTACTTGCAACCCAGCGTCCACCATCTGCCGGTGGAGCGCTACGCGCCGCCGGAGGAGTTCGAGCATCTGCGCCTGTTCGGCGACGCTCTGGGCTTCGCCCACGTCGCCTCGGCGCCGATGGTGCGCTCGTCCTATCACGCCGACGCCCAGGCCAAGGG
>CALGOO010000065.1 GCA_937960715.1 uncultured Candidatus Competibacteraceae bacterium
CGCTCGGTTAAACTGATCAAAAAGTCTAACTCAGAACTGATAGGTGGTGAGGATGGTACCGTTCACTTCGGTCGGCAGGTCGGTCAGATCGAATTGCCCGGAGGCTAGGCTGTCCGTGCCGCCCTCGCAGCGCGGCGAGCCCGGCCCGCATGTGAACACACATCGACCACTGGCCAGCGCGAGACCGCATGCGGGTTGGCCGTTGGGGTCCACTAGGGTGCCGGTCAGCCGGTACCGGCCTGTACTCACGGTGGTGATGGTGATATTGATCACGCGAGAACTAGAGTTATTGCTGGCGAGCGGTGTGGTGGGCTGAAGGTTCAAATAGCCATTGCTACCAGAGCCGGCCCCTCCATAGTCTGGGGGATTTACCGCGCCCGCCGAAAGGCTGCACAGGCTCAATACCAGCCAAAACGAGGATAAGATGAGCGAAGTGGGGAAATGGAGGTGGATCATGGGGTACCCTTTCAGGAATTTGGGATTCTTTCCATTTTAATACGGATTTTTCGTTTTTGAGGCAGAAATATCATGACCAAACTGCCAATTGGCATTCAGACCTTCCGCAAGCTTCGGGAAGGCGGTTATTGCTACGCCGACAAGACGCCGCTGATCGAGCGACTGGCGCGGGAAGGGCAAATGTATTTTCTCGCTCGCCCACGCCGTTTCGGCAAGAGTCTGCTGGTCACCACCCTGGCGGACGCCTTTGCCGGACACCGGGATCTGTTCACCGGGCTGTACCTGGAAACCCACTGGGATTGGGAGCGACGCCACCCGGTGCTGCGCTTGGACTTTGGCGAGGGGATTTTAAGCACGACCGCCCTGCTCGACGCCACCGTGGCCTTGCAACTGGCCGAATGCGCCCAGGCTTATGGCGTGACCCTGACCCAGGAACCGATCCACCTGCGCCTGCACGAGCTCATCCATGCCCTGCACGCCCGCACCAGCGAACGGGCGGTGGTGCTGGTGGATGAATACGACAAGCCGATTCTGGATCATCTGGACCGACCGGAGGTGGCGCTGGAACTGCGGGAGGGCCTGCGCAATCTCTACTCGGTGCTCAAAAGCCAGGACGCCCACCTGCGCTTTGTCTTGCTGACCGGCGTCAGCAAATTTTCCAAGGTGTCGCTGTTCTCAGGGCTGAATAATCTCAAAGATATTACCCTGGACGGACGTTTCGCCACGCTGTGCGGGTACACCCAAGGCGAGTTGGAAAGCGCCTTCGCCGATCATCTGGCCGGTGTGGACTTGGCCGAGGTGAAACAGTGGTACAACGGCTACAACTTTCTCGGCGAGCCGGTCTATAACCCTTTCGACGTACTACTGTATCTGGATAGCCGCGAGTTTCGTCCCTGGTGGTTTGAGACCGGTACCCCCACCTTCCTGATCAATCTGCTGCAAACCCGCCGCTACAACATTCCCGACCTGGAAAACCTGGAGGCCGGAGAGGAACTGCTCGGCACCTTCGACGTGGATCGTATCGAACCCGAGGCGTTGCTGTTTCAGACCGGCTATCTGACCATCCGGGAGCGCTACCAGCGCAGCGGTCTCTACCGCTACCGGCTGCGTTACCCCAACTTTGAAGTACGCGCCAGCCTGCCGACCGCGATTCTGAATGCCTACGTGCCCAACATGCAGGACCGGCTACGCACCGAGGATCGAATCTACGCCGCGCTGGAAGCCGACGAGCCGGACGAACTGTACCGGGCGTTCCACGCCTTTTTTGCCTCCATCCCTCACGACTGGCATCGGCGCAACGCCATCGCCGATTACGAAGGTTACTGGGCCTCGGTGGTGTACTGCTACTTCGCCGCCCTTGGCCTGGCGGTCACGCCGGAGGATGCGACCAACCGTGGCCGCATCGACCTGTCCATCGTCTTCGCCGGGCGAGTCTACTTGCTGGAATTCAAGGTGGTGGAATCCAGTGAAGCCGGCCGGGCTTTGGCGCAACTGCAAGCACGCGGTTACGCGGAGAAATTCGCCGGAATGCCCGTGACGTTGATCGGGATGGAGTTCAGCCGCGAGCAACGCAACCTTGTCGGCTTCGAGTGGGCACGCGGTTGAGGCAGGCTCAGAGGCTGTCTAAAAACTGAATATTATTAAATCAATGACTTATGTGTGGGAGCGGCCTTGGCCGCGATGGCTGACCCTCCTATCGCGGCCAAGGCCGCTCCCACAATCAACAAGTTAGTTTTTAGACAGCTTCTCAGGGTTTTCGGGGAACCGTGGCCCATAGCCGCCGCGCACCCTGGCTCAAACCCACGAACAACCCCTGCGGCAGAAAAATCATCACGGCCATGAGCAGGGCGCCGTGAATCACCATCTCGTAATCCTCGAAGACCACCAGCCCCTGATGCAGCAGGGTCAGGGCGATGGCGCCACAGGCCGCGCCGAAGGTCGAGGCCATGCCGCCCAGCACCACCATGGTCACCAATTCCACCGAAACGATCAGATTGAAGGAGTCCGGGCTGACGAAGGCTTGCTGGTGGGCGAACAGACTGCCCGCGAAGGCGGCGAACAGGGCGGAGACCACGAACACCTGGGTCTTGGCGCGGCCGATGTCGATGCCCATCATCTGGGCAGCGAACTCGGAGCCATGCACCGCCCGCAAGGCGCGGCCAAACTGGGAATCGACGAGGTTGAGCGACAGCCAGACGGCCAGCAGCATGGCGGCCATGATCACGCCGTACCACTGCAAGTCGCCCTCGACAGCCCAACCCAGAAGATTGAGCGGTGGAACCCCCGCCAAGCCGTCCGGCCCGCCGGTCCATCGCGTCGCCTGCACCATGACGACGTGAACGATGATGCCGAAACCCAGGGTCGCCATCGCCAGGTAATGGCCGCGCAGGCGCAAGATGGGCCGGGCCAGCAACCAGGCGATGGCGCCCGCGACCAGCAGGCCAGCGGCGAGCGCCAGCAACGAGGGCCAGCCGAAGCGGGTCGTCAGGATGGCGGACGCATAGGCGCCCATGCCGAAGAACGCGGCGTGACCCAGGGAAATCTGGCCGGCGTAGCCCATCAGCAGGTTGAGACCGACCGCCAGAATGACGTGCAGGCCGGCGGACGCGCCCACCACCGTGACGAAATAATTGGTCGGAAACAACATGGGGAGCAGGGCGACAACGGCCGCGAAGGTGTAGAAACCGGCCAGTCGCATGGTTCAGACCCGCTCCGCGACCTTGCGGCCGAATAAGCCTGCCGGTTCGAAGAACAACACCATCAGCACGAACAGAAAAGCGATGGCGTCCTTGTAGCCGGACGAGATCAGCCCCGCGCCCAAGGCTTCCAGCAGGCCCAGCAGCACGCCGCCCGCGACCGCGCCCATGGGATTGCCGATGCCGCCGACGATGGCGGCGGAAAAACCCTTGAGACCGAGCATGACGCCAGCTTCGTAGGAACTGAAGGTAATGGGGGCGATCAGGATGCCGGCTATCGCGCCCAGGCCGGCGGACAGGCCGTAGGCCAGCCGCAGCATGACCCGGACGTTGATGCCGACCAGTTGCGCGGCGGCGCGGTTGAAGGAACAGGCCAATAGCGCCTTGCCCAGCAGGGTGTGGTTGAAGAAGGCGCGGACCAGCCCGACCAACAACACGGTGACGCCGAGTACCCACAGGCTTTGCGGCAGCACCGTGGCCCCGCCGAGATGGATGGGCGCGTCGCCGGAGAAGGAGGGGAGGGCGTGGAAGTCCTTGCCCCACAGCAGGAGCGCGACGCCGCGCAGAAAGATGGCGGCGCCGATGGTGATGATGATGGTCGTCACCACCGACGCGCCTTGGGCCGGTTCGATGGCGAATCGTTCCAGCAGCAGACCGACCAGGATCGCGGCCAGCGTGGCGGCGATGGCGGCCAAGGGCAACGGTAGCCCCGCGCCCAGCAGGGCGATGGCGGTCATGGCGCCCAGCATCACGAACTCGCCCTGGGCGAAGTTGACCACGTCGGAGGCGTTGTAGATCAGGGCGAAGCCCAGACCCACCAGGGCGTACAGGGAACCGACGGTGACGCCGGTGACCAGGAACTGGAAGAACTGTTCAAGCATGGGTGAGGACGATCCGGCGATTTTCCCCCTTCGCCCCCGCGAACGCGGCGCGGGGAAGGAGGGGAGCAATGGCGCTATTGAACGATTTTCCAGGAACCGTTACGGATTTCCACCAGCTTGAAGGCGTCCACGGTCAGACCCATGTGATCCTGCGGGGTCGTGTTGAACACGCCGGCGGTGCCGATGAAGCCCTGGGTTTTCTCGATTTCGTCGCGCACCTTGGCCTTGTCGGTGCCACCGGCCTGCTGGATGGCAGCCACGGCGATCATCAGGCCGTCGTAGGCGTGGCCGCCAAAGGTGGACACCGGGCCATGTTTGGCTTCGTATTTGTTCTTGTAAGCCAGCAGCACCGGTTTCTGGGGATCGGTGTCGGGCAGTTGCTCGGCGACCACCAGGGCCGCCGCTGGCAGGCGCGCGCCTTCCGCCGCGTCGCCGGCCAGATCGATGAAGGTCTTGGAAGCTACTCCGTGGGACTGGTAGAGCGGCAGGGTGATGCCCAGTTGCTTGATGTTCTTGGTGACGATGGCCGGTGCCTGACCCAGGCCGAAGTTGATGATCGCCTGGGCGTCCGTGGCGCGAATCTTGGTCAACTGGGCGGTCATGTCGGTGTCCTTGTTGCCGTAGGACTCGTCGGCGACGATGGTGATGCCGTATTGGGGCGCCAGCTTGAGCAATTGCTCGCGGCCGGATTTGTCGAAGCCGCCGTCGCCGGTGATGATCGCCACCTTGGTCAGGCCGCGTTTGCGCAGATCCTCGTAGATTTTCGCGACAGCCATGCGGTCGGTGTGGGGGGTCTTGAACACCCATTTCTTGACCGGCTCGATGATATCCACCGCGCCCGCCAGCGAGATGAACGGAATGCCTTCCTTTTCCACGTCGGGGATGACCGCCAGGGTGTCGCCGGTGGTGGTGCCGCCGATGATGAGATCGACATTGTCGTTTTTGATCAGTCGCTTGACAAAGCTGACCGCGTCCTTGGCGTTGCCGCCGGTGTCGTAGTGGATCAGTTCAAGCTTGCGGCCCTTCACGCCGCCCTTGGCGTTGAGGTCCTCGACGTACATTTGCAGCGTTTTCAGTTCGGGATCGCCCAGGAACGAGGCTGGGCCGGTCACGGCTAGGAAGGAACCGATCTTGATCGGTTCGGCGCCGCTGGCGGGGTTGAGGCCGGCGCATAGCAACAGTGCCGCCAGGGCGGTTTGCCACAGGTTTTTCATGTCGATCTTCTCCCTCAGGGTGATGTTTTATGTTGAGCAGGGGCAAGCGCGAGGCTTGTCCCCACGGGTTCATTATGGATTATGGACGATCAGGTCGCCGAACGATGCGTGGTCGTCTTGGCGTGACCCGCTTCCCTGCCCGCGTCGAAAGCCTGGGCGTTGATGTCCGCCAGCTTGGGCTTGTAGGCGCGGAAGCCCTCCACGATGGATGCCTTGAGCACCTCGGCGGAGAAGGGCAGATAGTCGCTGATCGCTCCCAGCATGATGGTGTTCACCAGCTTGGAGTTACCCAATTCCTCGGCGATGGCGCCCGCGTCGAAGGCGTGGACTTCGACGCCGGACGCCGCCAAGTCGCCAATGGGATCGGCGGGGTAGTCGTACAGGCCGGCGGACACGACCGGGGGAGGAAGACGCAGGGTATTAACCATGGCCACGCCAGTCGGCCGTAAGTGCGGCAGCCAGCGCAGGGCCTCGGCGGCTTCGAAGCCGATCAACAGATCGGCTTCGCCGGCGTCGATCTGCGGGGAGTAGACCTTGGAGCCAAAGCGTACATGCGAGGAGACCACGCCGCCGCGCTGGGCCATGCCGGCCACCTCGGTCTTCTTGACATCGTAGCCCTGACACAGGGCGGTGCGGGCCAGTATTTCGGCGGCGGTCATCACGCCCTGACCGCCGATGCCGACCACGAGAATGTTGGTGATGCCGTCACGCATGGGGCTGAATCCGAATGACGCGGTTCTGTGGCTGTGGCTGGACAATGGCCTCGGGGGCGCAGGTCTCGACGCACATGTGACAACCGGTGCAGGTATTGGCGTCGATGCGGGCAAACACCAGTTCCTTGCTCTTGCCGCTCTTGGCGGTCACGGTCTCGCGGCGGGCGACGAAGATGGCCGGGCAGCCGAGGTCGATGCAGTTGCCGCAACCGGTGCATTGGTCGTCGATGACCGCGTAGGGCTGGAGACGCTCGAAACGGTCGGTGAGAGAGCAGGGCCGGTTGGTGATGATGACCGACGGTTCCTCCATCTTGGTCTCTTCGCGCACTAGCTTGACGATGGTGGGCAGCTCATAGGGATCGACCATGCGGATGCGTTCGGGACGGACGCCCAAACCTTCGACCAGCTTGGCGAAATCCACGCGCGGGGCGGGCAAGCCGTGTAAGTCTTCACCTGTGCCAGGATTTTCCTGGCCGCCGGTCATGCCGACTGAACGGTTGTCCAGCAGCAACACGGTGACGTTGCCCCGGTTGTAGATCATGTTCAGCAGGCCCTGCATCCCCATGTGCAGGAAGGTGGAATCGCCGATCACCGCGACGATGTGCTTCTTCTCGTCCGACTCGCCGCGGCCCTTGTCCATGCCGTGGGCCATGCTGAGCGAGGCCCCCATGCAGGTACAGGTGTCGAGCGCGTTCCAGGGGTGACCGGCGCCCAGGGTGTAGCAGCCGATGTCGCCGATGATGTTGAGGTTGCGGATGTGGGACAGGGCGAAGTAGGGGCCGAGATGCGGGCAGGAGGCGCACATGGTCGGCGGGCGGGGGAAGACGCTGGCCTGGGCGCGTTTTGGAACCTCCCAGGGTTCGCCCAACAGGGGCTTGATGGCCGGGCGCAGCACGCTGGGAGCCAGTTCGCCGAAGCGCGGCAGCACATCCTTGCCCCGGACGGCGATGCCGGCGGCGCGAATTTCGGTTTCGAGCAACAACTCGGTTTCCTCGACCACCACCAGCGTGTCCACCTGGCCGGCGAAGGCGCGAATCTTGTCCAGCGGCGGCGGACAACTGAAGCCGAGCTTGAGCACCGGAGCGTTGGGGAAGGTCTCGCGGACGTGCATGAAGGCCGGTCCGGCGGTGACGAAGCCAATCCGGCGGTCGCCGCCGGGGAAGGCGATGTTGAGGTCGATGGTTTCGCTCAGTTCGCGGAATTTTCGGTCGCGCTCGTGCATCAGCGGCAGGCGCGGCTTGGCGTTGGCTGGGGTCATTACCCAACGCTGGGGGTTTTTCTGGAAGCCGGCGGCCCGGCGCTCGGTCCGTTCGCCGTCGAACTCCACCATGGCCTTGACGTGGCAGACGCGAGTAGTCATGCGGACGATGACCGGGACTTCGTATTCCTCGGAAAGGTCGAAGGCCCGCTTGACCATTTCGTAGGCTTCCTGGGAATCGGCCGGTTCCAGGATCGGCATGTGGCCGAAACGGCCCCAATAGCGGGAATCCTGCTCGTTTTGCGAGGAGGAGAGGCCCACGTCGTCGGCCACCACGATCACCAGCCCGCCGACCACGCCGGCCAGTGACTGGGTCATGAAGGCGTCCGAAGCGACGTTCATGCCGACGTGTTTCATGGCCGCCAGGGCACGCGAACCCGCCAGCGAGGCGCCGATGGCCACTTCCACCGCGACTTTTTCGTTGACCGACCATTCCGAGTAGATGTCGGGGTAGAGAGCGATGTTTTCCAGAATCTCCGTCGCGGGGGTGCCAGGGTAGGCGGCGGCGACCCGGACGCCGGCTTCCCAGGCGGCGCGGGCGACCGCTTCGTTGCCGGAGAGGAGATGACGGCTTTCGGCCTTGGCTTGAACCACGGCATTCATGAAGGGTGTGGACCTCGTTGGTTCTGATCGGGGATTGGCGAATGTTAGCAATTATACCCAATACCAAGTAGTCGATTTTCATTGGGAACCGCCGGGGGGCGCCAGGTCGCCATCCAGTTCGGCGTAACATTCGCGCAGGCAGTCCGGGCAGAGGCCGTGGCTGAAGCGGACATCGGCGTGTTGCAGCATGTAGCCCTCGACGCTTTGCCAATAACCGTCGTCGTCGCGGATTTTCTTGCAACTGGCGCAGATGGGGAGCAGCTTGTGGAGGGTTTTGACGTTGGCGAGCGCGGATTGAAGCTCGCGAATCAGATTCTCGCGCTCGGCCTCGGCCTGCTTGCGGGCGGTGATGACCTGGAAATAGACCGAAATGCCCGGCTCGCGGGGATAGATCCGCACTTCATACCAGTTGGCGTAGGGCGGTCGAGCGAAGAAGGTCTCGAAAACCAGGGGTTGCCGGTCGCGCAAGGCTTCGGCGTATTTCGCTTCGAACACACTGCCGCGTGCCTCGGGAAAACTGTCCAGCAGGTGCCGGCCCAGGACCTGTTCCCGGCCGCGCCCCAACGCTCGCTCCGCGGCGGCGTTGAAGTGGACCACCCGCCAGGCGTCGTCCAGGGCAAAAAAAGCATCGCTGATGCTCTCCAGGGTGTGATGCCAATCGGCATTGGCGGCGCGCAGGGCGCGCTCGGTGTGGTGGACGCGCAGCAGGGTTCGCACCCAGGCCAATAGCTCTTGGGGGTCCACCGGCCAGACCAGATAGCCGTCGGCACCCGAATCCAGTCCTTCGATCCGATGCCGCGTTTTGGTTCGATGCGCCGAAAGATAGAGTACCGGCAGGGCGCTCGTGGCGGGATCCGCCCGGAGTCGGAGACAGACTTCGGTACCGCCGAGATCGGGCATTTCCACGTCCAGCAACACCAGATCGAGAGCAGTGGTCTTGGCCAGATCGAGCGCCTCCACGCCACCAGCCGCTTGCAACACTTCATAATTAGCTTGGCGCAGGATGCGCGTGATAGCCAGCCGCTTGGCGACGTCATCGTCGGCCACCAGGATACGGATGGGGGTCGTCATGAGCTGCGATCTCACGAAGCGGTCAAGGGCAACGCGAACGAAAAGGTGGAGCCGCGACCGGGCTCGGTCTCGACCCAGATCGTTCCTCCGTGGCCCTCCACGATCTTGCGGGCGATGGCCAAACCCAGACCGCTGCTGCGCTCGCCGCCGGCGCTGCGCACGCTGGTCTTCTGGAAAAACCGAAACAGCTTGCCCACTTCCCGAGCCGGGATGCCCGGTCCCTGATCGCGCACCGATACCATCGCGCGATCGCCCTCACGAACGAGGCTTATCTCCACGCGCGTGCCTGGCGGCGAGAATTTCAGGGCATTGCCGATCAGATTGTTCAGTACCTGTTCGAGTTTCGGACCGTCGGCGTCCAGCAGGAGGGGCACGGATTCCGGGGCGACGAGCGCGAGTTGCCTTTGCGCCTTGGCGGCCAGTACCCGATTGAACGCGAGGTTTTGCTCGACCAGAACCCGCAAATCCAGCGGTTGGCGGTTCAGCTCCAGCTTGCCGGCTTCGATTTGCGAAACGTCGAGGAGATTATCCACCAGGCGCAACAGGGACTCGCTGGTCTGGCGGATGGTGACGATGAACTGGGAATGCTCTTCCGAGACGGCGGGACCCAGCTCGGTTTCGAGAAACTGGCTGTAGATTTGAATCACCCCCAGCGGACTGCGCAGGTCGTGCGCGGCGATGCCGAGGAACTGATTCTTCAGTTGGTTGAGCCGTTCCAGTTCGACGTTCTTCTTGGCCATCTCGCGCTGCAACGCGGCCAATTCGTTGTTCAACTGAGTCAATTCTTCCAGCAACCGCGCGTCCCGTTCGCCTTGGGCATGGACGAGCCGCGCGATTTCCTTGGCGAGCGACCGGAAGGCGTTGGTCTGCTCGTTGTTGATCCGCATGAGTTCTTCCGTCAGCCCCGCCAGGGCGGTGCGCGTACGGGCGATCACCACCACCAAGCGCTCGTCGTGCAACCCTCCGCCCCAGTGCAGCGGGACCAGTCCGCCCTCCAGCAGCACGTTGATTTCCCATCCCAGCGCCGCGCCGGTGGAATGAATGACTTCCAGGAAGTGTCGGGCCTTTTCCTGGTTGCCGGCGTCCGCGAGTTCGACGATGGGCGTGCCGGGGGGCAGGCGCGGGCCAAGGCCCAGGTTGTCACGAATGATTTCGCATGCGCGCCCCTGGCGGTCGCAGATCAGAGCGATGCCTTGGTCGTGAAGTCCGCTCATGCCGGTCTCCGCGCGGCCAGCAGTTCGCGGGCGCGCTCCACGGCCATCTGAGCGTCGGGCGCCCAGCCGTCCGCGCCGATGCGCCGCCACAGATCGGGCGCGAGATTGAAGGGATATCCACCCACCAGGACGAGTACGTCGCGACAGGCGGGATCCGCGCGCACCGCCTGGATCAGCCGTTCCACCTCGCTGACGTGGTAGGTGATGGTGGCGGAGATGCCCAGCACGTCCGCCCGGCGCTCGATCAGGGTTTCGAGGACGCTGTTGGTGGGCGTGTTCGCGCCCAGGTAAAACGTGTCCCAACCCTCCATCTCGAAAAAGTCGGCCACCATGCGCACGCCGATCTCGTGCAACTCGGCGGCGATGCAGGTGGCCACCAGCCGGCCAGCGCCCTTCTCGCCGGAAAATATATACGGATAGAGCTGCGACATGACCCACTGCGTCGCGGCGGTGCAATAGTGCTCCTGAGCGACGCTGATTTGATTCGTCTGCCAAAGCCGGCCGATCTCGCGCTGGCAGGGCTGGAACACGCCCAGGTAAATGTCCTTGACCGGCGTGCCCTGGGTCACGGCGTCGAGCACGAGCCGGCTGGCGACGTGGCGCTCGCCGCGCATCAGGGCCTGGAGGTATCGATGCGCGAGCAGGGAAACGGGCGCGTTGCCTTCGATGATCACGGGCAGATCGTCGGGCAGGTCCGGCAACTGGCGCGCGCCTTCCACGATGTAGGCACATGCGATGCCCGCCGCTTCAGTCGGCAAGGTTTGGCGCAGGTCGTCCTGTAAGTACGCGAGATGATCGAGCAAATCCCGCAACCGGACCCGCCGCCGCGACAGGACGACCTTGAGCCAACCCAGGTAGTCGATGAACAGCGTGGGATTTTCGAGGGCGATGGCCTGGGCGAGGAAGGCGAGATTGTAATTGGCATCCTCCAAAGTGCGTTGCCGACCGACCGGGCCATGGCGTTCGCGCAGTTCCGGATGTTCGACGTATTGGCGGGTCGCGACCGCCTCGGCAATGGCCGGACGGCGGGCTTCGATGGCGGCACTAATCTCTCGGGCGTTCATCGGTTCAGGAGCAAACGTGTTCGAAATGGCGGATCAGGGTGCGACCGGGAACCAGTTTCAGTCCCTTGGGAATTCCTTGGTGGGCCCGGCGATAATCGTGGCCGCGATACCAGGATCGGAAGCTGGCCTCGTCACGCCAAAAGGTCAGCAACCAGATTTCATCGGGACAATCCAGCGGGCTGAGCACATCCAGCCGCACGAAGCCGGGCGCGTGCTCCACTTGGCGCAGCCGCTGGCGGAATGCGGCCTTGACGGCTTCGGTCATACCGTTGGCCACGGTGAACTGGCTGACCACGGCAAACCCGCCAGGCGGGAGAGAGAATGGTTCGTTCATGGTTGCTTCCATAAGGCTAGTCAATCCGATGGCGACGCTTGAATCGAATTGGGCGGCGGAGCAGGGAGAGCGTCCAGTTGGCGCCACAGTCGGTTTCGATCCTCTTGGACGGCCCTCAGTTCACCCCGCAACCCCTCGGCTTCGCGCACGGTTTCCAAATGCCGGGTTTCCATATTTTGGAGCTTCAGGCGGATTTGCTCCACTTCGGCGGCCAAGACATTCTGGCGCTCACCAGCGGCGATCAGGTTCGCCCGCAGCTCGGTCTTCTCGCGCCGCGCGGTTTCCCACTGTTCCCGCCAGTGGATTTCCTGGTTTTTCCAGTCCTGGCGCTCGGTGGCGAAGGCTTGTCGTTCCGCCTTCTGTTCGGCGCGAAGTTGGTCGAGCAGGGTCATCAGTCGGGTTTCGCTGGCTTCGCCCCGCTGGCGCTCGGTCTCGAACCGGTGCTGGGCTTCCGCCAATTGTCGGTCGGTATCGGAGCGTAGTTGATACAAATTGGTTTCAAGCTGTGTGACCCGGGCGGCGGTTTCAGCGCGGATTTGGACCATGGTCTCGGCGGTGGCTCGAACGCGCTGTTCGGCCGCCTGGATGGCGGTCTCGGCGGCGGCGCGGCGCTCTTGTTCCACCAGCAGACGGTCAGTGAGTTCGCGGACGGTGGTTTGGGTGGATTCCAATTCGCGCTGGCACTCCTGCGCGGCGGATTGAGCCTGCCGCCGTTCGGCGATGGCGATGTCGCGGGACTGTTCGGCTTCCAGGACCGCTTGCGCGGCGGCGGCGCGTTGTTCCTCGAACGCTGCTTCGGCGTGTCCAACGGCGATTTTCCAGAAACCGTCCAGCGCGGTGGCCACGGCTTCGGGAATGGCGGGCGGTAGGATGACCTTCGGTGATTCGGCGAGTTGCCGTTGCCAGTGCTTGAGATGTTCGCTGATGGTGGTGTTGCTACCCGTACCGAGTAATTCGCGTATTCGCTGAATGGTGGGATTGAGACCCCGTCCCAGCAGGGTTTCGGCGGCGGCCTGAACGTCTTCGTAGCGGATTCCAGAACGGGCCATGGGAATTGGAAGCTCCGTGGGTTGTCGTGTTAAGGAATAAATACTAACACAAAAACGATTACATAATACGTATTTTACGATGATTTCGGATCTAAAATTCAAGATTATTCTCATAATCATGAATTATGGAATCGCCTTTCCAAACGCTTAAAATTTAGCCGGACCTGTGACCAAGGTTCAAAAAATTGACGATTTTTGGCTATTCGAGAGATGTTGACCGGGCTACTCTGTAAATATACGCCCGGCGAACCGGTTGCGTTTCTACTCCGAAAGCTGACTAAAGGAGCTAACCGAATATGCTGGAACGAACGTATTTTTGCCGACTGGCCGCGGCTGCCTTGCTGTGGCTGGGCGCCGCCGCCGTGCTGGCCGCCGACAAGCCCAACATTCTGGTGATCTGGGGCGATGACGTCGGCCAGTCCAACATCAGCGCCTACAGCAAGGGCCTGATGGGCTACCAGACGCCCAACATCGACCGCATCGCGCGGGAAGGCGTGCTCTTCACCGATTACTACGGCGAGCAATCCTGCACCGCCGGGCGTTCTTCGTTCATCATGGGCCAGAGCGTGTTCCGCACCGGTCTCTCCAAGGTCGGCCTCCCCGGCGCCAAGGAAGGGATGATGGTCGAGGATCCGACCATTGCCGTCCTCCTCAAGGATCAGGGCTACGCGACCGGCCAGTTCGGGAAAAACCACCTTGGCGACCGGGACGAGCATTTGCCCACCCATCATGGCTTCGACGAATTCTTCGGCAATCTCTACCATCTCAACGCAGAAGAAGAGCCGGAAAACGAAGACTATCCCGGTGATCTCAAGCTGGCTGATGGCCGAACCTTCAAACAAGCCTTCGGGCCGCGCGGCGTTATTAAATCCTCCGCCGGCGGCAAGATCGAGGACACCGGCCCGCTGACCAAAAAGCGGATGGAGACGGCGGACGACGAGACCACCGCCGCCGCGATTGATTTCATTCGCCGTCAGACCAAGGCCGGCAAACCCTGGTTTGTCTGGTGGAGCGGCACCCGGATGCACTTCCGCACCCACGTCAGCCCCGAGAAAATGGCCGAGATCAAGAAGACCCATCCCAACGCGGATGAATACACCGCCGGGATGATCGAGCACGACATGCACATCGGCCAGTTCCTCGCCGCGCTCGACGAACTGGGCATCGCCAACAACACCATCGTCCACTACTCCACCGACAACGGCCCGCACATGAACACCTGGCCGGACGCGGGCATGACTCCGTTCCGCGGTGAAAAGAACACCAACTGGGAAGGCGGATGGCGCGTTCCCGCCGCCGTGCGCTGGCCGGGCGTGGTCAAGCCGGGCAGCGTCAGCAACGGCATCGTCCACCACATGGACTGGCTGCCGACCTTCGTCGCCGCCGCCGGCAAGACGGACATCAAGGAAGACCTGCTTGACGGCTACACCTCCAAGGCGCTCGGTCGCAACTACAAAATCCATCTCGATGGCTACAACCTGATCGACCACCTCAAGAACCCGCAGGGCGCCCCCAGCCCCCGCAAGGAGATTTTCTACTTCTCCGATGACGGCGACCTCACGGCTCTGCGCTATCAAGACTGGAAGATCATCTTCATGGAGCAGCGCGTCGAGGGAACCTTGCAGGCGTGGGCGGAGCCTTTCGTCCCACTCCGGGTTCCGCTGATCTTCAATCTGCGGCGCGACCCCTACGAGCGTTCGCAAAAGACCTCGAACACCTATTACGACTGGATGATCGACCGTGTCTACCTGTTGGTGCCGGCCCAGGCCTACGTGGGTAAGTTTCTCCAGACATTCAAGGATTATCCTCCGCGCCAGAAAGCCGCCAGTTTCTCGCTCGACAAGGTCATGGAGAAGCTGAGCGCGCCGGGCGAGCGTTGAGGCGACGCGGCACAATTCAGGCCATTCGCGTTTGGAACCGGAAGCGGGATGTCGGGCTTGGGACATCCCGCTTGTTCAATCCAAGCAACCCACGGGAAGACCCCATGAGACCGCTCCGTTTCACCGTGTTGCTATTCGCGCTCGCCCTGTCGCGAATCGGGGTTGCCGACGACCTGCTGCCCTCCTGGAATGACACGGCGACAAAGACGGTCATCGTCAAGTTCGTCAACCGCGTGACGACCGAAGGCTCGGCTGACTTTGTCGCGCCCGCCGACCGCATTGCGGTGTTCGATAATGACGGTACCTTGTGGTCGGAACAGCCGATGTACTTTCAGCTCGTGTTCGCGCTGGACCGCGTGAAGGCGCTCGCGCCGCGTCATCCCGAATGGAAGAACCAGCAGCCGTTCAAAGCGGCGATCGAGGGCGACATGAAAGCCCTGGCGGAAACCGGCGAGCACGGCCTGCTCGAACTGGTGATCGCCACCCATGCGGGCAACACCAGCGAGGAATTCGCGCAAAGCGTGCGCGACTGGGTCAGCACCGCTCGGCATCCCAAACTCGGACGCCCGTACACCGAACTGGTGTTTCAACCGATGCTGGATCTGCTCGCCTACCTGCGCGCCAACGGCTTCAAGACGTATATCGTCTCCGGCGGCGGCATCGAATTCCTGCGCGTGGTGGCCGAGGAACTGTACGGCGTTCCGCCCGAGCAGGTGATCGGGTCGAGCGTCAAGACCAAGTACGAAGTCCGCGACGGTGAGCCCGCGATCGTGCGACTGCCCGAAATCGACTTCATCGACGACAAGGCCGGCAAGCCGGTCGGCATCCACAAATTCATCGGCAAGCGGCCAATCATGGCCGCCGGCAATTCCGACGGCGACTTTCAGATGCTGGAGTGGACCACTTCGGCGCCGGGCGTGCGGCTCGGTCTGATCGTCCACCACGACGATGCCGAGCGCGAATTCGCCTACGACCGCAAATCGGCGTTTGGCAAGCTTGGTCGGGGCCTGGACGAAGGACCAAAACGCGGCTGGACGATCGTCAGCATGAAGAACGATTGGCGCGCGGTTTACCCGGTCGTCAAACGCTGACTCGACCCCACCGAACCGCCGGTTCGGGAACACAAGGTGGACAAGGGTGACTCGCCGTAGAGCGCCGCATAGTGGGCGGCAAATCGGCCAAAATGAAAGAAACCACATTCGCTCGCGACCTTGGCGACCGTGATTTCCGTGGGTCCGGCTTCGAGCAGCGCCCGACGGGCCCGCGCCATGCGCAGTATCGTCAGGAATTGCTTGGGATTGACGCCGGACACCTCAATAAAACCGCGTTCGAGAGTGCTGGCGCTTGCCCCGACGTGGCGGCACAACTGCGTGACCTGGATGGGTCGCGCAAGGTGCGCCTTGAAGAACTCGTGGGTTCGCATCACCAGCAGCAACTTCTTGCGCCAGGAAGCGCGTTCCCGGGTGATGTCCCCGTCGGCGGCGGGCAGGATGGCGGCGAAGGTGGCGGTCAGGCTCTCCTTGACGACGAGGCCGGCCGCGACCGGATCGAGGATGTTGCGGTCCCGCCGTTCGATGGCGCGGAGTATTTCGACCGCGTCGGTTATGACCGCCGAGACCTGTCGCCGTCTTGCCGCATCCAGGGGTGGGAACACGGCTCCCCTCGACCCCAGTTCCACGCCCACCGCTTCGAGCGCGGCGCGCTCGATCTGAAAACCCATCCAGCGGGTCCACGGCGCGAAGCGGCAGTGAAACTCGGAGCGCTCCATCAAGGCGAGCGCCACCGAATCGCGAAACGATACCCCGACCACATTCCCGGTACCGGTTTCCGATTCGACGAAACCGAGCACGATACGATCCGCCGGCATCGCGCCGACGACAAAGATTGGAAGGTTATAGGCGCCATGGTCGAGTCGGCAGCCGCCGATCTGGGCGTGCAGGATCTGACCGGCGAAGCGTCCGGCCTGGGTCTGGATATGATCGAACGAGCCGCCGCTCACGGCCTCGTCCAGCAGTTTCGGGTGGAACGAATCGAGCGCCAGGCTGCGAATCACGGGTGGCGAGGAAATGCTGGTCGTCAAAAGCTCACCTTCGCTGATGGGGATCGAACCATGCAAATTTTAGTTGGGATTCATTTGAATTCAGGCAACCACCGTGGTTGCCTGAATTCAGAAGATTATTTCCAGCGTGTCCATAATAGACTTTGATGCCACTTTCCAGGAGTGATTCTCGATGCGCCACACCTCATCAATCTGGATGACCCTTGTATCACTGGCCGCCCTGCTGCTGTTCCAGGGCTGCGCCACGCCGACCCGCCAACCGGCAGTGCCAGAAAATCTCCAAAACCAGGCGCGGATTCCGGGCCTGGAAGGTATCCGCTATCGCGTCGGTAGTCCCGACGATCTGGCCGCGATGGCCCGCGAGGGCCTGGAATCGGTCCAGCGCGAACAGGCGTTCCTGGCATCCAGCGGCCATCGGGGTCCGTTGCCACCGGCGGCCTTTCTGGCCATCTCCGGCGGCGGCGACAACGGCGCGTATGGCGCCGGCCTGCTGAACGGCTGGACCACCGCCGGCGACCGGCCGACCTTCAAACTGGTCACCGGCGTCAGCACCGGCGCCCTGAGCGCGCCGTTCGCCTTCCTGGGGCCGAAGTACGACGCCACGTTGAAGGAGGTGTACACCACGATTTCCGCCAAGGACATCGTGGAGCCGCGCGGCATCTTGGCGGCGCTGACCGACGACGCCATGGCCGACAACCGGCCCTTGCGGAACCTGATCAAGAAATACGTCAATCGGGAATTGTTGGACGCCATCGCCGCCGAGTACGCCAAGGGCCGCCTGCTGCTGGTGGGAACCGCCGATCTCGACGCCCGCCGGGGCATCATCTGGAACCTGACCAAGCTGGCCACCTACCAGGACCCCAAGGCGCTGGATCTGTTCCAGACTCTGCTGGTGGCTTCCGCCGCCATTCCCGGCGCCTTTCCGCCGGTGCTGATCGACGTCGAGGTCGACGGTCAGCCGTATCAGGAGATGCACGTGGACGGCGGCGCCATGGCGCAAGTGTTCGTTTACCCGCCCTCGCTCGATCTCAAGGCAATGGGACGCAAGAGCGGCAACCAGCGCGAGCGACGGGTGTACGTGATCCGCAACAGTCGGCTCGACCCCGACTGGGCGCAGGTGGAGCGTCGGGCCATGTCCATCGCCGGACGAGCAGTCTCCTCGCTGATCCACACGCAAGGAATCGGCGATCTCTACAAGATTTATCTGACCACCCAGCGCGATGGGGTCGATTTCAACCTGGCTTATATTCCGGCGAGTTTCAACGCGCCGCATCGGGAAGAGTTCGATACCGAATACATGCGCCAGTTGTACGCCTTGGGCTACGACCTGGCGGCCAAGGGCTACCCGTGGCAAAAAACGCCACCCGGACTGACGGTTGCCAAGAACCAATAGCCGGGCTTTCCCGCTTCCAGCGTTAACCAGCGCTAAACCGCGTTTGGAACGAACCCAAACGCGGTCTCCAAACTTTCCAGAAGCGCCTACAACGTCTCCGCCGCCTCCGGCGCTTCCAGATAGCAGAACACGTTCTGTTTGAGCGTATTGGCGTTCAAGCGCAACACCGCCCGGCACCGATCGTTCGGCAGGTCGATGACTTTCACGCAGTGCGCCCATTCCGCCGCGTTCGGCAGCAACTCCGCCAGCCGGTTGGGCTGCTGGTCGAAAAAGGCTTCGTTGAGCCGGTTGTCCTCCCGTTGCGGGAACAGTGCCAGATACAGAATGTCGGTCTCGACCAGATCGCTGAAGAAATGCGTGCCCAGCGACACGTCCGGCACCAGTCCGCCGTGCATGGTCACCATCTCGCACAGCACCGTGGCGTTGTTGATTTCCGCGAACCGCACCGGCACCCCCAGTTCCGGCGAGGTCGTGCCCCAGCGCCCCGGCCCCATCAGCAAACTGGTCTTGGCGGTGTCCGGCCCCCGCAACCGCGTGATCTGACCGATCAGCCGAGCGATCTTGTGCCGGTCGTTCAACGGCAACTGTCCGTAAACGCTGGGAACGACATAGACCAGCCGCTCGATGGTCCCGATCCGGCTGTGGCCGATCACCGCGCCATGGGCCTCCAGCACCAACCGTTCGGGTTCGATGCGCGCCGGCGGATTCGGAATGGTCCCGGCTTCCCGCACCTGGAACGGCCGGCATTGCAGCAAATTGATCTTGTAGTGCTTTTTATCGACGAAATTCGCCGTGAACTCGACGTCCACCGGATAGTCGTAGGCCTCCTGCAAGGTCTTGAGCATGTCGCGCATGTCCGCCACGAACGGCGTGTCGCGCAGCAGTTGCTCGAAGGTCAGCACCCACGGAAACACGTCGCGCATCCCGCGTTCCCTCGCCCGCTGTTCCAGCTCGTCGTCCACCGAGGCCACCATCTGTAACGGCAGGTCCGGACTTTGCTGGGCCACGTCGCTGAACTGCCGGGTCGTGAGCTGGCCATCCTCCAGATCGAGCAGATCGATGCGTCGCTGGGCGTACTGACGCATGCTGTCGAAATTGCTCTCCGGCCGCCGCTCCGGGTCGCTCAGCGACACCACCCGGGTGTAATCGTCGTCGGACCGATCCACCGCCCGGGTGCCGAGTCCCAGCACCAGTCGCACCATGCCCATGCCGGGATCGATCTGCTCGCTCCAGACGTAGGGGTTGAACGACAGCCCCACCCCGGCGATGTGCGGATAGAACAACCGGCCCTGCTGGGAGCCGGACACCCGCTGCACCAGCAGGCCCATTTGCTCGTCGCGATCCAGAATCCCGCGCCGCGCCCGGTATTGCAGCGCCCGCTCGCTCATGGTGCTGGCGTAAATGGTTCGCACCGCCGCCAGCAAATCCTCCAGCCGCTTCTCGCGCGGACCTTGATTGACGCAGAACACGCTGTCGTACTTGCCGGCGAAGGCGTTGCCGAAATTGTCCTCCAGCAGGCTGCTGGAACGCACGATGATCGGCGACTGGCCGAAATAGTCCAGCATGTCGGAGAACTGTTGCAGGATGTAATTCGAGAAATCGCCGCGCAGAATACGCCGCCGCGCCGTCTCGGCCCCGTCCAGGAAGGTCGCGGGATCCTTCTGCTTCTCCCGCACCCACCAGCAACCGTTGCGCACCAGGAAGGTGTAAAACACGTCCGACCCGACGAAGAATGAGTCGTGGATTTCCAGCAAACTCTTCCAGCGCGGATCGCTGCGCTTGAGGATAGCCCGCGCCAGCAGCACGCCCACCGTCTTGCCGCCAATCAGACCGGTGCCGATCATGCGTTGCTTGATGGCCAGAATATCGCTCAGGGTCAGCACCTTTTCCGCCAGCCGGATCACTCGCTCGTCGCGCGACACCGTCATCCGCAGGGTATGCTGCAACAGATCGCGCACCAACTCGGCGACATGCACGTTGTCGCGCTCCGCCTCGACCACCTGCTCCGCTTCCAGGAACGTCCGGTTCCAGATGTCCAGCCGGGGGTCGTTGGCCTTCAACCCCGACCACGGAAACCGCGTCAGAATCTCGGAAATAGTGATGCTGTCGGCCACCGGCGTGAAATCCTCGCCACGCCAGACATGCAACGTGTACATGGTCGGCGAATAACGCTGCTGGACCTTCAGCGGCCGGACATACAACTCACCCTGATGACGATAGACGTCGTTGAACAATTGGGTGGTGTCGATGATCGGCGCCGTGGCGTGGAAGGAATGATGGCCGCGCAGCAGAGCGAAATAGGCCACGGTTTCCAGGTCGTACAAATACGGGCAGGTCAGCATGAAGAAATTGCCCAACATCTGATCGCTGTACCAATCGGCGACCAGATCCGACAGGCAGTCGAACACGTAATAGGCCCCCCGCCCCGCCTGTTCAATGGTCTTGTGAATGGCGGTCAGGAACGGCTCGAAGCCCTCACCGGGATCGAGTACCTGCACCTCCACCCCTGGTCCTTCATCCACCAGCGCCGGGTGCCGGGCGAAATGGAAGTACACCAGCTTGCGGCCCCTGGAGCGGGCGTACTGGCAAAACGGTTCGACCAGCGGCATGTAATCGTCGATGCCGTCCACCTGCCAAACGATGTTGTCACCCGCCATCACCCCTCGAAAGACCCGGTCCAGGCCCGCTAGCCCTGTGCTCACCTGTGCGTCAATCGCCGCCATTACATTCTCCCATTCACGTCAGTGGTTCAGGGGTCAGCAATCGGCAACCGCCGTTCGCTGTCCTGAGTTCTCTATGCTGTTTAAAGCTGTTGTGGGCTGTTCCCACGCTGGCGCAATGATAACCCATACGATGGACGGTCACCGTCCCCGTAGACTTCCGATCCGCCACAAGGCCAGCGCCGTGCCACACGGGCGTTGATTTCATGTCGTGAATCAATTTTAATCACGGCATGAATAATTTTAAAAGACGTTGGCTGATCGGTCCCCTGCAAGCCGCTTTACGGGCGCTGCCGGTCGTCGTTCTGACCGGCGCGCGGCAAACCGGCAAAACCACCCTGGCCCGTTCCCTGCCGGAACCACGTAGCTACCTGAGCCTGGACGATTTTGGCGTTCTGGGTCAGGCTCGGGCCGATCCCGATTCCCTGCTGCTGGAGCGTCCGCTCACCCTGGACGAGGTGCAACGGGCGCCAGAATTGCTGTTGTCTCTCAAGGGTCAGGTGGACCGCCAGCGCCAGCCCGGCGATTTCTTGCTCACCGGCTCGGCCAATCTGCTCCTGATGAGCCAGGTGGCGGAATCGCTGGCGGGCCGCGCCGTCTATCTGGAATTGCCGCCGTTCTGTCCGGCGGAATGGCTGGAGCATCCCGAGGGACTGGCGCCGCTGGATCGCCTGTTCGAGCCGGATTTCAAGCTGGCGGACTGGCCCGACGAACCCGGCGACTGGCCGGACTGGCTGCTGCGTGGCGGCTTTGCGCCGGCAGTGACCGCCGCCTCGGAAGAAAGCCGCAACTTCTGGTTCGCCGGCTACGTACAAACCTATCTGGAACGCGACCTGAGACAACTGAGCGCCGTCTCCAGCCTGCCGGATTTCCAGCGGCTCATGGCGCTGGCCGCCAACCGGGTCGGGCGCTTGCTCAACCAGTCCGAACTGGCGCGCGACGCCGCGTTGCCGCAAACGACGGTGCATCGCCATCTGAATCTGCTGGAAACCAGCTGCCTGATCACTCGACTCGCGCCCTACTCCACCAATCCGACCACCGGCCTGGTGAAAAGCCGTAAGCTGTACTGGAGCGATTGCGGGCTGGCCGCCTGGCTGGCAGGAATTCGTAGCCGACAGGATTTGGCCGGCCGCATGGATCAAGGATTCTGGCTGGAACAGGCGATTTTCCAGTCGCTGCAAGCCTGGCGCGCGCTGGATCTGACCAGCCGCCGGTTCTATTTCTGGCGGGACCGCTCCGGACGGGAGGTCGATTTTGTCCTGGAGAAGAACGGCGTTCTGGTCGCCCTGGAAATCAAGGCCGCATCCCAAGTCACCCTGGCGGATGGCGCCGGCATCAAGGCGTTCCAGCAAAGTTTGAGAGCCGGTCAGTCCTTCCGGCGTGGCGTGGTTCTGCACGGCGGGTCGGCCCGTCCGCTGGGTGAAAATCTGTATGCCTTGCCTTGGGGTTGGCTACTTCCCAAGGCGTCTTGATTCCGTTCCTTACCCTATTTCTCTCTTCATCCATACTGTTATCATTTGAGACAGCCCACCGCACTCCATCGCGGCGCGATATAAAGGGAAGCCCAATCGCCATGCCGACTCATTTCGACCTCATCATCACCGCCGACACGCCGAACCATACCGCCGAGTTTCGTCTGCTTGACGCCCACGGTACGCAACTCGCCTACCGCCCCATGGATTTCAAGACCATCACCCTCAGCCGTCAGCACGGTCTCTTCGATCTGCGGAATTACCTTCGTCTCTACGTCAAGGAAGGCCAGGAAACGGCGGCGGTCGCCGAGATCGGCGTGTGCATCGCCGAGGAAGTGCTGGGGCGGGAAATCTTCGAGAAACTCTGGTTGTCGGGGTCCCAGCGCACGCTGCGCATCCAGTTGCCGGGCGCCAGCGAAGAGAAAAACCACTTGGTCGCCGCGCTGGCCCGCGTGCCGTGGGAAATCGCCCGTCCCAGCGCTGGGCAGCGGACCCTGGGCGAGCGCAATCTGCTGGTGCGTGTGGTGCATGATATGCAAGCCTCAACCTCGACGCCGGTCGCGTTGGGGCCGGACGAGCCGTTGCGTGTGCTGTTCGTCTTCGCCGAGGCGCGCGGCTCGCGCCCGCTGGGCGCGCGGCAGGAACGGCGGGAGCTATTGCGGCTTTTCGAGAGGAATATCTACCCGCAGCGCCGCGTCGTCGCCCATTTCCTCACCCACGGCGTCACCCGCGAACGGCTGATCGACCAGATTCAGCAGCACAACGGCTACCACATCGTCCACTGGAGCGGGCACGGACATCTGAACCTGCTCGAACTCGCCAAACCCGGCGGCGCCAAAGATCTGCTTTCCGGCGGTGATCTGCTTAGCCTGTTCACCGAGGCGGGCGGTTTCTCGCCCCGGCTGGTGTTTCTCAGCGCCTGTCATTCCGGCGACATCCTGCGGGTGAAGGACTGGAAGGATTTCCTCGCCGTCGCGCAAAGCAAGGAACCAGGCGCGAAGGAAACGGAAACCAAGGACCTCGATCTCCAGGTGCAACCGGGCTTCACCGGCACCGCTCACGCCCTGCTACAAGGCGGCGTATCGTCGGTGGTGGCGATACGCTACGTCGTGGGCGACGATTACGCCCGCAAGCTGGCGGTGGAGTTTTACCGCGCCCTGCTCGCCGACGCCGCTCCGAAGAACGCCGCCGCCGCCCTCACCCTGGCCCGGAAAGCCCTGCTGGACCGGAACAAGCACGATCTCGCCCGCTTCGCCGCCTGCGATCACGCCACGCCGGTGCTCTACGGCGCGGAACAGCCTGGCCTCACGTTGTTGCAGGGCCGCAGCCCGGAGTTGAATCCGCGCAATCCCCGCCTGCACTCCATCGCCGAGCTGACCACCGCCAGCCACGAACACTTCGTCGGGCGCACTTGGCAACTGGCCGACCTGGGTGCGGATTTCATCGGCTCCAGCGGTGGCGCGGAAGTGAAACCAGTCGCGGTCATCACCGGCCTGGGCGGCATGGGCAAGACCGCGCTGGTGGCCGAGACGCTGGCGCTGTGGGAGACGCGCTTCGACTGGGTATTGCTCTATCAGGCCAAGCCCAATCCGCTCGGCTTCGACGCCACGCTGCGCGACATCGACCTCAAACTCCGGGGCGAACTGGGCCGCTACCACGACCACGTCAAGGCCCGGCCCGCCGATGCGATCTACCGCGACGCCAGCGCCGAGTTCACCGGCCCCGCGCGCCTGGAGCGGCTGACACGAAACCTCATCCGCGCCCTGCAAGACGAAGCCATCCTGCTGGTGCTGGACAACTTCGAGACCAACTTGAAGCCGCAGGCGGAGCCATCGTCTGCCAGCGGGCAACCGGTTTGGGCCTGCCAGGACCCGGCCTGGGACGACTACCTGAAGGCGCTGGCGAGCGAACTCGTCGGCACGCGCTCGCGGGTGCTGATCACCAGCCGGAGGCCGCTGGCGGCGCTGGTGGGCGGCGGAAGCTATCCGCTGCTACTCGGCCCGCTGCCGCCGGCGGAAGCGGCGCTTTATCTCAAAACCCATCCCGCCCTGAGTCGAATGGTGTTCGGTGCTGATGCCCAGGAAAAGCTCCTCGCGCAACGGTTGTTAAAAGCCAGCCGCTTTCACCCGCTGCTCATGGACCGGCTCGCCCGATTGGCGGCGGACGCCAAACTGCGGCTCCAACTCTTGCAAACCCTCGACACGCTGGAAAAGACCGGGGATTTCGCGCAACTCCCAGCGTTGTTCGCCACCACACCCGGCGACGCTACCGAACTTGCTTACCTGAACGATGCGCTCATTGCCTCGCTCGATCAATTGATCCGCAATACCGGCTCCGCGACCCGCCGCCTGTTGTGGATGATCGCGGTGGCCAACGAGCCGGTAACGCTGGGACTGCTGGAAGGGGTGTGGAGCGATGCGTCCCCGCCCCACCCCGAACTCCAGCCGCTGCTGCGCCATCTGGTCGGCGTGGGGTTGGTCACGGAGGAACGCCAGGAGCCGGACGACGCCAATCCCGACCCGACCTGCCATGAGCTGGTGCGGGAGCGCATTCGTGCCTGGATAGAGCAGCAGCATCGGGATCGGGGCGAGTGGACGGAGAACGCCATCCGGCTCGCCTACGCCGAGCGGCTGGAAGCGGTGTACGACGCGCTCCAGCATCAGAACATGACTGCCGCCCTGCAGGCCGACAGCCGCGCTCTGGTCTATTGCGTGCAGGCCGAAGCCTGGGACCGGCTGGGCGGC
>CALGOO010000066.1 GCA_937960715.1 uncultured Candidatus Competibacteraceae bacterium
CCCCCGCCAGCGGGCCATCAGCACCTCGACGCAAGGGTTACGACCCAGAGGAATCTTGAACGTGACCTTATCGAACCATGTCTTGGCCAGCTCGGCATCCTCGCGCTCGTAACCCTCCATGACCGTGGTGATGACCATCCAACCCAGAATATCCAGAGCGTGTTGTCGGAGACTTGAAACGTCCCCCCGCTCCCGGCGCAAAACCTTCGCCGCATCGCCCAGTGCGGCCTTAACGGATCGGATAGCCGCGCGAACGTCGCCGTCCGGCGCGCACAGCCATTGTGCAAGCTCCGTCGGATTCGCACCGCTGGCCCCCGGCTGACCGGCGAGAGCATCGCGAAGGGCAGGGGCCAAATCGAGAGACTCGGCGATGGCGGCGACGGCATCGCGATGAACGGTTCCTGTCGCGCGCTTCCGTTCGGATTTCGAGACTGTAGTGGCGGGAAGTCGACCGGGCTCCTCAATGGACGCGGCCTGGTCATACGCGGTCAGTACATGGCGCACGAAACGGGCGGCGTTACCGGCGGCCAGTATTTGGCGGTTGTCCTTGTCTTCGCCTTTGTTGCCGTCCGCGTAGTCGCACACCGCCTTGACGATGATCCAATCGCGCTGTTTCAGCAGGGCCGCGCTGTAGATTCCAGCAGCTTCCATCTCACCGCCGATGGCTTCCGGGTATGCTTTTCTCAGCTTCCCTTTGAACGCTGGATCGTCGATCAGCTTCTCTCCCGAAATAATCTGGCCGAATCGCACCGGATCGCCTTTCCAATAGGGCGGTGACGAGACAGTCTGGAAGAACTGCTTGAGGTGTGGATGGACCGTCACCGTATCGCCCCGATGAGTGTTTTTCTTTCCAGCGCGCTGAGGTTCGTAGCAGGATACCCGGTCAGAAACCAGGATGGTTCCAATAGGAACTTTGTTCGGCTCCATGCCAAAAGCCACGCCGACGGCGATGATCCACTGCGGATTCAACTTATCGATGGCGTCGACCGCGAGCGTGGCCGAACCTCCGGGCGTGGCGCTGCCCATGTTGGTGGCGGTGGCGAAGACGCGCCGACCGCCAATTTTCCCCAAGTCCAGACAGGGCAGGCCACGGATGGTCCGGGGAGGAGGCGGTTCGCCCTTGGAACCGGCGAAGGTTTCGACGATGGCGGCGCGTTCCTTTTCGTTCACATAGAGGAGAAGCACGTCGCATTGATCGTCATCGCGCGGGACATGGATCGACCGGTCGTCGTTTGGCATGGGCATTCTGTCAAACCTATTAAGCTGATATGGATAACATACGATCTAATGTGAAGAAAAAGGGGCGGACTGAATGATTATATAGACGGTTTCGTACCCCCGCCCGTTTTCCGCCAAACGACCACTATCGGCCGAATGGACCAGGATGCCGCGCAAAACGAAAACCCCTCGCCCGCAAGCGGGAGAGGGGCAGGGGTAGGGGTAGTGGCCTACAACCCATTGTTTTTTCGTAGGATGGGTTGAGCGTAGCGAAACCCATCGCCGTGCGTGACGAGGGGAGCTTGGACGCTTGCGCCGTCTTCAGTCTTCGCGGGGACTTTCTACTGCGTCACCTGCCGCCACTCCCGCTCGTAATAGCGCACCAGAATCTGGTTGTTGAGGCGGTTGATCTCGGCCTCGACCGGTCCCATGTCCGGTGGAAACCGAAGCAGGGTGGTCATGATCTCCGGCGTCAGGAACCGCAGGCCGGGCGGATAGCGCTCGGACGCTTGCCAGGGCTGGCGGGTCGCCAGGATGAAACCCCATTCGCCGAAGGCCGGGACGTAGGCGTGGTACGGCGTTGCCCGCAAGCCGACGCTTTCCATGGTGCGGACGATGCACCAGAACGACTGGCGGGCGTACAGCGGCGACGTGGCCTGAATCACCGCCGCGCCGTTCGCCGCCAGACGCTTTTCCAGCAGCCGGTAAAACACATTGCTGTACAGCTTCCCTAGCGAGTAGTTGCTGGGATCGGGAAAATCCACCACGATGAAGTCGAACGTCTCCGCGCTCTGTTCCAGCCACTTGAAGGCGTCGGCGTTGACGATCCGCACCTTGGGCGAGTTGAGGGCGTTTTCGTTCAACAGCGTCAGCAGCGGATGACTGGCGAACAGCCGGGTCATCGCCGGGTCGAGGTCCACCAGGGTGATGGATTCGACCGAGTCGTGGCGGAGGACTTCCCGCACCGCCAAGCCGTCGCCACCGCCCAGCACCAGCACCCGCCGCGCGCCCGGCGTCGCGCTCAGGCCCGGATGCACCAGTGCCTCGTGATAGCGGTATTCGTCGCGCGAGCTGAATTGCAGGTTGCCGTTGAGAAACAGCCGCGCATCGTCCTTCCAGCGGGTCAGCACGATGCGCTGATAGGGCGAGCTGTGGGCCAGGACGATCTGGTCGGCGTAAAGATGATCCTCGGCCAACTCGGTCAGCCGGTCGGCGGCGGCCAGACCGGCCAGCAGCGCCAGGATCGCGGCGACGCATTGGCCGCGCAGCCAGCGTAGTCCCGGCAACTGGTCGCGGAACAGCCACAGCGCCCAGGCCGCCACCAGCACGTTGAGCAGCCCGAACAGCAGGCTGGT
>CALGOO010000067.1 GCA_937960715.1 uncultured Candidatus Competibacteraceae bacterium
GGCGGGTTGGAGCATCTCAGTCCCGCCGCCCGAGCCGCGCTGGAATCCTGCACCGATCTGGCCGGCCACGGCCTGTATCTAAACCTGCTCGGTCCGCTGACCGAGGGCAAGACTCGCCACAAAACCCCGATGGGCGAAGAACTGACCCGCGCGGCGCTGGCGCTCGATCTGGCCGCCAGCGGGCGAACCACGGCGCTGGTTTCCAGCGGCGACGCCGGCATCTACGGCATGGCGACGGTGGTGTTCGAGCTGCTGGCGCGCAAACCGAAGCCGGAATGGGCCGAGGTCGAAATCGAAGTCATCCCCGGCATTTCGGCCATGCAGGCGGCGGCGGCCCTGGTCGGCGCCCCGCTGGCGCACGATTTCTGCGTGATTTCCCTCTCCGACCTGCTGACGCCGTGGGAGCTGATCGCCAAGCGGATTGATCTGGCCGGTCAGGGCGATTTCGCCATCGCGTTCTACAACGCGGTGTCCAACAAACGGTCTTGGCAACTGCTGGAAGCGCGGCAAATCCTGCTGCGTTATCGCCAGCCGGAAACGCCGGTCATCGTCGCTTTCAACGTCACCCGCAAGGGCGAGCAGATCACCGTCACCACCCTGGGCGAACTGGACCCGGAACCGCTGAACATGCTGTCGCTGGTTATGGTCGGCAACAGCGAAACCCGGCGGGCGGGAAAGTGGGTCTACACCCCGCGCGGCTATCACACCAAGCCGGAACTGGCGGATTGAGGGGCTAATCTTATTTCTGCCAACCGGGAGAAAACGCCATGGTATCCCAGATCACGCTCCAACCCTTGCCGCCGCCCGACGCGGATTTTTCCATTCGTCTCCCCACTCAGGACGACCTTCCCTGCGACGATGGCATCCCCATGGAAACTCCCCGGCACGGCTTCCAGATGACCCTGTTGATCGACGCCCTGCAAGGCTGGCTGGCGCAGCGGGGGCGCGGCTTTGCCGGCGGCAACATGTTCCTTTACCACAGCCTGGAACAAATTCGGCATCGCGATTTCATGGGACCGGATTTCTTCGTGGTCCTGGACGTGCCGCTCGGCGAACGGAAAAGCTGGGTGGTCTGGGAGCAGGGTCGGATTCCCGACCTGGTGGTGGAACTGCTCTCGAACAGCACCGCTCGCTACGACAAGACCGGCAAAAAGGAGTTGTACGCTCAGCGGGTACACGTCCCGGAATACTACTGGTACGACCCCTTCAATCCAGATGATTTTGCCGGGTTCACCTTGATTGGCGCCGAATACCAACCGCTCTCGCCGGATGCCCAGAGGCGAATCTTGAGCCCGGCGCTGAACCTGTGTCTGGGAACCTGGGAAGGCGTTTACCTGGGCGTCGAAGCCACCTGGCTGCGCTGGTTCACTCCAACGGGGGAATTGCTGCCCAACAAGGATGAGATCGCCGAACATAAAGCCAGCGCCGCCAAGCAGGAGGCCAGCGCCGCCAAGCAGGAGGCCAGCGCCGCCAAGCAGGAGGCCAGCGCCGCCAAGCAGGAGGCCGCTCAGGCGGTGGAACGTGCGGCGCGCTTGGCCGAACAACTGCGGCGGTTGGGCGTGGACCCCAACAAGCTCTGACGGCAGTTTCCACGGCGGCAATCAGTAGAGCAACGCCTCCCGGCGAATTTCCTCGAACGCCGCCCGCTCTTGCGCCCACTGGCTGGCAAGCTCGGTCAGATCGGCGCCCCTCTCCAACGCTAGGCGCAGCCGGTCATCCCCCGCCAGCAGGTCGATGGCGGGAACGTCGGTCACGAACTCGTAGGGCTTCGCCCGCCAAGCGAAAACCTCGGGCGCGACGCGCTTGACGCTTTGCAGGAAAGCGACGCCGACCGCATGGGAATAGAACAGCCGGCGGTCGGTAACGTGAATTTGCACGCCCCCGCAAGTGCCGCCGGCGTGCTTTTGAAACTTGGGTCGAAAGTAGAGCGGACGAAACAGGCAGCCGGTCAGATTTTTCCGGGACAGTTCGGCGGCGAGGGCTTCGGGATCGATGCCTGGCGCGCCGGCCACCTCGAACGGTCGGCAGGCGCCGCGTCCTTCCGAGAGTTCGGTCGCTTCCACCAAGCACATGCCCGGATAGACCAGCGCGGTATCCACTGTCGGCATGTTGGGCGAGGGATAAACCCAGGGCAATCCAGTGTCCTCGAAGTACATCTCGCGCCGCCAACCGCGCATGGGCAGCACGTCCAGCTCGCACCGGACACCCCGCCGCAGTTGGATGTGGCGGGCGATCTCGCCGGGCGTCAGACCGTGTCGGTTGGGCAGCGGATGCAAGCCGACGAAGGATTCGAAGCCCGGTTTGATCAGATTGCCTTCGGTGGTTAAGCCGTCGATAGGATTGGGACGGTCGCAGACCAGCACCCGCACCCCGGCTTTGCCCGCCGCTTCCATGCACAACGCCATCGTCCAGACGAAGGTGTAATAACGCGCGCCCACATCTTGCAGATCGATTACCAGCGCGTCCAGGCCCTCAAGCTGTTCCCGACGCGGGGTCAGGCTGTCGAAGGTCGCGCCGTACAAACTATGCACCGGCACCCCGATCCGAGGATCGAGCGGTACGTCATCGACATCTTCCATGTCCTGCGCTTCGCCGCGAGCCCCGTGCTCGGGGCCGAAAATGGCGGCGATTCGAGCGCCGGCCGCTTGCAATAGATCGAGCGCGTGGCGCAGTTCGGCATCGACGCTGGCGGGATGGCACACCACCCCAATCCGCGCGCCGCGAATCTTTTCGGGAAAATCGTTGATGAGTGTTTCGAGACCGGTCTGGACGCGGAACATTGCGACTCTCGCTCCTTGGGTTAGAGTTCGGGAGCGACGATTCTAGCCCTGCGCGATCAGTTGTCGTAGTTCCGGCACGCAGGAACCGCAGTTGGTTCCGGCTTTCAGCGTCGCGCCGATGTCCTCCGGCGTCGTCAATCCCCGTTCGCGAATGGCGGTGGTCAAGGTGTTGAGTCCCACGCCAAAGCAGGCGCAGACGATCCGCCCGCAGTCGCGCTGTCCCCCTCTTGGACGCCCGGTCAACAGACTGGCGCGTTCGGCGGCATCGAGTTCCGGCTTGGCGAACAGTCCGGCCAGCCAGCCGCGCGGCGGCAATTCGTGGCCGGGCGCCACGAACAGACAGGCGCGCAGGCGTCCCTCCACCAGCGCCGCGCCCCGGTAGCGGCCCGCGCCGGCATCGGCGAACTCCAGCCATTCCCAAGCCGGATCGTCGCCCAACAGGCCGCGCGCCCAGGCCGGCCAGTTGTCCACCGCCGCTTCCCCCGCCAGTTCGTAGCGCCAGCATTCCCGGTCGCGCACGCTGACCCGGTATTCGACCGTCGGCGGCTCGATGGCGTCGCGCGACAGCAGAAATCCGTGCCAGCGGGGCTGGTACGCCTGCACCCGCACCGGCGTATGTTTCAATTCCGGTTGGCCGGACACGGGATCGACCGCTGGATTGACCGCCGCATTGACCCGCCCGCGCGGCGCCAGGGGCGAACCCCAGTGCATCGGCACGAAGACGCTGCCGGGTTGTTGTTCCGCGCTGGTGCGGACCCGGACGATGACCTCGCCCCAACGGCTATGCACTCGCGCCGGCATGTTTTCGCTGACACCGCAGGCCAGCGCATCCACCGGATGAATCTCGACGTAGGGCTCGGGGATATGGCCGGTCAACCGCGCGGTCTTGCCGGTGCGGGTCATGGTGTGCCATTGATCGCGAATCCGGCCGCTGTTGAGGATCAGCGGAAAGCTGTCATCCACCGCGTGAACCGGCGCCCGCTCGCCAACCGCGATGCAACGAGCCTTGCCATCGGCGGTGAAAAAACCGCCCGCGCCGAACAGGCGTGCCGCGCCCGTCGTCGCGCCGTGCGGTAACGGCCATTGCACGGGCTGAAGAGCGTCATAGTCGGCGTCGGCAAGATCGGCCAGCGCGGAGATGTCGAAGTCGCGGCGGTGGCTCTCCCCGTTCTCGAATCCCGACAAAGCCGCATGTTCGCGGAAAATGGCCGCTGGCGATTCATAGGGAAACAGCGCGCCGAATCCCAGCCGGTGGGCGATTTGGGTCAAGGCCCACCAGTCCGGTTTCGCTTCGCCCGGCGATGGTAGAAAGGTCCGCTGGCGGGAAATCCGTCGCTCGGAATTGGTCACCGTGCCCTCCTTCTCGCCCCAAGCCAGCGCCGGCAACTTGATGTGCGCCAGCCGCATGGTGTCGGTATCGGCCACGGCGTCGGACACCACCACCAGCGGGCAGCGTTGCAAGGCCGTTCGCGCGGCGTCGGCGTCGGGCAGACTCACCACCGGATTGGTGCCCATGATCCAAATCGCCTTGATCCGGCCATCGGCGACCGCCTGGAACAGCTCGACCGCTTTCAGGCCGGGACGTGTGGCAATGGCGGGCGCTCGCCAAAACCGCCGCACCCGCGCGACAGCATCCGGCGCGAAATCCATATGCGCCGCCAACTGGTTCGCCAACCCGCCAACCTCGCGCCCACCCATCGCATTCGGCTGGCCGGTCACGGAGAACGGCCCCATGCCCGGCTGGCCGATGCGTCCGGTGGCCAGATGGCAATTGATGATGGCGTTCACCTTGTCGCTGCCGTGAGCGGACTGATTCACGCCCTGCGAGTAGACCGTCACCACTTTGCGGGTGCGGCCCCACAAGCCGTAAAACTCGGCGATGTCGCTTGCCGGCAAGCCGGTCCGGGCCGCGACGGCGGGAATGTTGGGCGCGACCTCCTTCGCGGCCCGATAGGCCGGCCAGAAACCCGTGACATGTTGCTCGATAAACTCCGGGTCCAAGCGATCCTGCTGATAGAGATGCACCAGCAGGCCGTTGAACAGCGCCGTATCGGAACCGGGCTTGAGCGGCAAATGCGTTTCGGCGGCCTCGCAGGTGGCGGTGCGGCGCGGATCGATGACCACCAGTTTCGGCTGACCCGCGCGCCGCTCCCGCGCGGCGAGAATGCGCTGATACAGCACCGGATGGCACCAGGCCAGATTGGAACCGACCAGCACCACCAGATCGGCTTCCTCCAAATCCTCGTAACAGCCGGGCACGGTGTCCGCACCGAACGCCCGCTGGTGGCCGGCCACCGAGGACGCCATGCACAACCGCGAGTTGGTGTCGATGTTGGCGCCGCCGAGACAGCCCTTCATCAGCTTGTTGGCGACGTAGTAATCCTCGGTCAACAACTGCCCGGAGACATACAACGCGACGGCGTCGGGACCGTGTTCCGCCAGCGCGCGGCGAAACCCTTCTGCCACCGCGTTCAACGCCTCGCCCCACGAAACTCGTCGCCCGCCGATCTCGGGATACAACAAGCGATCATCGAGACTGAGCGTTTCGCCCAGCGCCGCGCCTTTCGAGCAGAGCCGCCCGTAATTGGCCGGATGCGCCTCGTCGCCCGCCACGCGAACGCTGCTGTCGGGATCGACCGCGACTTTGATCCCGCAGCCGACTCCGCAATAAGGGCAGGTGGTTCGAACCTCTTCGCCAGCGCCGCTCATCGTCGGATTCTCCCGTTCAGGCTGCTTCCCGCGACGCGGTCGGCAGGCTGACCACGTTGTTCAAACCGAGCCAAAGCCGACCGTCTTCCAGTCGCGTCGGATAGCGGGTAGCGCAACCCACGTCCGGCGCGACCGCCTGGCCGCTTTCCAGTTCCAACACCCAATTGTGCAGCGGGCAGGTAATCCGGTGGCCGTGAACGATGCCTTGCGACAGCGGACCACCCTTGTGCGGACAACGGTCGCGCAGGGCGAAAACCCGATCATCGGCGGTGCGGAAGATCGCTACATCCCCTTGTGGAGTTTTCACGACCCGCGAGCCCAGGCAGGGAATGTCGTCGAGCGCGCCGATTTCGTGCCATTCGTACATGATGCTTGCCTCCGTTCCTCAACCGACCTGCCGCAAGGGTTGAAATTCGTGCGCGTCCACCCGCCCGCTGGCGCGCTCCGCCCACGGATCGATTTGAGCGTACTGTTGCGAGTCGAGAAGCCGGGCGTAGAGCGCCTTGCGGTTCTCTTCGTCCTCGACGATGCGGGATTTCACGTAGCTCAGGCCGACCCGCTCGATCCACGGTGCGGTGCGTTCCAGATAGCGGCCTTCCTCGCGGTACAGTTGCATGAACGCGCCGCAATACTCCTTCACTTCCTCTTCGGTGGCGCATTTGCACAGCAAATCGGTGCCTCGAATCTTGATGCCGCCGTTGCCGCCGACGTGAATTTCGTAGCCGGACTCGACGCAGACCACGCCGAAATCCTTGATGGTGGCTTCGGCGCAGTTGCGCGGGCAACCGGACACCGCCATCTTGAACTTGTGCGGCGTCCACGATCCCCAGGTCATCTTTTCCAGCTTGACGCCGAGGCCGGTGGAGTCCTGCGTACCGAAGCGGCACCAGTCGGAACCGACGCAGGTTTTCACCGTGCGCAGGCTCTTGCCGTAGGCGTGGCCGGACACCATGCCGGCGGCGTTGAGATCGGCCCAGACTTTCGGCAAATCTTCCTTCTTGACGCCGAGCAGGTCGATGCGCTGGCCGCCGGTCACTTTCACCGTCGGAATCTTGAATTTGTCGGCGACATCGGCGATGGCGCGCAGCTCCTTCGGATTGGTCAGGCCGCCCCACATGCGCGGCACCACCGAATAGGTGCCGTCCTTCTGAATGTTGGCGTGGACGCGCTCGTTGACGAAGCGCGATTGCGGGTCGTCCTGCGCTTCGCCCGGCCAAGTCGAAATCAGGTAGTAATTGATCGCGGGGCGGCAGGTATGGCAACCGTCCGGCGTTTTCCACTCCATGAAATCGAACACCGCCCGCAGGCTGGTCAAATGCTGCTCCCGGATCGTCTTGCGAACCTGATCGTGGCTGTGCTCGGTGCATTTGCACAGCGCCTTTTCCTTGGGCGTCTTGTCGAAGGTGCCGACGGTGGCGGCGAGAATTTGCTCGACCAGGCCGGTGCAGGAGCCGCAGGACGCCGACGCCTTGGTGTGGGCGCGCACCTCGTCCACGGTGAACAGCTTCTT
>CALGOO010000068.1 GCA_937960715.1 uncultured Candidatus Competibacteraceae bacterium
TCGGCGAAGCAGGAAATCACTCATGGATTATTTGTCCATGGTTGATGCAACGGTTCATCCTGGCCTATACCCGGTGGTCACGGCCCAGCGCCAGGCCACCGCCGCCTACCAGCCGCCCAGCCTCACCCGGCGAGTGATGGAGCATAACTCGTTCTACGTGCGGGCCGCGTCGGCCACCTCCAGCACCGTATCGGAAAGCGGCGACACCACGACCAGGGGATGTAAGCCCAAAACCCAGATTTTTCCGGCGCGGGTATCTTTCCGGTTTACGATGCTTGGGGTAGCCCGATTTGTGCCCTTTCAGCCCCGATTCGACCGTGATTGCCGTCAGAAACTTTCCGTAATTGGGTTCAATTACGGAAAGTTTTGGCGAGCAACAAGCGAAACAGGCTTTACGGAATTTTCTGGGGTTTGGGCTTAGAACCCCGACCAGTTCTCCGATGACGGTCAGGATTCAGGTGAACATTCCCCTGGCCTCCCCAGGGAGCAACGCGAATACACGCAACAAGCCCTGGCCGAAGCGACCCGGATTGACGAGGTGCGCGGGCGGGCCTTGACCGACCTGGCCAAGCTGCGGGAACTGGAAGCCGAGCGGGCGGCCGTGGCCGAGCGGCTGACCTTCCACAAATCCAAGGCGGATTGGGTCCAGGAGCGGATCAAGAAAGGCTACGAGGGCGACGTGGAAAAGCTCTGGGAGACCGCCCAGAAGCAGAATGCCGAAGCGGCGAGCTTGAAGCGGCTCGATCTGTTGATCGACGCCCAGCGCCGGCAAGTGGCGCATTACGCTGGGGAAAACTGGTTGCCGCTGCTGGACTACCTGAGCGGGAAACTGAAACGTCTGCCGGAGAGTTGAGCCGCGATGAAAGCCATCACCGGCCTGATCGGGCGCGACGCCCTGGTCGAGAAAGCGGTCCAGGAGGTCCGCAAGGGCCGCCATGTCCTGCTGACCGGGCCGGTCGGGGTCGGCAAGTCGGCGGTGCTGGAGGCCGTGATCGAACGGCTGGAGCGGCGGCGCGGCGAACGGGCGCCGGTTACCGCCGAATCGGACGACCCGCCCGGCGAACCCGCAGGGAGCGCGCCGCCGCCCACCGGCGAGCGGCGGGTCCGCCGCACCCGCACCGTGATCGCCATCGCCGACCACCAGCCCAAGGCCCAGTTCGTGGACCTCGCCCGCCGGCTGCTGGCGGTCGGCCTGCTCGAACCTACGGCACTGGAGTTGCCGGAGGAGTATCACTACCTGCCGCCGGAACTGATTGAGTGGTCGAGGATTCGCCGGCATGTGAACCGCTTGAGTATGCGCGACTTGACGGCGGCGATCATCCCGGCGCTGCACGACCATCCCGGCAAGGTCATCATCGCGGTCGATGACTTGACGAGTCTGACGCCGACCCTGGCCGCGTTCTGGCTGGCGGTGTTTGAGGTGGCCCAGGTCATCGGTGGCGCCCGCCAGAAGAAAGCCAACCTGGCCAAGCTGTGGTGGAAGATGACCGAGATCGAGGTACCGCCGCTGGCGCCGGACGCGACGCGGGAGATCGTGCAAACCTACATCGCCCGGCAAGGGATGCTGATCGAGTCGCCGGCCCTGTTCGTCGGCCACGTGGTGAAACAGTCGGGCGGCAACCCGCAGGCCATCGCGGACATGCTCGATGACTCGGCCAAAGAAAGGCTAGTGGTTTGTCATGCTAGCCCGGATTATTCATAAAAAAGGGCGAACCTCGTTCAACTCATTGATATAATGAGTGTTACGCCAATAACGCTTCGGAGAAGCCAAACGAGGTCGCCCATGGATCAGTCTACTTCAGAATCACTGCGGTTTCCTCCCGTTGCCGGGAGGACGGTACGCGCTGAATTCGACGGTGGGGCGATGTCGTCGGACGTTGGCCCCCTGATTTTACGCGGCATCGACCAGCAAATCGGGCTGATCGACCGTCTGGTCCAAGCCGTCGACGACCGGCGTCATCCGTCGTATGTTGCGCACTCCCTGCACGACCTATTCACCCAACGGATTTTTCAGATCGCCTGTGGCTATGCCGACGGCAATGACGCCAATGCGCTGCGGACCGACCCGCTGTTTAAGCTGGGGGTGAATCGTCATCCCTTGGTCCAGGCCATGGACTTGGCCAGCGCCCCCACCTTCTCCCGGCTGGAGAATGCGGTCTCGACCCGAGACCTCTATCGCGTGGCGCGGGCCTTCGTCGATCAGTTCATCGCCAGCTATCCTCAGCCCCCGGCCGTGATCGTGCTGGACTTGGATCATTCCGAGGATCCCACGCATGGACAGCAGGAATTCAGCTTCTACAATCACTACTACCGTCATCACTGCTACTTGCCGCTGTTCCTGTTTGAGGGGCTCTCGGGAAAATTCATCACCGCCGCGCTACGGCCTGGCCAGCGCCCGACCGGCGCCGAAAACGCCATGATCGTGACGCGGGTCGTCAAACACCTGCGCGCGGTCTGGCCCCGGACCCGCATTGTGTTGCGCGGGGACGCCCACTTCGCCAATCCCGAACTGATGCAACTGGCCGTGGATGATCCAGCCATCGACTTCCTCTTTGGGTTGGCCGGTAACCAGGCCTTGTCGCCCTTGGCCGAGCCGTTCCTGGC
>CALGOO010000069.1 GCA_937960715.1 uncultured Candidatus Competibacteraceae bacterium
CTTTCCATCTCCGGCCTGGCCCGCCGGCTACCCCGCGCTCGACTGGTTACGCCCTTCATCAATCAAGTGCCCCGTTGGTCGCCGGACGGCACTCAAATCGTATTTGCCAGCTACCAGAGCGGCAAATACCAGATCTACGTGAGGAAATCAGACGGGACAGTTCAGAATATCTCCGGGGGTTCGTTTAATGATTTTTATCCCGACTGGCAGCCATTACCGGTCGACAGCGACGGTGATGGTATTTTGGATGGCGAAGATAACTGTCCAAATCATTCCAACCCGGACCAGGCTGATCTCGACTCCGATGGCATGGGCGATGTCTGCGACGACGACGATGACAATGACAACGTCCTGGATACGAGCGACAACTGTCCATTGGTTTCCAACTCGGATCAGATGGATTCTGACCTTGATCTCATTGGTGATGCCTGCGACGCCGATGATGATAATGATGGGGTTACGGATACTGTCGACAACTGCCCCTTTAGCTGGAATCCAGACCAAATCGATACTGACCATGATGGCCTTGGCGATGTTTGCGACAATGACCCCGATGGAGATGGAATCGTCATTGGCGACAACTGTCCACTAGTATCGAATCCTGAGCAAACCAACTCCGATGGAGACAGCGAGGGTGATGCCTGCGACGCCGACGATGACAACGACGGGGTTCTGGATACCGCCGACAACTGCCCATTGATGGCCAATCCCGACCAGGCCGATCTGGATGGCGATGGGATCGGAGATGTTTGCGACAGCGACGAGGATGGCGACGGCGTGCCAAACAACATGGATAATTGTCCGTTGGTTGCTAACCCCAGCCAGGATGACGCGGATGCGGACGGTCAGGGCGATGCCTGTGATGCCGACGATGACAACGACGGGGTTTCGGATGGCGATGATAATTGCCCCTTGATTGCTAATCTCAACCAAGCCGATCTGGATGGCGACGGCATCGGTGACGCTTGCGACGGTGACCCCGATGGAGATGGAATCGTTACTGGCGACAACTGCCCGCTAGTAGCGAATCCTAGCCAAGAGGACTTTGATGGAGACGGTGAGGGTGATGCCTGCGACGCGGACATCGATGGTGACGGCGTGTCGAACGCGGACGATATCTGCGGATTTACACCGACCGGTGTGGTGGTCGATCCAACCACGGGTTGCTCCATCGCCCAGCTCTGCCCGTGCGAAGGTCCGCGCGGCACGACGACGTCCTGGAAGAACCATGGCCAGTACGTGTCCTGCGTGGCCAAGACGTCCGGGAATTTTGTGTTGCAAGGACTGATCACGGCCACGGTGAAAGACGCCATCGTATCGGCGGCGGCTAACTCTAGCTGCGGCAGAAAGTAGAGGTAGTGATTATTCGCGGAGCCAGGTTCTGGCTCCGTGAATCCCCTTGGCGCGCTGTGGGCAGGTGGAGTTAGTCGGATTAAATCTAGTGATTCAATGGGTTAGTGTAACGCGATTTAGCGAAATTTGTACGCCGGACGCACTTTGACTTAGGGGTAAAGCTGCCCGCGGGATGTGATCGTCTCAACACTTTCCACCGCGCCTTGACGCATGGGGGTAAAACCTTAAGCTAGCGGTCCATGACGGCTCGGGCCGAAGGGCGTCCGGGCCGTTCTCGTTGCTCAAACATTGGTATTCGTGGGGAGTGTTATGTCCGACGTGAAAAAAGTCGTGCTGGCCTATTCGGGTGGCCTGGATACCTCGGTGATTTTGAAATGGTTGCAGGACGTGTATCAATGCGAGGTGGTGACCTTCACCGCCGATCTGGGCCAGGGCGAGGAACTGGAGCCGGCCCGCGCCAAGGCGCTCAAGCTGGGCATCAAACCGGAAAACATCTTCATCGACGATCTGCGCGAGGAGTTCGTGCGCGATTTCGTGTTCCCCATGTTCCGGGCCAATGCCATTTACGAAGGTGAGTACCTGCTCGGCACCTCCATCGCCCGCCCCTTGATCGCCAAGCGCCAGATCGAAATCGCGGTGGCGACCGGGGCCGACGCCGTTTCACACGGCGCCACCGGCAAGGGCAATGATCAGGTGCGCTTCGAACTGGGCGCCTACGCCCTCAAGCCGGATATCAAGATCATCGCGCCGTGGCGGGAGTGGGACTTGCTGTCGCGGGAGAAGCTGCTGGCCTATGCCGAGCAGCACGGCATTCCGGTCGAAATGAAGCGTGGGACGAAATCGCCGTACTCGATGGACGCCAACCTGTTGCACATTTCCTATGAAGGGGGGGTGTTGGAAGACCCATGGAGCGAGCCCGAGGAAGAGATGTGGCGCTGGTCGGTGTCCCCCGAGAAAGCGCCCGATCAGCCGCGCTATGTGGAACTCGCCTATCGCCAGGGCGACATCGTCGCCATCGACGGCGAGACACTCAGTCCCGCCGCCGTGCTGACCCGGCTGAATCGACTGGGCGGCGAGCACGGCATCGGTCGGCTGGACCTGGTGGAAAACCGCTATGTCGGGATGAAATCGCGCGGCTGCTACGAGACCCCCGGCGGCACCATCATGCTCAAGGCGCACCGGGCGATGGAATCGCTGACCCTGGATCGGGAAGTCGCCCATCTCAAGGACGATCTGATGCCGCGTTACGCCAGCCTGGTCTACAACGGCTACTGGTGGAGCCCCGAGCGGAAGATGCTGCAAACCTTGATCGACGCCTCGCAAGCTCCAGTCAATGGCGTGGTGCGGGTGAAGCTGTACAAGGGCAATGTGATCGTGGTGGGCCGCAAGTCGGATGACAGCCTGTTCGACATGAACATCGCCACGTTCGAGGATGATGCTGGCGCCTACAATCAGAAGGACGCCGAGGGTTTCATCAAGCTCAACGCCTTGCGGATGCGCATCGCGGCGCTGAAAGGGCGGCGGTAACCAATCCGCCAGCCGGCGCGTTTTTGCAACCGCGCCGGTTTCGATACCGCCCGCGATTCACTCAACGTCGGTCGCCACGGGCCGGCCAGGATCGCGGATCCACTCGCTCCAGGAACCGGGGTACAGCCGCGAACCGCGCAGGCCCGCGGCTTCCATCGCCAGCAGGTTGTGGCAGGCGGTCACGCCGGAACCGCAACTATGCACCACCGTGGTCGGCGGCCGTTCGCCCAGTGCCGCCGCGAACCGCGCCCGTAGTTCAGCGACCGGCGGAAAATGACCTTCTGCGGTTAAATTGCCCTCGGTCGGCAGGTTGACCGCGCCCGGGATGTGGCCGGCAACCGGATCGATGGGCTCCATCTCGCCTCGAAACCGCGCCGCCGCCCGCGCGTCCAGCACCACGTTCTCCGGGGGCAGCGCCAGGACCTGCGCCGTGGTCAGCCAAAGTTGGTTGTCCGGTCGGCCGCTGAATACCGTCGGTTGCACGGTGGGCAATGTGGCGGTCAACGGCAACCCTGCTCGTTGCCAGGCGGGAAAACCGCCGTCCAGCACCGCCGCCGCTTCGTGTCCCAGCCAGCGCAGCAGCCACCACAGCCGCGCCGCCGCTAGCATCCCCCCCATGTCATCGTAGGCCACGACCTGGGTTCCAGGACCGATACCCCATGCACTCAGCTTCCGTGCCAGCAATCCTGGATCGGGCAGCGGATGCCGGCCCGTGGTCGGTGTAATCGGGCTGGACAGATCTTCGTCAAGATGGGCATAGCGAGCGCCGGGCAAATGACTGTCCTGGTAGGTGCGACGGCCCGCCTCGGTATCCATCAGGCTGAAGCGGCAATCCACCACCACCCAATGGGGATCGTCGAGATGGGCGTGCAAAATAGCGGCGTCAATCAGCGTGTCGTAGCGCATGGATCTTGAGCAATCAGGGGTCGGGGGTCAGGGTGCCGGAGTCAGCCATTCCAGCCGGGTTTGGCCATGCTCGCCAACGCGCAACCAGCGCAGCAGTTCCGGCAGCAGGCGGCCCAGCGTTTCGTCCAGCTTCCATGGCGGATTGACGAGGATCATGCCGCATCCATGCAGGCCCGGTGGACCGTCGTAGGGATACAGCCCCAGTTCCGCGCACAGCATCGCTGGAATCTCCAACTGTTGCAAAGTCCGTTGAAGGCGCAGGCTGGGCGCGCGGTCGAGAATGGGATACCAGAGGGCGACGATCCCGGTTGCCCAGCGGCGGTGAATGACCTGGACCGCTTCAAGCAAACGGTCGAATTCATCCTTCAGTTCGTAGGCCGGGTCGATCAGCACCAGCCCGCGCCGTTCCGGGGGCGGCAGCAATGCCTTGGGCGCGGCGTAGCCGTCCTGGTGGTGAACCGCGACTTGGCGGTCGCCGGCGAATTCGGCCTTGAGCGCGGCGTGCTCGGCTGGATGCAATTCGGTCAGCAGCAGCCGGTCGCCGGGACGCAGCAGCGCGCGAGCAAGCCGCGGCGAGCCGGGGTAATAGCGTAAAGGACCGTCCGGATTCAGCGCCCGAACCCGCGCCACATAATCGGCCAGTTCCGAACTCAGCCCGGACTGATTCCACAACCGGCCGATGCCGCCGGCGAATTCGCGGTTTTTCCGCGCCGGCGGGGAATGCAGGTCGTAGCGGCCCGCGCCAGCGTGAGTGTCGAGCAGGCAAAACGGCTTGTCCTTGCGGTGCAGGGCGCGGATGAGCTGAACCAGCAGGACATGCTTGAACACGTCCGCGAAATTACCGGCGTGGAAGGCGTGGCGATAGCTCAGCATCGCGCTTGCTTGATCTCCCCTCTCTTCATCAGTGGGAGAGAGGTTGGGATTGAGGCGTCAAAGCAGCGGACCCGTCGGCGTGTCAGTCGGCATATTGGCGAAGGCGCACCGGGCGTCGCCGCGCGCCCCACGTGCCCGGTTGGGTTTCGAACACGCCGGCGCAGGGCGTTCCACAGGACTTGCAGCGCCCGTCGGCGGTCAGGTTCCACTCGCCGAGCGTGTACCAGTCGCGGCCGATCAGCTTTCGCCCGCACTGATGGCAGTAGGTGCTGCCGCCTTTCTCGTCGTTGACGTTGCCGGTGTAGGCGTAATGGATGCCGTTCTTCAGCGCGATCCGCCGCGCCCGGCTTAGGGTCGAGGGTGGGGTGGGGGAGTGGTTCAGCATCTTCCAGTCCGGATGGAAGGCGGTGAAATGAATCGGCACGTCCGGGCCCAGGTTCTCCACCACCCACTGGGTCAGCGCCTCCAGTTCCGCGTCCGAATCGTTCTCGCCGGGAATCAGCAGGGTGGTGATTTCGAACCAGACGCTGGTCTCGCGCTTCAAATAAACCAGGGTATCGAGCACCGGTTGCAGGTGGCCGCCGCAAATCTTCCAGTAAAACTCTTCGGTGAAGGCCTTCAAATCCACGTTGGCGGCGTCCATGTATTTGTAGAATTCCCGGCGCGGTTCGTCGCACATGTAGCCGGCGGTGACCGCCACCGACTTGATCCCGTAGTCGCGACAGGCGATGGCGACGTCCATGGCGTACTCCATGAAGATCACCGGATCATTGTAGGTGTAGGCCATGCTGCGACAGCCCAGTTCGTGGGCCACCCGCGCCAGCTTGTCCGGTGAGGCGGCGTCGGCCAGGGTATCCATCTCGCGCGACTTGCTCATGTCCCAGTTCTGGCAGAACTTGCAGGCCAGATTGCAACCGGCGGTGCCGAACGACAGCACCGAGGTGCCGGGCAGAAAATGGTTGAGGGGTTTCTTTTCGATCGGATCGATGCAAAAGCCGCTGGACCGGCCATAGCTGGTCAACATGATCTTGCCATCGTGGCAGCCGCGCACGAAGCACAGGCCCTGCTGGCCCTCGTGCAGCTTGCAAAAGCGCGGGCAGACGTCGCACTGGACCCGACCATCGTCGAGGGCGTGCCAGTAGCGGGTAGGAAAAAACTCGGTGGTTTGGTTCATCATGGCCTCCTGTGACAAAGGCTCTCGTCGTTTTTTAGCTAGTGGAAATACGGGTTGCCGTAAAGGTTAGACCACATGATTCGATCTTCGCCAAACGAATTTAGGCCCTATACTCTAACTGATCGATATTGGCAAACTCATCGGGAGGGCGTCGTTATGCAAACCGTGCGCACACCCGCCGTGGCGGGATTGTTCTATCCAGCGGACGCCACGGAGCTGCACGCTCAGGTGCGGCACTTTCTCAGTCAGGTCGAACCTTCGACCGAACCACCACCAAAGGCGATCATCGCCCCTCACGCGGGCTATATCTACTCCGGACCCGTCGCCGCCTCGGCTTATGCCCGGCTGCGGGCGGTCCGCGATGTCATCACCCGGGTGGTCTTGCTGGGGCCCAGCCATCGGGTCGGGTTTCGGGGCATCGCGGTCAGTGGGATGAAGGCGTTCGCCACCCCGTTCGGCCAGATTCCGGTGGATCAGGAGGCGGTCGAGCAGGTTCGGGATCTGCCGGAAGTGGGCTTTCTGGAACAGGCCCACGCCCACGAGCACAGCCTGGAAGTGCATCTGCCGTTCCTGCAAGAGGTGCTGGGCGCGTTCAAGCTGGTTCCGCTGGTGGTCGGCGACGCCCGGCCGGTGGAAGTCGGAGCGGTGCTGGAAGCATTGTGGGGCGGACCGGAAACGCTGATCGTCATCAGTTCCGATCTCAGCCACTATCATGACTACCAAACCGCCCGCGACCTGGACAGCGCCACCTCCCAAGCCATCGAGGCCATGCGCTACGAGGACATCGGTTACGACCAGGCTTGCGGGCGCAATCCAGTCAATGGCCTGTTGTGGGTGGCGCGGCGCAAGGGTCTGCGCGGCGAAACCATCGACCTGCGCAATTCCGGCGATACCGCTGGCTCGCGCGATCAGGTGGTTGGGTATGGCGCCTATGTGTTCCATTGACCGGGGGCGGCACCCACATGTTCACCGATAATTCGCTGTCGGCGGCGGATCGGGCCACGCTGCTGGAGGTAGCGCGCGCCTCGATCCAGCACGGCCTGCGGCACCGACGGGCGCTGGCGGTGGATCCGGCCGACTATCCGGAAACCTTGCGACCGTTGCGGGCCACCTTCGTGACCCTGGAGATCGATGGCCAGTTGCGCGGCTGCATCGGCGCGCTCACCGCCTATCAGCCGCTGGTTCAGGATGTCGCCGCCCACGCCTACGCGGCGGCGTTCGAGGATCCCCGCTTTCCCGAACTGCGGCCGGACGAGTTGCCTAAACTGGAAATCTTCGTCTCGGTGTTGTCGCCGCCGGAGCCGATGCATTTCGTTTCCGAGGAGGATTTGCTGGCGCAGGTACGGCCTGGGGTGGATGGGCTGATCCTCCAGTTCCGTCAGCGCCGCGCCACGTTTCTGCCGGCGGTGTGGGAAAATCTGCCCGACCCCTACGTCTTTCTGGCGCAACTCAAGCACAAGGCCGGGTTGCCGCTCGATTTCTGGTCGCCGGAGCTACGGGTCGAACGCTACACGACCGAGTATTTCGGCGCTGGCGATGCAGGGTGATGGAACGGCTCGACCCGCTCTACGCACCGCTGAACGGCCTCAACCTGATCGAGGCCAGCGCCGGAACCGGCAAGACCTATACCCTGGCCACGCTGTATCTGCGCCTGGTGATGGAGGCGGCGATTCCGGTCAACCGAATTCTGGTCGTCACCTACACCAACGCCGCAACCAAGGAACTGCGTGACCGCATCCGCGAGCGGCTGGGGCAGATCCGGTGGGCGTTCCAGCGTGGCCGGGCCGAGGAGGACGATGAGTTTAGCCTGCGGATGCTGGATGCGTTGCCCGACCGTGATCTTGCCATCCGCCGGCTGAACAACGCGGTGCGCGGCTTTGACGAGGCCGCCATTTTCACCATTCACGGTTTTTGCCAGCGGGCGCTGGGCGACTGCGCTTTTGCCAGCGGACTGTCCTTCGAGACCGAGTTGCTGGCCGACACCAGCGATCTGCTGCGGGAAATCGTCGAGGACTTCTGGCGGCGGGAGTTTTATCCAGCCGCGCCGATGGTGGCGCAATACTTTCTGGATAAAAAATACAGTCCGGCGAAGTTGCTCGCCGACATCGGCCCCTATCTGGGCAAGCCCTATCTGGAAGTGGTCACCCCGGAAGGAGAAACCGATGGAGCGGTGTTGGAGCAGGCTTTTGCCGCCGCCTGGCGACAGGCGCGGCAACTGTGGCTGGAAGATCGGACCGGGATCGAGAATTTATTGCTCAACAGCAAGGCGCTGAACGGCAACGTCTATCGCAAGGATTCGATTCCTCATTGGCTGGAGGAGATGGATCGTTATCTGACCGCGGAGATTCCGAAGCTTGAGCTGTTCGGTAAGTTTGAGCAGTTTACCCGCTCCAAGCTGCAAGCCTCGCTAAAAAAGGGTCAAGCCGCGCCCAGTCATGCCTTTTTCGACGCCTGCGAGACGCTCAGGACCGCCTGCGAAACCCTGGCCGACTACTGTCGGCATCGGATTCCGGTCAAGCTGCTGGCGTACTGCGACGCCGAACTGGCGGCGCGCAAGCGGCGGCAACAGCTTCAATCCTACGACGATCTGCTGCTCAACCTGCGCGAAGCCCTGGCCGATCCCCGACGGGGCGCGGCCCTGGTCGATACCCTGCGCCATCGTTACGCCGCCGCGCTGATCGACGAATTCCAGGACACCGATCCGGTCCAGTACGACATTTTCCGGCGCATCTACGCCGGGGCGAATCATCCGGTGTTTCTGGTCGGCGATCCCAAGCAGGCAATCTACAGTTTTCGCGGCGCGGACATCTTCGCGTACCTGGCGGCCCGCCACGACGCCACCCGCGACTATACCCTCGATGTCAACTGGCGTTCCGACCCGCGCCTGCTGACGGCGTTGAACGCGGTGTTCGGCGCGGCCCGAAGACAGCCCTTTCTGTTCGATGCCATCGGTTTCCAGCCAGCGGTTCCGGCGGAAAAGAAGCGCCATGAGCCGCTCTGGATTCAAGGCCGAAACGAGCCACCGTTGCAACTGTGGTGGCTGGAGCCGGACGGCGATCAACCGCTGGCCAAGGGCATCGCCAGCGAACGGGCGGCCCGAGCGACCGCCGCCGAGATCGCCCGCCTGCTGAACCTGGGCGTGCGCGGCCAGGCCGGCAGCGGCGACCGGCCGCTGGCCGGCGGCGACATCGCGGTGCTGGTGCGCAGCCATCGGCAGGGTCGCATGATCCGCGACCAGTTGCTGCGCTTGCGCGTCCCTTGCGTTCAGCAGGTGGACGACAGCGTGTTCGCCTCCGCCGAGGCGCGGCAACTGGAGGAGTTGCTGGCGGCGGTGCTGGAGCCAGGCGATGAGAACCGGGCGCGCGCGGTTCTGGCCGACGACTTGTTCGGCTTGAGCGGCGAGACGCTGTACCGGCTGCGCGATGACGAACAAGCCTGGGCGCGGTGGCTGGAAACCTTTCAGGGTTACCGGCAACAGTGGCGGGACGAAGGTTTCATCCATTTTTTCCGCGCCTGGCTGAACGAGCAGGCGGTCGCGTCGCGCCTGCTGGCGTTCCAGGACGGCGAACGGCGATTGACCAATTTATTGCACCTGGCCGAACTGCTGCATGTCGCCAGTCGCGGTCATCCTGGCATGGCTGGCCTGCTCAAATGGCTGGGGGACCATCGCCGCGCGCCGGCCAACCGGGACGAGGAGCAGCAAGTGCGGCTGGAAAGCGACGAGAATCTGGTGCGAATCGTCACGGTCCACAAGAGCAAGGGATTGGAGTATCCGGTCGTGTTTTGCCCGTTTCCGTGGGATGGCAAGCTGCGCGCCGGGGAGAGCGATCTGCTGCTGTATCACGATCCGGCGCGGCCGGGCCGAACCGTGCTCGCCGTCGGCGCGGCCGAGGACGCTTCTGCCCGACGGTTCGCCCGCCGCGAGGAAATGGCCGAGAACCTGCGGCTGTTCTACGTGGCCCTGACCCGCGCCAAGCAACGCTGCTATCTGATTTGGGGCAAATACCAGATTCGCGGCAAGGCGGACGAAAGTGGAACCGCGCCGCCCGTCTGGCTGCTGCATCGCCCGCCGGTGATCGGACCGTCCCAGGATGCGCTGGCCGTCACCCAGGAACGGTTCAAGACCTTGGAGCCGGCGGTGTTGCGGGCCGAACTGCAAGCCGCGCTCGCGCCGGTGGACCAGGCCGTCGCCATTGCCTCCCTGCCGCGCGAGTCGGGCCAGGTTTACCAGCCGCCCGCCGTGGCGGAGCCGGCATTGCGGGCGCGCGCTTTTGTCGGACCTCCGCCGGAATCCTGGCGGGTGGGCAGCTTCACCGCGCTGACCGCCGGCCATGCGGTCGAAACGCCCGATTACGACACGACCATCGTCGTTCCCATCGCCGAAACCGAGCCGGTCGTGGAGACCATCCGCGATGTATTTGCCTTTCCACGCGGCGCGCGGGCGGGAACCTGCTTGCACGCGCTGTTCGAGCGGCTGGATTTTACCCAACGGGATCGGGAGCGATTGGAAACCCTGGTCGGCCGAACGCTGACCGGGCACGGCCTGGACGCGGCGGTCTGGACGCCGACGGTGGCGGACTGGGTGGAGCGGGTATTGGCGACGCCGCTGGACCAAAGCGGTTTTACGCTGGCGACGGTCGCGCCGGAACAGCGGCTCGATGAATTGGAATTCACCTATCCGGTGAACGCGTTGCGCGCCGAAGCGCTGCGGCGGCTGCTGGAGCGGCACGGCTACGCCGCCGGCCCGTTCCGGGAACGGATCGAGAATCTGGAATTCAGCCCGTTGCGCGGTTACATGAAGGGCTTCATCGACCTGGTGTTCAAGGCGGATGGGCGGTTCTATCTGGTGGATTACAAGTCCAACTGGCTCGGCGCGGGACCGGCGGCCTATCGCCGTCCATGCCTGGACGAGGCCATGGCTCGCGAATCCTATCTGCTGCAATACCTGATCTACACCGTGGCGCTACACCGTTATTTGCGGCTGCGCGCGCCGGATTACGACTACCAGCGCCACTTTGGCGGCGTGTTCTATCTGTTCCTGCGCGGCATGGACCCGACGCTGGGGCCGGAATTCGGGGTGTACCGCGACCGGCCCGCGCTGGCTTTGGTCGAGGCGCTGGATGATTTGATGGCGACTGGCTCTTTGACATGAACGATCCTCTGTCGATGTTGGCCGAGCGCGGTCTGCTGACCGACCTGGACCTGCATTTCGCCCGGTTCATGAACCGGTTGGCCGGCGGCGGATCACCGGAATTGGCGTTGGCGGCGGCCTTGGCCAGCCATGCCACCGGCCAGGGCGATATCTGCGTCAACCTGCGACAATGGGCGCGGCGCTGGACCATCATGGTCGGGGAAACACCCTTCGTGCCCCCGCCGATCGGTGACTGGCTGGGAATTTTGCGCGCCAGCCCGGTGGTCGGGCGACCGGGCGCGCGTCAGCCTCTGATCCTCGACCGGCGTGGTCGGTTGTACCTGTACCGCTACTGGGAATACGAACACCGGCTGGCCGAGGACTTGTCGCGGCGAGCCGGAGAACCTGTGGCGACCGTGGACGAGGCGCGGCTGCGAGCCGATCTCGACCGGTTGTTTCCCCGCCATCCGCAATTGACCGGGCCAGACTGGCAGAAAGTGGCGGCGGCGGTGGCGGCGCTGAGGCGGGTTTGCATCATTTCCGGCGGACCGGGCACCGGCAAGACCAGCACCGTGCTGAAAATTCTGGCGCTGCTGACCGGCCAGGCCGACGGCCGACCATTGCGCATCGCCCTGGCCGCGCCCACCGGCAAGGCGGCGGCGCGCTTGCAGGAAGCGATCCGCGCGGCCAAGCCCACGCTGGGATTGGAGCCGGAGCGGCTGGCGCCAATTCCCGAGGAAGCATCCACCCTGCATCGTCTGCTCGGCGCCCGGCCGGACTCGGTGTATTTCCGCCACGATCGCGACAATCCGTTGGCGGTGGACGTGCTGGTGGTGGACGAAGTATCCATGGTGGGATTGGCGCTGATGGCCAAGACCGTCGATGCGTTGCCGCCCACCGCTCGACTGATCCTGCTGGGCGACAAGGATCAACTGGCTTCGGTGGATGCCGGAGCGGTGTTGGGCGACCTTTGTTTTGGCGGCGGTCGATTTTCGCCGGAGTTTCGCACCCGATTGGCGGCGCTGACCGGCGAGGCGTTGCCGCGCGGCCGGATCACGCCCCCGCCGCTGGCCGACGCCATCGTGTTGTTGCGGCACAGCTACCGCTTTGGCGCGGCCAGCGGGATCGGCGCGCTGGCCCGAGCGGTGAACGGCGGCAAGGGAGAAGCAGCGGTGGCGTTGCTGACCGGTTCGCCCCGCGAGGATATCGTCTGGCGGACCCTGGCCGGTCCCGCCGAGTTGTCGGACCAGTTGGCGGAACCGATCGGAGAAGGTTTCGCGCCTTATCTGCGCGCGGCGCGGGAGGGCGCCGAGCCGGCGACCGTGTTTGAGCACTTCAACCGATTCCGGATATTGAGCGCCTTGCGCAACGGGCCCTTCGGGGTGGAAGCGTTGAACGACCTGTGCGAGGCGGCACTGCGCGACCGAGGCTTGGTGCAGTCCCGGCGGGACTGGTATCTGGGCCGACCGGTGATGATCGTTCGCAACGACTACAACCTGCGGTTGTTCAACGGCGATATTGGCATCACCTTCCCGGATCCGGCCGATCCGGAACGAATGCGGGTATTTTTTCTGGGCAGCGACGGCGCGTTACGAAGTTTCGCCCCGGCGCGCCTGCCGGAGCACGAGACCGTCTACGCGATGACGGTGCATAAGAGCCAGGGATCGGAGTTCGACCGAATCGTGATGGTCATGCCGACCGAATCATCGCCCGTGTTAAGTCGCGAACTGGTGTACACGGCGCTGACTCGCGCCAGGCAATGGGCGGCGTTTCACGGGCTGCCGGAGGTGCTCGCCGGCGCGGTCGAACGGCGGCTGCGGCGGTCGTCGGGTCTGCGCGACCGGCTGTGGGTGGAGCCGAGGGTTGGCATCGGTTGATGGAAGGCTTCGGTTGGAAGAGGCTCGGCCGGGAGCAAGGTCATTGAGCGGGAGAACCGAGTCGGATGGACTTGACCTCGAAATATTCGCTCATGCACTGATTCTTGAAATTTCCAGGGTCGGTTTCGAGATAGGCGGCGAACAAGGTCAGTGGCGGCCTCGAGATACCGCCGACGATGATCTCCGTCTCTCCCCGGTTCTTGGCAGCTTGGATCGCATCGAATCGGTCGCGTAGTTCCCGGGCGTAGCGATAACCTCGATAGACATCCTTGTAAGCCTCGAAGATATTGGGCGATCCCAGCAGACTGATCATGAGCAATACGATCGCTGGCTGAATGAGGCGACGGTCATCGAGCGGGATTTTCTGGCCCGCCGTAAAATGCGCCAGGATGATGAAGGAAGGATACCAGCCAAGCAAAAAAAGCAGCCAGACGACGCTTTCCGCTCGATCCGGTAGTGGATATCGATTGATCAGGAACCCAATTCCATTCAGTACGAAGATCATGATTATCCATAGAACCGGAAAGATCAGGAATGAACGGTTGAAATTTCCATCGGAGTAGAGCCAAGTTTTGGCGATGGGAAAGGTAATGACCAAAATGATGAGCGCCGATGCCCATAGTCCTAGGTTGGAAAGCCAGTACAGCAACCGTAATACGACCCAGGGTGGATAAAGGAGTGTGGCCACCCCAGGTGTCAGTTTTAGTTGAGTGACCTGATCGAGTGTGGAATAGCGCTGGTAGTTGCCGGGCGCCAGTACGCTGACGAGCGCGGCGCCGATGGCGATCAGCAACAGTCCGGTCCAGAACAGACGGGAATCGCGCCGCATCCACAGCGCATGGACAGTACCGCAAAAAAGAATCGTACCGGTCAATAAGAGGGAAATTTCATTCGCGCCGATGATGATGATCGCTAACAGGCTGGAAAGGGAGAAAATCAGTATCCGCGTATTCTTGCCAATCGCGGTGGTTTCACGCCGAATCAGCAATCCCATAAGAAAAAGCAAAAGAACGTTTGGTATCTGGTAAGTAAAGCTTCCGCCAGGCCAATAAAAGGTTTGGGCAATGTTCGGCGTGCCGGAAATAAATAACACGGTGCATACCCCTCCGACAAGGAGAGCCGAAGCCTTCGAGACTTGACCTTGCGCTATTTTGGCGGTTAGAAAGGAAAAACCCAGCCAGGTTGATATCAGGAAAATAATGGGTGGATAGTGGTATATTTTAAGAATGTCTCCTGATAGGGAAAATGCGGTGTAGGCCAAATTCAGCGTGTATCGGCCCGACCAGTGTTCGTACCAGAACGCTTGGGCGCCAATGAATCCAAATTGCCTGGCTTTGGCGGCATAGCAAAAGTCATCGGCGGATGGATAGTCAAAAAGTGATAGCGTAATGAAAAGAGCGAGTACCGCTGTTACCATGAAAGCCAGTATGCCAATCGATATCTTGCCAACAAGGAATTGCTTGGAATTATTCATCCACATGGGGTTCTTCGACCTCATTAAGGGTAACTTTATTGGGACGGGTCTCGGTTTTTCAGGTCTGGTCGGAGTTTCAGAATGAAACGCGCGGCGCCAAATCTGTTTCAAAATTTCACGCTGGATCGGCTGGCTTCGTTTACCATGCTCTTTAGATTACTTTCTATTTATCACTCCATCCCCTTGATTAACCAGCATACTATGGTCTGAAGCTCTCGATCGCGCGGAGGCTCGGCTTCTCTTGAAAAGTTGGTCTAATGTTTGCATTACGTATGCTAATTTACGCTGAGTTATGTTAGCTTATATTAACGAGCTACCCCAGCTTGGCCAGTTCCACAAGACGCCATGACTAGGAGGAGGAAAAGTCAATGCTTGCGCGCAATTTGCATCTTGCTTTTATTCTGTCGGTGGCTATCACGACTGGCGCTGTCGCCGCCGAATCTCTGCGTGACCATATCAGCATAGCCGGCGCAACCACCATTTACCCATTCGCGACGGCGGTGGGCGAGCGATTTAGCCAAGCGGCCAAATTAAAACCTCCGCAAATTCAAGGCATCGGATCGGGCGCGGGTTTCAAGTTGTTTTGCGCGGGAATCGGGGTCGAAACGCCGGATATCGCGGTCGCGGTACGGCCCATGAAGCCCGAGGAACGGGAATTGTGCGAGAAAAACGGCGTCAAGGATATCGTCGAAGTCCAGTTCGGGTTAATGGCCGTTGTCGTCGCTCAATCGAACGCGGGGGCGAAATTCCCTAACCTGAGCCGCAAGGAATTGTTTCTGGCGATGGCCAAGGAAGTTCCCGACCCGAAAGACGGCGCCAAGCTTGTGCCCAATCCCTACAACCTCTGGAAGGACATCAATCCCGCTTTGCCCAGCACCAAGATTGTGATGTGGGCGCCCGCCGAAATGCACGGTATCCACGATATCGTGCGGAAGCAAGTCATGCTGGTCGGTTGCAAGCAGGTCGACTCGATGCAAGCTCTGATGGCGAGCGATCCCAAGGCGCTCGAAGCAGCTTGCCAACGCCCCCGCGAGGATGGCGCTTATGTTGAATTCAAGGAATTTGGCGCGGCCGTCAAGGAGTTGCAAACCAATCCCAACACCTTGGGCTTCATGTCGCAAACTCACTTCAAGCCCGGTTCCGGTTTGTCTCCCATCCCTCTCGATGGCTACGAATCGTCGGTCCTGAGCGTCTCTCATGGCGTATATCCCGTCGTGGAGCCGCTGCTGCTTTATGTCAAGAAAGCCAACCTGGGCGTCGTCGCCGGCCTCAAGGACTATCTGACCGAGTTCACGTCCGAGGAAGCTATCAATACGAACCGGGGCTATCTGGTGCCGATGGGCGTGGTGACGTTGCCGCTGAGCGGTCGTAACCAGGCCCGGGCCAGCGTTGCGGGTCTAGGGGCGAATTGATTCCACTCTTCGCCTGATCAACCGCCGATCCCTGGATCAGTAGCGTGCCCGTGCGGCCAGGCACGGTCCCGTAACCCACCTGGTGCCGGGGCAAGGTATCCAGCGCCATTTCGCTGACCAGCGTCCGCAGCGCGCCGAGGCGGTAGCCCTGGTCGCGCCAGCCCGCGAGCAGTCGGTCGAGCACGGGCAGGAATTTCATGCCTTCCAGTTCGGCGTGCAGGGTGAATACATGGCCGGTCATCGGCGGCGTCGCCGTCAGCGCCAGCAAGCGGTCGGCGACGTTGTCCGCCGTGATTCCGTCCAGGCCGATCAGCTCATCCAGGGTCGGCAGCGTGGTCGGAAACTGCGGGCAGCGGATCGTCTCACCGCTCACCACCGGCAGGAAGGGATGGGCGCCGCGCGCATCGGCGCAGCAGGTGAATCCCAATTCCGCGGTGAGCCATAGCGCGTGCGTGTTCATTTGCCAACCGGCCGCGCCATGCACGGTCGCCGCCGCGCCGAAAATATCGGCGTAACGCTCCGCCGCCTTCCTCATCTCGCGAACCGTCCATTCGCGGTCGGCCCCGGCGACATGATCTTGCCAATACACGTGATCCCAGCAATGAATGCCGGTCTCGAACCCCGCGGCGCGGACGCGCCGCATCGCGTCCCCCGCGCGCCGACCGATGTCCGGTCCAGGCAGCAGCGTTCCGTAAAGCAAAGTCTTCAGCCCGTAGTGTTCAAGGATCGAGGTGCGTTTGACCTTGCCGAGAAAGCCGCGCCGGAACACCCGCCGGATCGCCCGGCCGGTGTGATCGGGACCCAGGCTGAACAGGAAGGTGGCGTCCGTCCGGTGGCGTTGAAATAGCTCGACCAGTCGCGGCACGCCCTCCAGTGTCCCCCGTAGCGTGTCGACGTCAACTTTGAGAACGAGCGAAGGTGTGGCCATCTCGCCTCAATCGACGAGGGTGCCGGCATCGGCGACGTGGGCGCGGTACGCCTCAAAAATTCGCCGTAGCGCGTCATCCATCGTCACGGTCGGCTCCCAGTCAAGATCGGCGCGGGTGTTTTCGATCTTGGGCACCCGTTGTTGCACGTCCTGGTAACCCTGACCGTAGTAGTCCGCCGAGGTGGTTTCGACCAGTCGCACCTTGGCCGCGTTGTCCCGGTATTCCGGATATTCGGCCGCCAGTTCCAGCATCCGGGCCGCCAACTCGCGCACCGACAGGTTGTTGCGCGGATTGCCGATGTTGTAAATCTGGCCGCTGGTCACATTTCCTTCGTTGGCGATGATCTTGAGCAGCGCATTGATGCCGTCGTCGATATAGGTGAACGAGCGCCGTTGGGCGCCGCCGTCCACCAGTTTGATCGGCTCGCCTCGCGCGATTTGGCCCAGAAACTGAGTGATCACTCGGGAACTGCCTTCCTTCGGCGTATTGATCGAATCGAGACCGGCGCCGATCCAGTTGAACGGCCGGAACAGGGTGAAATCCAGCCCCTGTTCCATCCCGTAGGCCCAGATCACCCGGTCCATCATCTGCTTGGCGCAAGCGTAGATCCAGCGCGGCTTGTTGATCGGCCCATAGACCAGTGGCGAAGCTTCGGGATCGAACTCCGAGTCGGCGCACATGCCGTAAACCTCGGAAGTCGAGGGGAACACCAGCCGTTTCCGATACTTGACGCAGGATCGGACGATGGGCAGGTTGGCCTCGAAGTCAAGTTCGAACACCCGCAACGGTTCGCGCACATAGGTGGCTGGCGTGGCGATGGCGACCAGCGGCAGCGCCACGTCACACTTCTTCACGTGGTATTCGATCCATTCCCGATTGATGGTGATGTCGCCTTCGAAGAAGTGAAAGCGAGGATGGCCAATCAGATCGCGGACGCGGTCGTCCTGCATGTCCATGCCGTGAATTTCCCAGTCGGTATCCGCCAGGATGCGTTGGGACAGATGATGGCCGATGAAGCCGTTGACGCCGAGAATGAGGATTCTTTTCATGATGGGAAGGATGGCGGGCTTTGAGGATGGCAACCAGCAAAGGTGGCGCGGAGGAAGGGTCGAATGCGGGTTTCAGGCGCCCAGACGCCACGGACCGGGGCCAAGCCGCGCCGCCAGTTGCGTCGGGCTGACTACTTCGCCGCCGATTTCCAGCGTGAGGACTTGCAGCGCGCCACCACCCGCGCAGCGGGCGATGAGCCGGCCATTGATCTCTTCAAGGAAAGGATCGGGGATCCTGATCGCGTTCGCCGCGATCACCCGCGTTCGCAGGAGCCGCGCCGGCCGGTCGGCCACCGTGGTGAACGCGCCCGGATAGGGTGGGGCGACCGCGCGCACCAGGTTATGAACGCCCATCGCCGATCCGGTCCAGTCGATGCGCCCGTCCTCGGGCTTGCGGCCGGAAAAATAGCTGCCCTGGCGCAGATTCTGCGCGATGCGCGGCGCGGCGCCGGCGATCAGGGCCGGCAAGGCCCGGTACAGCGTCATTTCGGCGGCGACGGTCACCTTGTCGAGCACTTCCCGCGCGGTGTCGTCGAGCAGGATCGGCACGGCGGTCTGGTCGACGATATCGCCGGCGTCCGGTTTCGCCACCATGTAATGCAGCGTCGCCCCAGTTTCAGTCTCGCCGTGAATGATCGCCCAGTTGATCGGAACCCGACCGCGATATTTCGGCAGCAGCGAACCGTGCATGTTCAGGGCGCCGCGCGGCGCGATCGCCAGCAGTTCGGGCATCAGCATGCGCCGATAGTAGAACGAGAACAGAAAATCGGGAGCCAGGTCGCGCAGTCGTCGCAGCTCCATCGGGGCGTTTGGGTTTTCCGGCGCGATCGTCGGAATGTCATGATCGGCGGCGGTGGCGGCGACGCTGTCGAACCAGATCCGTTCGCGGGGATCGTCGGCGTGCGTCACGACCAGCGCCACGTCGACGCCATGGGCCAGCAAGACCTTGAGGCAACGGACTCCGACGTTGTGATAGGCGAACACGACGGCGCGGGTCATCGATTCAGTCTCCTTCGGCGCGCTGTTCCAGAATCGCCTGGATGGTGAACCGCGGGCGCTCGCGCACCTGTTGGTAGATGCGCCCAACGTATTCGCCCAGCAAGCCGATGCCGAACAGCAGGATGCCCATCAGCAGGAAGTTGATGCCGAACAGGGTGAACAGCCCCTCCGCTTCCGGGCCGACGATCAGTCGGCGGATCGCCAGGTACGCCACGAACGCCGCCGACGCCAACGACAGGCCAATCCCAACCAGCGAAAACATCTGCAGGGGCGCCAGCGAGAAGCCGGTCACCAAATCGAAGTTTAGCCGGATCAGCTTGTACAGTGGATATTTGGACTGGCCGGCGGCGCGTTCGGCGTGGGCGACCGTGACTTCGGTGGGGTTGGCGGCGAAGGTGTAGGCCAGCGCCGGGATGTAGGTGCTGACCTCGCGCGTCGCCACGATCGCCTTGACGATGGACCGGCTGTAGGCGCGCAACATGCAGCCCTGATCGGTCATCCTGATGTGAGTGATTCGCTCCCGCAACCGGTTCATCAGCCGCGAGGCGACATGTCGCCACCAGTGATCCTCGCGGGTTTCCCGGATGCCGCCCACATAGTCATAACCCTGGTCCATCGCTGCCAGCAGCTTGCCGATTTCCTCCGGGGGATTTTGCAGATCGGCGTCCAGCGTCACCACCCGTTCGCCCCGGCACTGCTCAAAGCCGGCCATGATCGCCAGGTGCTGGCCATGGTTGGCGTTGAACAGGATGACCCGGGTCACGTCGGGTCGGGCCAGGAACTGGTCTTTCAGCAACGCCGCCGAACGGTCGCGGCTGCCGTCGTTGACGAACAGCACTTCGTAGGCCACGCCCAGCGCGTCCAGCGCCGGATAGAGTCGCGCGAACAGCGCCGGCAACGTTTCTTGTTCGTTGTAGACGGGAACGATGACCGAGAGTTGGGGATCGTTCATCGCAACACCTCGCCGACCGTCGCGCACACCCGTTCCACGTCGGCGCGGGTCATGGTCGGGAACAATGGCAGCGTCACCGTTTCGCGGGCGATCCGCTCGGTGTTGGGTAACTCGCCTTCATGGTGGCCCTGGCGGCGAAACAGGGTGGTCAGATGGGCCGCCTCGTAGGATACGCCGGTGCCGATGCCGCGCGCTTCCAACACGGCACGGAATTGCTGGCGGTCCATCGTCATCCGCTCCAGCGGCAGTAACGGTGCGAACAGATTCCAACTGTGGCCAGCTTCGTCGCCCGGATAGCCGGGATGTGGCAACAGGCAGGGCGGATCGGCGGGAAACAGCCGGAAATAGTCCGCCACGAGCGCGCGGCGGCGGGCGTTGAATTCCTCCAGCCGCGCCAGTTGTCCGAGACCGATTCGGGCGTTGACATCGGGCAGATTGAACTTGCCGCCGGGGAAAGCCACGTCGCGCGTGCCGTCGGGCAGGCGGGTGATGCCGTGGAAACGCAGGACTTCGACCTCGCGTGCTTCCGCCTCGTCGTTCAGGACCAGCGCTCCGCCCTCGATGGCGGTCATATTCTTGTTGGGATGGAAGCTGAACACGGTCAAATCGCCGAAGCTGCCGATCCGCCGCCCGCGCCAACTGGAGCCGATGGCCAGGGCCGCGTCCTCGATAACCCGCAACCCATACCGCTTCGCAAGCGCGTACAACCGTTCCATATCCACCGGCAATCCCGCGAAATGGGTGGGCATGATGGCTTTCACGCGCGGCGTGATGGCCCGTTCCACCGCGCCGAAATCGAGGTTGCGGCTGACCAGCTCCACATCCACGAAGATCGGCGTCGCGCCGACCTTGGCAATCATGTTGGGGGCGGCGAAAAAGGTTTGCGATGGGGTGATGACTTCATCGCCGGGGCCGATGCCGCACAGTTGCAGGGCGACTTCCAGCGCGGCGGTGGCCGAATTCAACGTCCGCGCTGGCCGGCCACCGAGGTAATCGGACAGCGCCGCCTCGAATTTCTTGACTTGCGGTCCGGTGGTGATCCAGCCGGAACGCAGCACCTCGGCCACGCCAGCGATAGTATCCTCGTCCAGCGTCGGGCGGGCGAAAGACAGATAGGGGAGGGATGCCATCACGAAGTTCTCAGGAAGATCGGGCGAGCAGATAAACGCCGATGATGATAAACCCGATGCCGAGCCAGCGCCCACCGCTCAGCGCCTCGTCGAACAAATACCGCGCGGCGAGCGCGTTGACGACATAGCCGATGGACAGCATCGGATAGGCGATGCTGACCGGGACACGGGAGAGCGCCAGAATCCACACCAACACGCTGACGCCATAACAGGCGAAGCCGCCGAGAAAATGCGGGTTGGTGGCAATCGTCCAGGTCAGCGGCAGCGCGTTAGCAACCGTCGGGGTAATGACGCCAAGTGTATTCGTGCCGGCCTTGAGCAGCAGTTGCGCGGCGGCGTTGAGCAGCACGCCGGTCAGAATCAGGGCGAAGCTGGCGGCGGTCACGCGAAACGCCTTTCCTTCAGGGCATCGCGCAACTGTTCCAGCACCCTCTCCGGCTCGATGACCTTCAGGCACACGTTGTCGGTGCAGGGGGTCTTGCGATGGTTGGCCGCGCTGACGCAGGGCGAACAGGCGAGGCCCGCGTAAATGGGGGTGCTGTTGCCGAGAGAACCGTAGAGACGGGGCGTTTCCGGGCCAAAAATGACGAAGGTGCGGAGATTGGTGACCGCCGAGAAGTGACCTGGTCCCGAGTCGTTGGTCAGCATGATTTCAGCCATCGAATACAAGGTGGGCAATTCCTCGAGTTGCTGACGACCGGCGAAATTGACGCAGCGGTCGTGCCCGACCTGTTGTTTCAGCATCTCCGCTTCCTCGCGCTCCGCCGGAGCGCCGGTGATCAGAACCAGTAAATCATCGTACTCAGCCAGCAATCCACGCATGACCGTCACGAAATAGTCGGGCATCCAGCGGCGTTGCGGCAGTAGGTCGCTGGCATTGGGATTGATCAATGCCAGCCGGTGGCGCCGCTCGTCGTAGGCAGGATATTCATGGCGAACGCGTTCGCGCATCACGGCGATGGCGCCTTCATTGACTTCGGCGCGGGCCAGTTTGATTTCGTTGTCGTCGATCAGGGTCTTGGAAAACGGCGATTCCTCCCGCTCCGCCAGGGCGGCATTGACCAGCGCGATAAAATTCCTGGCAATGTGCAGGTGCGGGTTATAGGCCACTCGATGAGTCAACAGGTCGCCCCGATACAAGCCCTCGTTGTAAAAGGCATGAAAACCAATCCGCCTCGCGGCGCCGGATAAACCGGTCAACAAAGCGCTATAGCGCGAAAACAGTTCCAGATCGATGACGGTATCGATCCCGCGCTGGCGAGTCCAGCCCAGAAAACGCAGGCTGTCGACGGCGAGATTGAGGAATCCATCGGCACGGATCGTGAAAACGTGAGTTTCCGGTATCGTGTTCAGCAAACGCAGGCTGGCCGCATTGGATTTGAAGATCAGGAAATACAGTTCGACATGGCCGACTTGCTGCATCTTTCGCATGGCGGGATCGGCCAGGATGGCGCTGCCCATCTCGGATAACTCGATAAACAAGACCTTGCGGGGGGGCTGAAGTGATCGTCTGGCGAACAGGCCGACAAGGCGAATCAGCAGGGTCGCCAGAAAGCACAACGGAATTCCGGCAAAATAATCCACTTTTCGCATGATGTCGATTTTCATAATAAGTTCTTGCGACTGCTGAGGTAAATGATGAAACCAGGTAGACTCACGATGATCTGCATCAGTCCGTAGAGAATGGACATAGCTAAAACTGTCGCCTTATTGGCGCCAATCAAGGAGAATAAGGCTACCAAAGTACCCTCGCGTATACCCCACCCAGCCAGTGAAACGGGGATGATCGTCAGCAGGATTGCTGGCGGTACGATGATAAAATAGGTCACTAAATCATAGCGCAATCCCAAGGCCAAACCGATCATGAAGACGCTCAGCATGGCCAATGCAGGAATCAGCAACGATGACCCGATCAGCGGAATACGATTGTTTAGAAAAGCCTGATGGAGCTTTTCTGACATGGTCCTTGCGACCCGCAATTGAGGATAAGCGTCTAACCATCGCAGATTCCTCATATAATAAGCAGCCGAGAAACTGACCAAGCTGACGACCACCAGTAACAGGGTCAGATGGTGAATCGGGCTTGGAAGTAAATCAGGATTTAACAGATATGCCACGAGATTTAACCACATCAGGGCGGCAAGGCCGGTAATTCGGTCCAGCATGATGCCGTATAGAGCGTCCCGTTTGCGAAATCCCTGGCCAGCCACGTCAAGCACTTTGAGCGCGTCGCCGCCAATGCTGGTTGGCAATCCTTGATTGAAGAACGATGCCTTGAAGTAACTGCGCCAGTAAAAGTAAATGGACTGGCCAAAATTCAGATTGTGCATGATCAATTGCCAGCGATAGGCCGACAGAGTGGTGCTGCCGAGTTGCAGGGTCAATGCCGCCAGTAGTAGATCCAATCTGGCCTGCGTCAGGGTTTTCCATAGCTGATCGGTGTCGATGGCACGCAGGATCACGGCAAAGATCATGGCGGTCACCAAGATTCGAAACCACAGCTTGATCGAGTTTTTGGAAATGAGAGATTTGATCCCGTGACTGATGGTAGGCATGAAATCTTGATAAGAATTAATCGGTTGGTATGGTTGATGGCGCTTTGTACCCAGGCTGCTGATTTCGATAGCCGTTCACTAGGCGATGATAGTAGATACCCGTTGGTTTACCATTTTTCCAGAGCGCTATTTCTTTTATATCTCCTGCTTGCCGTACATGTGAAAGAACCTCATCGCTGGTCAAATTAGCGATACTCCGGCTAACTAGCAGCATGGTTTTGTTACTCTGTTCTTCGATGGGAAACCAGTACTCGTACATCAGGCTTTTTCCACCGAACAGATGCCAACTGGCGGTTTGGAACGCGGGTTCGCGGTCAAACCATTCCTGCGAGGCTTCGATGGCCTTGGTTCGATAGAACGCGAGTCCACTGGCGATTCTATTTCTATCCATGCCAACCACCAATATTTTATCGTCGGTTTCGCGCTCGATCTGTTCCACCAGTGCTTGAATTTCACGCCCGAAATCTTGCCATCCGAGCAGATATAAATTTTTTGAATAGCCAATGCCGGGAAACCCCAGACTTAGGTAATGCAGGGCAGCGCCATAGCAGACCAAGCAGATTATAATAGTCGCCGGCCATGCGCGCCGGCTCCATTCAACCAGTTTGTTGCCGCTGAGTTGTGAACTAAGATTGGTGATGGATGCCATGTAGGGAACGATGCCCAGCCAGCAGGGCGCTGTCCAGTGAAATTTGGTTTCTTTGAACAAACTCAACGTCAAGAAAACGGCCACTGGAAATAAAGTGAGTATCAGGAGCAGGAAATAGCTGCGATTCATACTGTTGGAAGTGGTATCCTTGGATACGACATCATCCCTGAAAATAGCCGCTCTTCTGTATAAAATAATTGCGATCACTGAAAGGAATCCCGTCGGTGTTATGATCAGGATTATGCTGAATATGAAATAAGGCATGGAAAACTCGAAGCGTTCGGCCATCCTGTCGCGGCTTTGATAAAAAAATGAGGCCCATTCGTGCCCGGCGTTCCAAACGATAACCGGTGAAAATAGAACGACGGCAACGAGGATGGCAAGATAAGGTTCCGGTCGAAATAGCCATTTCCTGGCATGGCGATCAATAAGAATGAACAACAGCGCGGCGGGGCCGAGCAAGACGATGGTGTATTTCGCAAGCATGCCCAGCCCGATGGAAACTCCTATTCCTGTCCAAGCCATGCGCCGCCCATGGATCAATGCTTGATGAAAATAATAAAGCGCTGCCGCCCAACAGGCTACCAGCGGGGCATCGGGGGTCATGACCCATCCGACGGCGAAATAGACTGGCAATGTGGCAATCAGCAGGATGGTTTGGCCGGCGTTGCATCGACCGTGAATTTCACAGGTCAATTTGAAGGAGAAGTAGGCGGTAATCGACCAGCATGAAAAAGCGCCGAAGCGGACGGCAAACTCATTTTCTCCCATCAGTCTGGTGAATAGTCCTATAATCCAGGCCACCATCGGTGGATGATCGAGATATCCAATATCTAGATGCTTTGCATAGTTCCAGTAATAAGCTTCTTCGTAGAATAGTTCCGGTGATCCTAAATAAAAAAAACGCAAGGCAACTGAATAGATAATTAAAATGATGGCAAGACGATATTGATTTGATCCAAATTCGGAAGGGCTGGATTTTGGCGAAAAAATAAAATGAATACTACTGAGGTAGCCGCATATGGAAGAGATGGCGGCACAGAAAATGATGCTCGCTTCGAGTGTAAGAAATCCTGATCTTGTTAAAGAAGCCAGGATTCCTCCGCGTAGAAACAGTATCAACAGTGTCGTGATGGCAAAATGCACGAATCGCTTTATGGTGGGCCGAGCCGTGTCTTTATAAGACCAGATGGAGTTTATAAGATAGCCGATTCCAGATGCCGCCAGAAAGCTGATGATGTGGCAGAAACTCAGTGAGCAACCTGGGCGGTAACAGAGACTCAGTATGGTCAGATCGATGGCAAATGTCAGTAGACTAACAATAATACAGCGGGACTTGCTTGATGATGGATTCGCAAATCTTGCCAGCCCCGCCGCACCCTTAAACATGCTCGTTAACCAGCCCAAGGAACTCTATTGGCTACTTGATCAGGTCGTAGCCGAAGGTGAAGATGAGGCCCGCTCCGCCGAGCAGGTTCATCTGTACGTTGAAATCCCCGAACTTATAACCCAGTCCGGGTACGATCCCCGGCGCCACGCCATCGTTATTGAATGGGATCTTGTCCTCGTAAGGTTCCTTGTAACCGAGCAGAACGCCGCCGGTCAGCTTGAAGTACAGATTCTTGAAATATTCGTTGTCGCTGATGAAATCGAGCGACCAGGATTTTCCGAAATAGTAGTACTGACATTTCTGGTCGAAGCTATTATTGAAGTAGGCTGCTCCCACCAACCACCGCGAGGGGGACTGCCATTCCAGGCCGACCAGCCATGAATAATCGGCGTGTTCGGGACTGGAATTGAAATGAATGGCGTCGGGGGCCGCTTGCACCATGAGAATATCGCCTTCCTCAAAGAGGCCGGCTCGGGCACTGCCCGCCGCCAGCAGGATCAAAGTGACGAACCAGGGTAGCCTACGAAGTTGTGGGTAGCGGGATGGCATCGGGAGGCCTGCGAGTTGGACCAGGGTTAGAGCGGGTGGGCCACGCAGCGAGCCGATGCTTGCGGTGGTCGTGGCGGAAACCCGGCGATTATGCGGGATTGGAAGTGCCTTGACCACGATCTCAACGGGAAGCGTACCGAGTCATTTCCAGATAACCTTGGCCGCCAACCTGTCCGTTCACCGTGACCGCGCCTTCCCAGTAGCGCACCGTCAGCCGCATTTCCTGATCGGCCACTTTCGGCGTTACGGTCAGATCGAGCTTCTCGGCGGGCAAGCGCAGCCGCCAGCCGGCGGGATAGCGGTCGCCCGCGTGAGGACTGACCCACTCGCCAAATGGTTGTAACTCCACCTCGTTCCCGCGCAACAACCGTGCCTGGCCATCGGGCTCGACCAGCGTTCCCTTGCTGAACGGGTCCATGCCGCCATCCTTACGGCGCAGCCGGTAGAACATCAGGTCCCGCCCATCGTCCAGTTGCAACGCGAACCAGTCCCAACCGCTCTGATCCGGTCCCAGCGCGCTGGTGCTCCATTCCCGGTCCAGCCAGCTTGCGCCACTGACCGTGAAACTTCGCCCGCCGACGCGGACCGTTCCCTGAGTCGGCAGCCGGGTGTGGGAGTAGTAGTAGGAAGCATTGCCGGGTTCCGCGCTTTTCTGGCTCAACCCCCGGTCCCCCTGCAACACGACGGGCTTACCGGCGTCCAGCGTCAAATCGATGGCGATGTCGCCTTCCCGGGCGCGGATTCGCAACGGAAAAAAGTCGGGTTCCGCGCCGGTCAGCGCCCAGTCTTCCAGCCAGACGCGAAACGGTGTCGCTTGCGCGCCCGCCAGGCTCAGCGCGCCCCGGCTGAAGCGTTCGAAACCGTGGTGACGGTTGCCCGCGACATCGGTCAGCGCGAAATGGCCCATGTAGACCTGGTTCGCGCGCCAGGGCGAGTCCGCCGGCGGCGCGGTCGGCGACAACGCGATGCGAAAAATCGTCAATTGGTAGCCGAATGGCCGGCCTGTGGTATCGGCCAGGTTCCCGGTGACGTACCACCATTCGGTGCGAAATTCCGGATGCGGGCCGTGATCGGCGGGGAACTGGAAGGGTCGGGGCGCATAGGCGCGTTGATAACCGGCGTTGTCGTCTCCACCCAGGGCTGAACTGACGGCGACGGCGCTGGGTGGCTGGGATGAAGGTTGCAGCAAAGGGTAAGCCGCCAAGCCGATGACCAGCGCCGCCAGCAGTCCTCCCATCCACCCCGCGAGACGTTGGTTCATTATTCCGTCCGCAGCGCGTCGGCGGGCTGGGCGCGGGCCATGCGCCAGATCGGGTACAGGCCGGCCAGCAGGGCGGCGATTACCGCCAGCGCCAGCGTTTCCAACAGCAACATGGGATCGACTTGGAATGGCAGGCTCCAGCCGAACGCCCGCCGGTTGATCACGAAAATCAGCATCGCCGCCAGCAGCACGCCGGTCGGCAAGGCCAGCAGACCGGCGGCGATTCCCATGAAGCCGGTTTGCCACGATACCAGCCCGCCGATTTCGCCCGCCGTCATGCCGGTGGCGCGCAGCACCGCGAACTCCCGCGCCCGCTCCAATTGCAGCGCCAGCAGCGCGCTCAACACGCCGACCGCCGCCACCAGAATCGCCAGCAGCCGCAACACGTTGGTAATGGTGAACGTGCGGTCGAAAATTTCCAGTGTGCGGCTTTGAATGTCGCGGTTGGAGCGGATCAGCAGCGGCTGAATCGGTCCCAGTCGGTCCTGCAAGCGTTCGCGCAGGGTCGCCAGATTCTCGCCGGGCGCGGCGAACGCCGCCATCGAGCCGACCGTCGGTTCCCGCCAATAGCGCTCGTAGCCGGAGCGGTGCAGCAGAATCCGCCCGTGTTCCGAGCCGTAATCCAGAAAAACGCCAGCCATGGTGAAGCGCCGCGTTCCCCGGTCGGTCGGCAAGTCCAGCCCATCGCCGATACGTAATCCGCGCCGGTAGGCCAGTGGTTCCGAAACCAGGATCGCCTCGCCGGTCTGGAACGCGCGCCAGGCGGTCGCCGGGTCACCGCCGATGAGGTGATAACCAGCCTGGGAGGCGGGTGCGAGGTCCACCGCCATCACCTGGACGGGGTGGCCGTCGAGATCCACCGCGATCCGCCGATAGGTGGAAACCGCCGCCACCCCGGACGTGGCGCGCAAGGCCGCCAGCGCCGCCGGGCGCACGGGTTCCGAATTCCCGCCGTCCTCGATGGCGGGCGGCGCGAGGTACAAGTCGGCGTTCAGCAGATCGTGGATCCAGATCGCCACCCCACCCCGGAAGCTGTCCACCATCACCCCGACGCCGACCGTGGTGGCGAACGCCACCATCAGCGCCGCGACCGCGATACCGGTGCGGCTGAGATGGCGGGCGACATCGCGGTTGGCCATTCGCGCCAGCAGTCCCAGCCGGGCGGCCAGCGGCCGGTTCAACCGCGCCAGGCCGACCACGGCGGGCGGCGTCAGCGACGCGCAGCCGAGAATCAGCAGGAACAGGCCAGCGAAGCCGGGAACCAGGGTGCGGGAGAATGCCAGAATGAGCCCGCCGGCGCCCAGCAGCGTCAGTCCGATCAGGACCAGAGAGGGTAGGGCGGCTCGCCAGCGGGTTTCCAGATGGGCGCGGCTCAATGCTAGGCCAGGAGGCACATTGGCGGCTTCTCGCGCCGGCAACCAGGCCGCCGCCAGGGTCGCCGACAGGCCCAGCGCCGCGCCCTTGGCCAGCGACCAGGGATCGATGAAAAACTCGCGGACGCTGAGGACGTAGTACAGATCGTTGATGGTGCGGGTGACCAGATGCACCAGTCCGGAACCGAGCCACAGCCCCAGCAGTCCGCCGAGCAGGGTTCCCGCCAGCCCGAGCAGCAACGCCTCGCCCAGGATGCCGAGGAATAGTTCCTGGCGACTGACGCCCAGCGCCCGCAGCATGCCCAGCAGGGCGCGGCGTTGCACCACCGAAAAGCTGATGGCGTTGTGGATCAGGAACAGGCCCACCACCAGCGCCAGCAAGCTCATGGCGGTCAGATTGAGCGAAAAGGCGGCGCTGAGGTCCACCGTCGCCTGGTTGCGTTGCGCCGGACGCTCCAGCCGCAGGTCGGATGGCAACCCGGCGCGCAATTCAGCAGCCAGCGTCTCGCCAGCGGCACCTTCCGGCAGGATCAGATCGATGTGGCTGAGTCGCCCGGCATGGCCGAGCAAGGTTTGCGCGGTGGCGATGTCGGTGATGATCAGTCCGTCCAGTTCCGGCCCGCGCAGCGTGCCCACGCGGCGCAGGGTAAACCGTTGCTCGCCCCGCCGTAGCGTGACCTGCTCGCCCAGCGCCGTCGGCAGCAGGGCAGCGTCCGGTTGCAGCAGCAACGCGCGCAGGTCAAACGCACTGCCGGTGACATCGGCGGCGGGGTCGCGAAACGGCGCTTCGGCGAAAGGATCGACGCCAAGGATTTGCAGCAGTTGGCCGGGCAGGTCGGCGCGCGGCAGGTATCCGGTCACGACTGGGGCCGCCTGGCGGATGCCACGTTCCAATCGCAATTGCACATAGACACTTTCGGGCACGCCCCGCGATCCGCCGACCAGGCGATGAGTGGCGTGACCGGTCAGGCGATTCATGGCCAGATCGAAACCGCGCCGGGCGCTGGCGTTGGCCAGATCGACCGCCAGCACCACCGCCACTCCCAGCGCGATGCCGAGAATCGCCAGGCCCAGTTGCCAGGGGTGGCGCAACGGATGGCGCCACAGCGCCCGCCAAAGTAGCGGCGTCACCGAGCCTGTTCCCGGATGTGCCCGGCGTCCAGCATCAGAATCCGGTCGGCGCGGGCAGCGACCGTTTGGCTGTGGGTCACCACGATCATGGTGGTTTGCGCCTGACGATGCAGGCTCAGCAGCAATTCCAGGATATGCTCGCCGGTCGCCGCGTCGAGATTGCCGGTCGGCTCGTCGGCCAGTAATACCCAAGGGTCGTGGACCAATGCCCGGACCAGCGCCAGCCGCTGTTGCTCGCCCCCGGACAGCCGTTCCGGGAAGCTGTCGCGGCGGTCACCCAGTCCGACGTGATCTAGCAGTTCCAATGCTCGATCATGCTGGTCGGGGGTCGTCAGTCCGTTCAGTTCCAGGGGCAGCAGCAAGTTCTCCCCGACCGTCAGGGTGGGGATCAGGTTGAAGAACTGGAACACGAAGCCGATATGCCGGCGGCGGAAGCGGGTGCGCTCCACCTCGGGCAGAGCGGTCAACGACCGGTCGCCGATGCGAATCTGACCTCCGTCCGGCAGGTCGATGCCGCCCAACAGATTGAGCAGGGTCGATTTGCCGGAACCGGACTGGCCCAGCAGGGCGACGAACTCGCCGGAGCCGATGTCCAGGTTCAGGTCGGCGAAGAGGGTTCGCTGGCGGTCGCCCTCGGTGTAGTGCTTGCGCAGGTTGCGAATTGCGATGAAGGAGGACACCGCCATCAGGAGCGCCACGCGCCGGCCAGCGCCGCTGGTGGATCGGCCAGCGACTGAAACCGCGCCAGCCGGACCGTGTTGCGTTGGCGATGACCCAGCAGCGGCATCGGCCCGCGCGCCAGGATTTCCAGCATGGCCCGCTCGCTCAGCAGAACCTCGGTGGCGGGCTGCATCGCGCGATCCCCGGCTTCCTCGTACACGTGGGCCGGGCAGTCGTCGAGTTCCAGCACGTCGCCGGGGCTGAAATTCCAGCCATTTTCCGCGAACGCCGCCGCGATCAACCGCGCGCAGACCAGGGCTGGGTTGCCCCAGAGGTACGCCTCGGGATCACGGCCGCCCGCCATTTCCTCGAAGGCGAAGGCTTCGACCGGCTCGGTCTTTTTGCCATAGGGCAGGCGCAACAGGACGCGCGGCAGGACCAGACCGATCCAGGGCGCGACATCGCACCGGCGCAGCGCCAGCCAGCGCTGTTCGGTTTCGGCCGGCAGCGGCGGCCAGCGCGCGGGATCGGCCAGCGCCGCCATCGAAGCGCAGCCCAGCGGTTCCGGCTTGGCCGCCGCCAGGAACGGGCCGCCCGCCTGGCTGGCCAGCGAACCCAGGGCCGCCAGCAACGCGATGTCCTCGGGCGCGGCGCCGAAGACGTAGTCGCCGATCAACAGCGTCCAGGGTTCGCCGTCGGGCATTCGCACCCCCCGTTCGATCAGCAGGGTGTGGAGGCCGGTCGCTTGCGGCTTGCCGCCCGCCGCGCGTAGGTCAAGGAGTAATTCCTGTTGGGTGACATCGAGCAGGAAAACGCGCGCCGCCTCGTCGTCGAGATCGGCGACCAAACCATGGACGCCGCGCCAGATGGCTTCCAGCGCCTGGAACGCCGGGTGATGCAGGATGGCGCGCATCTGGTCGCCAATCGCGGTGTCCACGGCCGCCACCCAGGCCGATTGGCGCGGATCGGTATGGACGATGTGCGGTTGCACGAGGGTCCGCAGCCAGTCTTGAATGATGGTTGCCCCCGCCTCGACGGGCCGGGTGGCGGGTGGCGCGGCCGGGGCGCGGCCCAGCAACCGTTCAAGCAGGGCCGCGTCGCCTTCCGCTGGCGTGGACGGCCCGGAATGGACCGGTTCCGGTGGGGTCAGGGGGGCCAATTCGGCCGCCGCCTGGGTAAAATGGGCCGGATCGAGCAGGCGGGCGCGAGTGCGACGCAAGGCTTGGAACGGTTCCAGCCGCTGGTAGAGCGCGTCGGGATGAAAATCGTCGAGCTGGGCGAAGCGGACGGTGAAGTCCGCGCCGGCCGCCAGCGGCAACCGCAATCTGGGCTCCAGTCGGGCCATGACCGTATTGAAACGGTCCGCGTCCACCACGAGCAGGGGTCGGCTGGCCAGATCCGGGTCGGCGGCGGGCGGCTCACGGTGAACGCGTCCGCTGAAATCGGCCATGATCAGGATGCGCGGCGGCGCGTCGGGGTTCCGGCGGGTGGGACGCGGGGTGGACTGGGGCAGGTTCAACTCAAATTCCATTCGACCGGGCATGGCGTGGGTCTCCGGGAGGGGCAGGCGATCCTGAAAGTTTAGTGCGAATCCGGCGGGGCGAATGAAAGATGGCCGGTTTTTCGCATGAGGTTACGCTACACTGAATCCGATGATAGCGGGCATGGAGAAACGAGGACATGGCCACCGTTACGCAAAAACATCGCATGATCTCCGTCAACACGCCCTTGGGCGAGGACGTGCTGGTCTTCGGCCGAATGACGGTCACCGAGCAACTGGGCCGGCTGTTCGAATGCGATGTCGAACTGTTCAGTGAAAAGACCGACATCCAGATCACAGATGTGTTGGGCAAGAACATCACGATCCGGCTGGAGATGCCCAACAGGCGCGGCACCCGCTACTTCAACGGTTTCGTCACGCGGTTTGGTTATCTGGGCACCCGCGGCCTGCGTTACGGCGCCTACCGGGCCACTCTCAGCCCCTGGTTGTGGTTCCTGACGCGCACTTCCGATTGTCGAATCTTCCAGAAAAAGAAGGTTCCCGACATCATCAAGGAGATCTTTCGGGAGCAGGGCTTCACCGATTTCAAGGATAAGCTGAACGGCAGTTATCGGGAATGGGAATACTGCGTGCAGTACCGGGAGACGGACTTCAACTTTATCAGCCGGCTGATGGAACAGGAGGGCATGTACTACTACTTCGAGCATGAGAATGGCAAGAACACGGTGGTATTGGCCGATGGCTACAGCTCGCACGGCAAGTTTCCCCAATACGAACAACTCCCGTATTTTCCACCGGACATCCACGATCATCGCGAGCGCGATCATCTGTCGGAATGGCTGTCGTTCAAGCAGGTGCAGCCCGGAGCCTACGCCCTGAACGATTTCGATTTCAAGGCCCCGCGCAAGAACCTGCGCGCGGTGTTGAACCAGCCCAAGAGTCACGCCCTGGCCGATTTCGAGATGTACGATTATCCGGGTGATTACGTCGAACCGGGCGATGGCAACAACTACTCCAAGATTCGGTTGCAGGAACTGCTGGCCCAGCATGAGATCGCCCAGGGGCGGGGCAACGCCGCCGGGCTGGCGGTGGGCTATCTGTTCAGCCTGACCCAGTGCCCGCGCGAGGAGCAGAATCGGGAATACTTGATCGTGTCGGCGACCCATCGGCTGGAGTCGGACGAATACGAATCCTTTTCCGGCGGAGCCATTTCCGGCAAGCCGTATCTGGGCGAGATCGTCGCAATCGAGGCCAAGCAACCCTACCGGGCGCCGCGCATCACGCCCAAGCCGGTGGTGCAGGGGCCGCAGACCGCCATCGTGGTCGGCCCCAAGGGCGAGGAGATTTACACCGATCAATACGGCCGGGTGAAATGCCAGTTTCACTGGGATCGCCATGGCAGCGCCGATCAGGACAGCTCCTGCTGGATTCGGGTGGCCCAGAATTGGGCGGGCAAGAAGTGGGGTTCTTTTAATCTGCCGCGCATCGGCCAGGAAGTGATCGTCGATTTCCTGGAGGGCGATCCCGATCAGCCGATCATCACCGGCCGGGTCTATAACGGCGCCAACATGCCGCCCTATGGACTGCCGGACAAGAAAATGGTGTCCACCCTCAAAAGCCTGTCCACTCCCGGAGGGGGTGGTTTCAACGAAATCCGCCTCGACGACACCAAGGACAAGGAACAGATTTTCATTCATGGCCAATACAACCAGGATGTCCGCATCGAAAACGACTCGTTGGAATGGATTGGCAACGATCGCCACCTTATCGTCAAGAACAATCAGTTTGAACAGGTCGATAGCGACAAGCACCTGACGATCAAGGGCAGCCAGAAGGAAAAGGTCGGGGGCGACAAGCACCAGCAAGTGAAGGGTGATCATAACCAAAAGGTCAGCGGCGCCCTGTCGATTAACGTGACTCAGGATATTCAGGAAAAAACCGGACAAAAATATGCGCTGCAAGCGGGCCAGGAGATTCATCTCAAGGCCGGTATGAAGGTGGTGATCGAAGCAGGCATGGAGTTGACCATCAAGGCCAGCGGCGGCTTCATTAAGATCGATTCATCCGGAGTCACCATCCAGGGCACGATGGTCAAGATCAACAGCGGCGGTTCAGCGGGTTCGGGTTCCGGTAGTTCGCCCAGTGCGCCCGCCGACCCGACGGCGCCCAAGGAAGCGGCGACCGACCAGGCCGGCGCGGTGACCGACGCTCAGGCCACGCCGATCCAGGAGAAGAGCAAGTCGCTGGATTCGGTCAACGTGAGTGCCTTGCAAGCGCCGCAGGCGCTGGCACTGGCCAGCGCCGCTCAAAGCGGGACGCCGTTTTGCGAAATCTGCGCGGCGGCGGCCGGTGGAGCCTGAAGCATGACCACCCAAATTTCGCCCCCCGCCATTGCCCAGCAGTTGTTCGCCATTCCCGATACGACGGTGTATGCGATTCTCGATGGTGCCTCGGCGCCCCGTTTGCCCCAGACCCTGGAGCAGATGGGGGTTGAGTCGGAGTGTCTGTTTCGCGGTGAGTTGGACCCCGAACTAGCGCTGGTCGCGCCGTATCTCGCGGTCGTGCGACCCCCCGGTCATCCGTTTACCGATTGGCTGCTTCAGGAAGGCTGGGGCCAGCATTGGGGTGTGTTTGCCATCAGCAAGGCCAGTTTCCGGGACCTGCGGATGCACTTGCGCACTTTTCTCAAGGTGTACGGGCCGGACCTGACCCCGCTCTATTTTCGCTATTACGATCCTCGGGTGTTGCGGGTTTATTTGCCGACCTGCAATGAACTGGATCTGCGGACGGTCTTTGGCCCGGTGCTGCGTTATATTGTGGAGGACGAAAACCCCGTGGCCCTGCTGAAATTCTGGCGCGAAGGCGACGAGTGCCGGAAAGAGCGGGTGGTCCTGACCCCACCGCTTCCCGTTCAGGAACGTTAGGTAGAGGAGGTTGACATGTCGGGTAAACCCGCAGCGCGTATTACCGATCCCGTGGCTCATCCCCTGCCGCCGGTGTTGACGGGCGGCCCTGGCAGTCTGGATGTCAAGATCGGTTACCTTTCCGCCTGGCGTGGAATCCTGGCCGCCGCCGCGCCCGCATTGCAGGCGGCCAAGCAAACGTCCGACGCAGTGATCAAGACGGCGGAAGCGGCGACGCTGGCGGCGGCGGGCACACCGGGCGCGCCAGCAGCCAAGGCAGCCGAGGAAACCGCCAAAGCTACGGCGGCGTCCACCATGGGCAGCATGATCACCAGTGCGGCGGCGGGCGCGGATATTCACATGTGCACGACACCGTTGCCGATTCCACCGCACGGCCCCGGTGTGGTCATCGACGGCAGCAAGACGGTTTTTATCAATAACCTGCCCGCTTGTCGCATGGGCGACACGATTTTGGAAGCGGTGGGTCCGCCCAACAAGATCGCGAAGGGTGAGATGACGGTGTTGATTGGGGGATGAGATTAGCCGACGACGGAGCGAGATGAGCTATGTTAGTGATGCGCGAAGCCCAGATGACAACCTTCGAGCAGGCGGCCATCCATAATTTTGAGAACCGGTTGCTTGAACACCTGAAGGAATTTTTTCCCAAGCATTGCGAAATCCTGGGAGAGGATCAGGTCCGCAAGGTGATTCGCCTGGGGATCGAGCAGGCGGAACAGTACGAAGTGGTTTCCGAACGTGATCTGCATCTCTACGTGGGCCTGATGTTCATGCTGGGCAGCTATTTTGACCAAGACCCTCAGTTGCCTTGGGCGGGCAAGATTCTCAAGGACGAGGATATCGTCGATCCCAGTGATCGCATCGACAAGCTTCATGACCGGGCGATGGCTTTTCTCAATGAAGCGGCGGGCCAGGAAAGCCAGTACGAGGAGCGCGCCCTGCGCAAGGTTTGCGAACTGCCGACAAGCGCCTTGTCACGGACGGGTGAGGATAAGGAGCTGAGCTTTGGAGACTACATGCTGAAACTGCTCTACGCCTTGTTTCCTGAGAAATATCAGGCAGTGGGTGACCCCGCTATTCGGCAACTGGTTCGGCAGGGCTATCAGTCCGCCAGGAGCCATGGACTGACCGATGAGAAAGGAATCGCTATTTATATCAGTTTGATGCTCATGTTGGGTGGAGGGTTCGACAAGGATCCGCAGTATCCATGGGTGGAACCGGTTTTGAAGGATCCGGCGCTGACCGATCCGATAAAAAAAGGCGAGTTGCTCCGCAAAGGTGCCTTGGATTATTTAGGTAAATGGCTGGCGTGATCGGGGGAGCATGACGATGCCAAATGGTCTGAGTAAAAAGAAAAGGGAATTGCAACAGAAGGCTTCTAAAAAGAAGCCTGGTAGCCCAGCTAAAGGAGTTACGCAAAGCTGCCCGGTCCCTGCCATTAAAAAAAAGCTGGAAAAAGAACGTGAGCGGCTTAAGCTTCCCAAGGCAGGTTCGCACGATGATGTATCAACCCTTGCCATACTAAAAATTAATGGGAAGGAATATCGGGGTATTAACTCAAGCGCCCAAGATCCGAAGACGAAAATAACCTTGAAGAAAGTCAATGCCATAACCAAGACTCATGCTGAAGCCGAGGCGGTTCAAAAAGCGATCGATGATGGGGCAGCGGGCACGGCTGAAGATGCTGAACTGTTCGTCGATCGCGATCCATGTAAATCATGCGGTCCTTCTGGAGGGTTGCGATCTCTTGCGAGAAATTTAGGGGTAAAGCGTCTTACGGTTCACTCGCCAAGTGGAACTAAAACCTTTGAACCAACCTGATGAGGATGTTTCATGAAAGTAAAAAAGTTTTTTGAAGAGGAATGGATGGGTGCTCGACTTGAAACCATCGAGCAGCAATGTACAGATTTGGATCAAGCTTATGCCGCGCTGGATCGTCTCGATGGAAAGAAAAAAACTTCGGTCGAGTTTTGGGTCAGTGATGACGCAACTTTAACCGTGGGTGGGGATGGTGAAAAATTCGTTGTTTTTGCTGCTTTTCAGGTTGATCAAGAGCTTCATACGCTGATAGACCCTAATAAATCTGACGCTGACTATGAGGATGTGGTTACTGGTGGACAACTGGGGAGTTATCCATCCAATCAGTGCGTCGATAAGGACATGGCGAAAAAAGCCGTCTCTTATTTTTGCGAGCATGGAAAAGCTTCACCCGATTTGGTTTGGCTCCAAGAATAGTCCGAGTGATTAGACCAGCACCTCCCCGCAAGCTAGATGACTGAGAAACCCGGTCGGGCTGGCGGTCAACCCATAAGCCCCGGATTGGAACACCACGATCAGATCGCCGATGTCCGCCTTGGCCAGTTCCATCCGCTCGGCCAGAATATCCAGCGGCGTGCAGAGCGGCCCGACCACCGTCACCACTTCCCGCTCGGTTCCCACCACTCGGTTGCCGACCACCACCGGGTAATTCTTGCGGATGACTTGGCCAAAATTGCCGGACGCCGCCAGGTGATGATGCAAGCCGCCGTTGGTGATGAGAAACGTGTGGCCGCGCGAAACCTTGCGGTCCACGACCTCGGCCACGTAGATTCCCGCCTCGCCCACCAGATAGCGGCCCAGTTCCAGCACCACCCGCGCTTCCGGCAGTCGTTCCTTCACCCTTGGCAGCCAGCGATCCAGGTTGGCGGCGATGGGTTGCAAATCCAGCGGGGCGTCGCCGGGGAAATAGGGAATGCCGAAGCCGCCGCCGATGTTCAGCAGCCGCACTGGCCCCGGCGCGTCCGCCGCCAGCCGCAACGCCAGTTCAAAGGTGCGGTCGTGCGCTTCGACGATGGCCACCGCGCGCAGGTTCTGCGAGCCAGAAAAAATGTGGAAGCCTTGAAAATCCAGTTCCAGTTGGCCGATCCGCCGCAGTAAAGCCGGCGTCTGTTCGGCGTCCACGCCGAACGGTTTGGGACCGCCACCCATCTTCATTCCGGAGGCTTTCAGCTCAAAATCCGGGTTGACCCGCGCCGCGACCTGGGGACGCCGGCCCGATTCCCGGCCCAGCCGGGCCACTGTTTCCAGTTCACCGGCGGATTCCAGATTGATCGTGATACCGGCGGCAATGGCGGCGGCCAGTTCCAGCGGCCGTTTTCCCGGCCCGGCGAAGCTGATCCGGGCCGGGTCGATGCCGGTATCCAACGCTACCGTCAGCTCGCCGAGCGAAGCGACATCCAGCCCGTCCACCAAACTGGCCATACGCTGAACCACGGCTGGCATCGGATTGGCCTTGACCGCATAGTGCAATTCGACTACTCCTGGCAGCGCGCGCCGCAACAGCGTCACCCGCGCATCCAGCAAGCGGCGGTCGTAGGCGTAAAACGGGGTCCGCCCGACCCGCGCCGCCAGTTGGGTCAGCGGCATCCCACCGATCCACAGGCAGTCGTCGATCACCGGAAACGGGTTCATGGGCCGGTGCGTGGGTCGAACGACAGTCATGACGGCGGCTCCGGAAACAATGCGCGCAACTCCTCGACCAGCGCCTTGCGGTCGATCTTGCCGTTGGGGTTGCGCGGCAGGTCGCCGGCGCGGGCGATGATGCGCAGCGGGACCATGAAATTGGGCAAATGCTGTTTGCAATGGGCGATCAGCGCGCTTTCGTCAAACGGTTTCCGCACGGGCTTGATCATGGCGACGATGGCTTGGCCTAGGGCCGGATGGGGAATGCCCAGTGCCGCCGCCTCGGCGGCTCGACCACTGCCGTACAGGACTTCCTCGACTTCGGTGGGGCTGACCCGGTAACCGGAAGTTTTGATCATGTCATCCTTGCGGCCGATGAAATACAGGAAACCTTCCTCATCCATCCGCGCCGTATCGCCCGACCACACCGCCAGCTCCGGCAGCGGCAGGCCGGGATTTTGGCCGGGGACGGGGCGGAAGCGTTCGGCGGTCTTGACCGGATCGTTCCAGTAGCCGAGCGCCACCAGGGCGCCGCGATGCACCAGTTCGCCCGGTTCGCCGGGCGCGCATGGCGTGCCGTCCTCGCGCACGACGAGAATTTCAGCATTCGGAATGGCCTTACCGATGGAATCCGGCCGGCGCTCGATTTCCTCGGGCGGCAAGTAGGTGGAGCGAAACGCCTCGGTCAATCCGTACATCAAATACGGCGTGGTATTGGGCAGGGCGCGGCGCAGGGCCGCCAGGGTGGCGCGCGGCATCGCTCCGCCCGAGTTGGTCAGGTAGCGTAGACTGGCCGCCGCCGCTGGCCATTCCAGCGCCGCCAGTTGCACCCACATCGGCGGCACCGCCGCCAGTCCGGTGATGCCCTCGCGGGCGACGGTGTTGATGACGTCGCGCGGCAGCAGATAATCCATCAGCACCGCCCGCGCGCCGGCGACAAAGGCGGTGGTGAGCTGACTCAGACCGTAATCGAAGCTGAACGGCAACACCGCCAGAATGCGGTCATCGGGTCGATTACCGAGGTATTCGGCGACGCTGTGAGCGCCCGTCAGCAGGTTGCGATGCGACAACACCACGCCCTTGGGTTTGCCGGTACTGCCCGAGGTGTAGAGAATGGCGGCCATGTCCAGATCGATGATTCGCGCCGGTGGCGGGCCGTTGGCCGCGCTCAGCAGCGTCGACCAGTCGAGGATTTGCCAATGACGCGGGCGCTGGGGCGTGGGAACGGCTTCCTCGGTCAGCACCAGGGTATGCAGGTCGGGGCAATCGGCCAACGCCGTTTCTAGCAGGGCCGCCCGATCACGAGCCGTGACCAGGATGCGCACGTTGCAGTCACGCAGGATGTAAGCGACTTGTTCAGGCTTCAGCAGGGGATTGATCGGGACGAACACGCCACCGGCCAACGCGGCGCCAAACAGGGCCACGACGGCTTCCAGCCGTTTCGGCAAATAGACGGCGATTCGCTCCGCCCGATTCAGGCCCAGGGTTCGCAACCCGCGCCCCACGGCCTGGATTTGATCGGCGAGGGCGGCATAATCCAACGAGAACTGGCGATGCGTGATGGCGGTCGCGGTGGGATGACGACCCGCCTGTTCGAGAATCAGTTCGTGCAGCAATCTGGCCATTTGGAGCTTGGAGGGGGGATGGGCGACCGTGGGATGAAGACCTTAATCTAATGATAATCACTTCCACAATGAAGGGCACGAACGCGGCGCCTTGACGGGATGGGATTTTCGATGTGGAGGGAAGTTGCATGGAACACGAGGAGTGCGCGCCATTGCTGGCGCTGTACGTCACCGGCGGTTGCCATCTGTGCGAACGGGCCGCTGACCTGATTCGCGGCGCGGTGGCCGCGCCATTCCACACGGTGGAGATCGCCGACGACGAGGATTTACTGGAACACTACGGAGTTCGGATTCCGGTGTTGCGCCGGCTGGATACGGGGGAAGAGCTGGGTTGGCCCTTCGATGCGGCGGCGGTGCGACGCCTGATGCTGAATCGCTCATGAAATAGCCAGATTGTGCATTTATTTACAGTATACTTTTGGATAATTCAAACAGAAGTTTGAAACAGGCTACTTCGGTATGAAAGCTGACACAACCCAGTGTTTTTCGGGCACCGCCGGAGTTTGGGTTGCCGAACGTGGATTCGTGCAAACCTCGCCGCGGGCAACCGCGACGCCAGCCGGGGCAAACTAAAAAGTCTTGTTTACCAACGACCAAAGGGCAAAACAATGTTCCACGCAAAAATACATGGTTCACTACTGGTCCTAGGCATCGCCGGGTTATTGACCGTCACCGGCCAGGCCTATGCTTCCGGATTCCAGTTGTTGGAGCAAAACGCCAGCGGCCTTGGCAACGCCTATGCCGGATCGGCGGCGGTGGCGGAAGACGCCAGCACCATCTACTTCAACCCGGCTGGCATGGCCTATTTGCCCGCGGGGAAGATGCAGGTCGTCGGCGCGTTGAATCTTGTTAAACCTTCATCCGAATTTTCCGACGACGGCTCGGTGATGCCGGCCGGAATTTACGTTCGGGGCGGCGAGGGCGGCGACAACGGCGGCTGGAATTTCGTGCCGAGCGCCTATTTCGCCATGCCGGTCAACGATCAAATCAGCATCGGTCTCGGCATCGGCGCGCCGTTTGGCTTGAAGACCCAATACGATTCGGACTGGATAGGCCGCTTCCGCGCCATCAAATCCGACATCAAGACGGTGAACATCAACCCGTCCATCTCTTACCAGGTCAACGATACCCTCTCCTTGGGCTTAGGCGTGAGCGCACAGCGGCTTGAAGGCACATTCAGCAATGCTTTCAATGCCAGCGGAGCCTTGTGCCAAAGCCTCGGCGCCGCTCTATGCGCTCCGGGCGGCGCGCTGAGCAATCTGGAAGGCTTCGGCGAGGTTAAGGGCGACGACTGGGGCTGGGGCTATAACCTCGGCGTCATGTTCGCGCCTTCGCCACAGACCCGGCTCGGCTTCTCCTACCGTTCGAGCATCAAGTATACGGTCACCGGCAATGTCAGCCACGGTATTCCAACGGTGACCACCCTGGGACCTGGCAATGCCGCCGCAAACGCAGGGCTTGCCGCCATCTTCTACGACGGCGGGGTCAAGGCGGACGTCGAAGTGCCCGACACCGCGATCCTGAGCGGCTGGCACCAGCTCGACGACCGCTGGGAGATCATGGGCGACCTGAGTTGGACCGGCTGGTCGTCGATCCAGTACCTCGACTTTGTCCGCACCGACGGAGCAGCCAACGGCCAGTTGGTTTCCAGTACTCACGAAAACTGGCGCAATACCTGGCGGGTGGCGATCGGCGCCAGCTACCGGTACGACGATCAATGGAAATTCCGTGGTGGCCTGGCCTACGATCAGTCGCCAGTCGATGGCGCCGAATTCCGCACGCCGCGACTGCCGGACAACAACCGCACCTGGCTGTCGCTGGGCGCCCAGTACAAGCCGAACAAGGATCTGTGGTTCGACTTCGGCTACACCTATATCTGGGTGCAGGGGATGTCGATCGACGACAGTGGCGGCAGATTTCCGACGGACGCTCAGAACATCGGCTTCTACGGCTGGCTGAGGGGCAGTTACGACAACAACGTCAATATCCTGGCCGCGCAGGTGACGTACAATTTCTAAAACCCATCGATTAGCCAAATCGAGAAAGCCGGGGTCCTGTCCCCGGCTTTATTTTTGCCAGCGCATGATGGAAGGAACGGCGGTTCCGCCGCGTGTTTCGACAGCCTGACGAGAGGGCATTCAGATATGAGTAACGCAGCATCCATCCGCCGGGTGGCGGTTCTGGGCGCGGGCGTGATGGGCGCGCAAATCGCCGCCCATCTGGCCAACGCCGACGTGCCGGTGGTGTTGTTCGATCTGCCGGCCAAGGACGGCGATCCCAACGGGGCCGTGACCAAGGCCATCGCCAGCATGGTCAAGCTGAGTCCGGCGCCGTTCGCCGCCAAGGAGCGGGCCGAACTGATCCAGCCCGCCAACTACGATCAGCACCTGGAGGAACTGCGAAGCTGCGATCTGCTGATCGAGGCCATCGCCGAACGTCCGGACTGGAAGGCCGACCTGTACAAAAAGATCACGCCTTACCTGAACGACCGGGCGGTCCTGGCCACCAACACCTCCGGCCTGCCGCTGAGCCTGCTGGCCGAGTCGGTGCCCGAAAGCGCGCGCCCCCGGTTCTGCGGCATCCATTTCTTCAACCCGCCGCGCTACATGGCGCTGGTGGAGCTGATTCCCTGCCGGACCACCGATCCGGCGATACTCGATTTGCTGGAAACCTTCCTGGTCAGCACCCTGGGCAAGGGCGTGGTCCGCGCCAAGGATACGCCCAACTTCGTTGCCAACCGCATCGGCGTATTTTCGATGGCGGCGACCATTCATCACACTCAGGCATTCGGATTGAGTCTGGATTTGGTGGACGCGCTGACCGGTCCGGCCATCGGCCGCCCCAAGAGCGCCACCTACCGCACCGCCGACGTGGTGGGCCTGGACACCATGGGTCATGTGTTCAAGGGTTCGGCGCTGGCGTTGCGCGACGATCCGTGGCGGCAGTATTTTAACCCACCCGCCTGGCTGAACGCCCTGATCGACAAGGGCACGCTGGGCCAGAAGACCAAGATGGGCATCTACGCCAACAAGGGCAAGCAGGTGCTCGATCCCGTCGCGGGCGCCTACAAGGATGCCGGCGCCAAGCCCGACGAGGCGGTGCAAGCGCTCCTCAAGATCAAAAACCCGGCCGAGAAGTTCGCCGCCCTACGCGCCAGCGACCATCCGCAGGCCCAGTTCCTGTGGGCGATCCACCGCGATACCTTCCACTACGCGGCGGTGCTGCTGGCGGAAATCGCCGACACCGCCCGCGACGTGGATTTTGCCATCCGCTGGGGCTTCGGCTGGGGCATGGGGCCGTTCGAAATCTGGCAGGCGGCTGGCTGGCGGCAGGTGGCGGAGTGGATCGAGGAAGACATCGCCGCCGGCAAGGCCATGACCCAGACCCCGCTGCCGGCGTGGGTGAAACAGGTGGACGGCGTCCACCGGCCGGAAGGTTCCTATTCGGCGACCGAGGACGCCTACAAGCCGCGTTCCACCCTACCGGTCTACCAGCGCCAACCCTATCCCGAGCAGGTGCTGGGCGAAGCGCCGCATCGTTACGGTGAGACGGTGTTTGAAAATACCGGCGTGCGGCTGTGGACCACCGGCGACGATATCGGCGTGCTCAGCTTCAAGAGCCGGATGCACGTCATCGGCGATGATGTGCTGGACGGCGTGTTGGAGTCGCTCAGGATCACCGAGCAAAAGTTCAGCGGGTTGGTGCTGTGGCAGACCGAGGCGCCGTTCAGCGCCGGCGCCAATCTGGCCCAGGCGATCCCGGTGCTCCAGTCTGGCGATTTCGTCGCCTTCGAGGCGGGCGTCGCCAAGTTCCAGCAAACCACCGCCGCGCTGCGCTATTCGGCGATTCCGGTGGTGGCGGCCGCGCAGGGCCTGGCGCTGGGCGGCGGCTGCGAGTTCCTGATGCACTGCGACCGGGTGGTGGCGGCGCTGGAAAGCTACATCGGTCTGGTCGAGGTCGGCGTTGGCCTCATCCCGGCCGGCGGCGGCTGCAAGGAATTCGCCCTGCGCGCCATGACCGAAGCCAAGGGCGGCGATTTGCTGCCGTTCCTGCGCCCGTATTTCGAGGCGATGGCGATGGCCAAGGTCTCGCGCAGCGCCGAGGAGGCCAAGCAGCTCGGTCACTTGAAGGCGTCCGACGTGATCGTGTTCAACCCCAACGAGTTGCTGCACGTCGCCAAGGCCCAGGTCCGGGCGCTGGCCGAAACTGGCTACCGCCCGCCGCAGCCGCGCCAGATTCGGGTAGCGGGCCGCACGGGCGTGGCTGCCTGTCAGATGGCGCTGGTCAACATGCGCGACGGTGGCTTCGTTTCGCCCCACGATTACTGGCTGGGTCTGAGCATCGCCCAGGCGCTGTGCGGCGGTGACGTGGACCCCAACACCCTGGTGGACGAGGCGTGGCTGCTGGGACTGGAGCGCAAGGCGTTCGTCGAACTGGCGAAAACGCCGCTGACCCAGGCCCGGATCGAGCAGATGCTCAAGACCGGCAAGCCGCTGCGTAACTGATCGACGGGAGAAGTCTGATGAGCAAGCAAATCCAGGACGCCTACATCGTCGCCGCCGCGCGCACGCCGGTGGGCAAGGCGCGTGGCGCGTTCCGCAATACCCGTCCGGACGATCTGCTGGCCCACGTGCTGCGTGGGGTGGTGAATCAATGCCCGGGGCTGGACCCCGGACTGATCGGCGACGTGATCGTCGGCTGCGCCATGCCGGAGGGCGAGCAGGGCATGAACGTGGCCCGCATCGGCCTGCTGCTGGCTGGCCTGCCGGACAGCGTGCCGGGCATGACCATCAACCGCTTCTGCGCCTCGGGCGTGCAGGCGGTGGCGCAGGCCGCCGACCGCATCCGGCTGGGCGAAGCGGATGTGATGATCGGCGCCGGCACCGAAACCATGACCATGATCCCGATGGGCGGCAACAAGATCGCTCTCAACCCCGAGGTATTCGCCCGGGACGAGAACATCGGCATCGCCTACGGCATGGGCCTGACGGCGGAGAAGGTGGCGGAACAGTGGAAGGTGTCCCGCGAGGACCAGGACGCCTTCGCGGTGGAGAGCCATCGTCGCGCGGTCGCCGCGATCGCCGGCGGCGAATTCAAGCAGGAGATCCTGCCCTACACCGTGATCGACCGGTCGCCGGACAGCGGGACGATGCAGGTCCGGACCCGCGAGCGGGTGGTGGAGAACGACGAGGGGCCGCGTCCCGACAGCAACCTGGCGGGGCTGGCCAAGCTCAAGCCGGTGTTCGCCGCCCGGGGTAGCGTGACTGCCGGTAACAGCTCGCAAATGAGCGACGGGGCGGCGGCGGTGGTGCTGATGAGCGAACGGATGGTGAAGCAGTTGAACCTGAAGCCGCTGGCCCGCTTCGTCAGTTACGCGGTCGCCGGGGTGCCTCCACGGATCATGGGCATCGGCCCGATCGCCGCGATTCCACGGGCCCTGGAACTGGCCGGGCTAAAGCAGTCCGATATGGACTGGATCGAATTGAACGAGGCCTTCGCCGCCCAGAGCCTGGCGGTGCTGCGCGATTTGGACCTCGATCCGGCCAAGGTCAACCCGCTGGGCGGCGCCATCGCCCTCGGTCATCCGCTCGGCGCGACCGGCGCGATCCGCGTCGCCACCCTGGTGCATGGCCTGCGCCGGCGCGGTGGCAAGTACGGCATGGTGACCATGTGTATCGGTACCGGCATGGGCGCGGCGGGAATCTTCGAGGCGCTGTAACCGCCGGGGCGATTCAACTCGCCCTTCGCTATTCAAAACAAGCCCACTGGTTTGCGCCAGTGGGTTTTTTAGTGTCCCGATGACAGCGGGCCGCGCCGCGTGTACGCTTGAATACCGATTGCAGACATCGCCGATGGGAGGTCACCATGACCGCGATTGCCGTTGCACCCACTACCGTGAAGCCACCCGCCGCGCCGCCGCTGGGGTCGGGCCTGGCTGTTGCGCCGCTTCCCGCGCCATCCCCCGAAATCGTTTACCCCGACAGCGATGGACAGCCCATGGCCGACAACACCCGCCAATTCCGCTACATTGTCACGATTCAAGGCGGCTTGGCTGCGTTGTTCGCCGACCGCCCCGACGTGTTCGTGGCCGGCGATCTGCTCTGGTATCCGGTGGAAGGCAATAATCGACTGCGGGCCGCGCCCGATGTCATGGTGGTGTTCGGCCGGCCGCCCGGCGACCGGGGCTCCTACCAGCAATGGCAGGAAAACGGCGTGGCGCCGCAAGTCTTGTTCGAAGTGCTGTCGCCGGGCAACACCGTGGCCGAGATGACCCGCAAGTTCCGCTTTTACGAACGCTACGGCGTGGAGGAGTATTACGTCTATGACCCGGATCGCGGCAGCCTCGATGGCTGGGTGCGGCGGGGCGACTATTTGGAGGACGTGCCGGACATGGAAGGCTGGGTCAGCCCGCGCCTGAGAGTGCGTTTCAGCCTGGACGGCCACGACCTGGTGTTGTACCGGCCCGACGGTCGGCGCTTCGAGACCTTTTTGGAACTGGAACAACGGGCCGAGGCGGAACGGCAGCGGGCCGAGGCGGAACGGCAGCGAGCCGAGGCGGAACGGCAGCGAGCCGAGCGGTTGGCCGAGCGGTTACGCGCGCTGGGCGTCGATCCCGATGCCGTGGATGTGGGTTGATAAACCCGGTAGGTGAGATCAACAGGAGGATAAAAAGCATGACCATGATGCGTGTGGAGGCCGGCCGTGGCTGGGGCTGGATCGTCGAGGGTTGGCAATCGTTCGCCCAGGCCCCAGGAATCTGGATCGTCATCCTGCTGATCTACCTTGGAATCAGCGTGGTGCTGTCGCTTATCCCCTTCGTCGGCGGGTTGGCCTATATGCTGTTGTCGCCAGTGCTGGCGGGCGGAATGCTGTATGGGGCGGCGGCGCAGGCGCGGGGTGAACCGCTGGAAATCGCGCATCTGTTCCGGGGTTTCCAGGATCAGGAGCGGATGGGGCCGCTGGTCCTGCTCGGTTTGATCGGTCTGGCTGGCTATGTGCTCATGATTTTGGTGGCCGTGGTGTTCGTGGGCGGCGGTTTGATGATGGGCGCGGTCATGGACAGCACCGGCGCGGTGGTTCCCCCCGAAGCCGTGGGCGGTCTTTTTGTCGGCGCCGGTCTGATCGTATTGCTGGTCATCCTGACGATCGGTTTGCTGATGACCATGGCGCTGTTCTACGGCATTCCCCTGGTAATGCTGGGTGGCCAGAACGCCTGGCCGGCCGCGCGGGACAGCGTCGCCGCCTGCTGGGCCAACGTGTTGCCGCTGTTGGTGTTCGGGCTGATCTATCTGGTATTGGCGGTAGTGGCCGCCATTCCGTTCGGGCTGGGCCTCCTGATCCTGGGACCGGTGACGGTCGGCGCGGTGTACGCCAGCTATCGGGAGGTGTTCGGGGAAACTCCGGCCCGCGTCAATCTGGCCAAATAGGACGGTTTCGCCCGGAGCGGGCGAGGAAGCGGCGACGCAACCCGAAGCTTTCGGGTTGCGTCGGTTGGAGCGGAGGGATAGAGGCGGACGAACGAGACGAGGGACGGTTGGCCATGTCGCTTCCTCGCCGCGTTCAGCCCACTCCGGATAGCAGCGAATCGATCAGCCGTTTTCGTAGCAACTGCACCGCTTCGAACACTTCCTGCGCGGTTTCCACGTACAGCGGCCCGGCTTCGCGGTACACGCTGCCACGATTACCCAGCAGGCTCACCTCGACCCGGATTTTCCGCACCATTTTGGTTCTCTGGTTATCCCATACCAGTGCATGATCAGCGGCGATGGCAAACGACATGACGGCATCTCCCCAGTGCAAGTTTCGCTTTCGGCCCAAACCCCATGCTTGGGCCAACGGGCGCCATGGCGCCCCATCGGGATTAATGCATGCCGGATGCCAAGATGCTCAGAACGGTTAGAATTTAAATTCTTCAATCAGCAATTGCAGTTGCAGCATCGTTTGCGTGCTGATGTTCTGGATGCGAAACCCCGTGTCGTAGAAATCCGGGTTCACGTCCTGGCCGCTCCACAGGCTCTCCGCTTCCAGATGGATGCGTTGGCGCGGAGCGCCTTCCTTGGGGACATCGACCCACAAACGGAAAGTTTCGTGGGTCGGAATGTGCTTGTCGCTGACCAAGCGAAGACCTTCCTTGTTGATATCCACGATGTGACCCAGCAGGTCGCCGGTGTCTTCATCGAAGACGCGTAGATACATGACCAAGTACCAGCGTTTGAGACGGCGCTGGTTGGCGCCGGGTGGATCGGCGACGCTCATGGCGAACTCCTGGCGAAAGTGGGAGGCCGGCGCGCGGCCAGTTGGGTGATTGGGTCGAGCCATGGACCCGTCCAGCGACGGTCTTGTGGCCGGATGGCGGTTCAGGCCGGTACGGCCGGGTTCAGGCTATAGGTGCAGGTGATGCTGGCCTGGTCGAGAACGTGACCGGCGATCGCGGCCAGCACTTCGGGGCCGGTGAACTTGCCCTCCAGCGGGCAGCGCGCCACGTCGAGCGCGTAGAGGGTAAAGACGTAATGGTGGACGATGCTGTCGTTCCAGGGCGGGCAGGGACCATCGTAGCCAAAGTAATCGCCCGCCATGGCGGGATCGCCCGAGAACCATTCCCGGTAGTTGTTGATGCCTTGGCGAACGCCGCGCGGACCGACCGGTCCCGGTTTGCCGCCGGGCGTCACGCCTTCGGAAAACTCGCCGGCCAGGATGCGGGCCGGCGTCGGCGGCAGATCCACCAGAATCCAGTGGTAAAAATCGGCGCGGGGCAAATCGGCGGGGACTTGCCGCCCTTCCTGATTGACGTCGTCGGCGCGGGTTGGCACGTCCCGGTCGTGGCAAATCAGAGCCAGCGACTGGACGCCCGTCGGCAGGTCGCTCCATTCGAACGGAGGGTTGCGGTTGGCGCCGAGCAGGACGTGCAGTTCAGGATCGGGAACACCGAAGGCGTATTCGGCCGGAATGGGTTGCTGATCGTGCAAGACGGAGCTGGTGAACCGCATGGGATTTCTCCTGAATCGAGAACGGAATGGGCAGGGATTGGAACGGAGGTCGAGGTTCGTGGCCAACCGGTTTCTCGGCGCGGCAAACCAACGAGCGGGTGGGTGCTGGAGATCGCTCGGCCGATCTTTACCGTTTTTCAAGGAATCGCCGTCGCCTGTACAATGCCGAACGACCGGGCATGACCTTCATGTTCCATGATAAACCAATAGACCACGCTAAGTCGCGCCGCCAGCCCACCGATTGCTCCGGTTGTCGTCGCGCGGATGCAAAAGCGACAGTCCATGGGGTTCACGGCTGGTTCGCGGGCATTTCCGACTGGTTCAGAGCCAGTGGTTGGCTATCAATTCCTGGACAAGGGAAGGAAAAACCTTCACGTGGCGAGCGATCAAAACCCGCTTCATGGATCGACGGAAGGCGCGCTAGCGGACCAAAGCGTCGACCAAATCGAGCCGAATGACTGGCTGGAAGCCAAGTCGGCGCCGTCGCGCTCGCCAAGTTCCAGCGAGCCAGTAACCGTTCGGCCGCCCATCAGCCAGGCCGCGATCAGCAAACCCGGTCGACGGCGTGGACGGTCGCCGTTCAAGACGGCGCTGCACATGATCGGGCTGCTGATGATCGTGTTCAGCATCACGATGTTGCCGCCGATGGGGGTGGCGTGGTGGTATGACGGTTATGGGGTGGTTTTGCCGTTCGCGGAAGCGATGGGAGCGATGTTGGCGCTGGGTCTGCTGTGCTGGTTGCCGGTATGCCGCTTCAAGGTCGATCTGCGTAACCGGGACGGGTTCATCGTGGTGGTGGCGTTCTGGTTTCTGCTGTCGGTGATCGGCGCGCTGCCGTTCATGCTGTCCGACCACCCGCACATGCCGTTGGTGGACGCGGTGTTCGAGACCGTTTCCGGCCTGACCACCACCGGCGCCACCGTACTCTCCGGCCTCGACGCCATGCCCAAGGCGATTGTCTATTATCGGGCGCAACTGAACTTCCTCGGCGGCATGGGTATCATCGTGCTGGCGGTCGCCTTGCTGCCGATGCTGGGTGTCGGCGGCATGCAGCTCTACAAGGCGGAAACGCCGGGGCCGATGAAGGACGAAAAACTCACGCCGCGCATCACCGAGACCGCCAAGAATCTCTGGTACATCTACGTCGCCCTGAATGTAGCATGCACTCTGGCGTACTGGACGGCGGGGATGAGCTTCTTCGATGCGCTTTGTTACAGCTTCGCTACTATGGCGCTGGGCGGTTTCGCCACTCACGACGCCAGCATCGGCTATTTCGACAGCTCGACCATCGAACTGGTCGCCGGTTTTTTCACCTTGCTGGCAGCGGTGAATTTCGCCCTGTACTTCCTGGCGTGGCGCTCCCGTAGCCTCAAGGCAATCTTTCGCGACGCCGAGTTTAAATTTTTTATCGCGGTCATGGCCGGGCTCGTCGCCGCCACCTGTGGCTATCTTTACTACAGTGGCAAATTTCCCTGGTGGGAATCCATTTATCGTGGTTTTTTCCAGAGCCTCTCGATCGTGACCAGCAATGGTCTGACCACGGTGGGTTATCCGGCCGACTGGCCGATCTTCGTGCCCCTGCTGCTGTTGCTGGGCAGCTTCTTCGGTGGTTGCGTCGGCTCGACCTGCGGTGGCATCAAGGCCATTCGCTTCCTGCTGCTGTACAAGCAGAGCGTGCGCGAGGCCCGATTGTTGATCCGGCCCACGGCGCAGATCGCGGTCAAGCTGGGCAACTACCCCGTTCCCGACCGGGTGATGCAGGCGGTGTGGGGATTCTATTATCTGTATATCTTCAGCTACTGCGCCTTGGCGCTGGCGTTGGCCATGACCGGCGCGGATTTGGTGACGGCGTTCGGCTCGGCGGCGGCTGGCCTAAACAACATGGGAGTTGGCCTAGGTGAGACGGCGGGTGGGTTTGGCGTGCTGAACGATACCGCCACTTGGTTGTTATCGCTGTCGATGCTGGTCGGGCGGCTGGAAGTGTTTCCGCTGCTGTTGCTGTTCCTGCCCGATTTTTGGAAGTGAGTCCATGGCGATAAGACGATGGGGTTATACCGGCGAATTGCCGCCGGCGCGATTCAACATGGCGCGGTATTGTCTGAACGCGGCGGCGCGGACCACGCCGAACAAGGTGGCGCTGATCGTGGCGTCCGATGCCCATGCCTTGGCTGATCGAGCGGAGCGCTGGACCTACGCGCAACTGGATGACGCCGTGCGGCGGGTCGCGGCGGGGCTGCGCGGTCTGGGTTTGGAACCGGGCGCGCGGCTGATGATCCGCATGGGCAACACCAGCGATTACGCCCTGCTGTTCTTCGGCGCCATCGCCGCCGGCTGTGTGCCGTTGCCGTCCTCGGCGCAATTGACCGAGGAGGAAGCCGATTTCCTGCTGGCCGATTCCGGCGCCCGAATCCTCGCCATGTCCGACGAACTGGCGATTGCCCCACCGCCAGGCGTGCGAGTGCTCGGCCCCACCGATGTCGCGATGCTGCGGACCCGATGCGAGCCGCTGGATTACACCGATACCGCCGCCGATGATCCGGCCTTTCTCATTTATACCTCTGGCACCACCGGCCAGCCCAAGGGCGTGTTGCACGCCCAACGCTCGGCCTGGGGGCGGCGGCCGATGTACCAGGGTTGGTATGACATCCGCCCGGACGACGTGATCCTGCACGCCGGGGCGTTCAACTGGACCTATACCCTGGGCGTCGGTCTGACCGATCCCTGGGCCAACGGCGCGACGGCGGTGTTGTACAACGGTCCGCGCGATGTCACGGTCTGGCCGCCGCTGATGGAGAAGTTCGGGGCGACGCTGTTCGCGGCGGTGCCGGGTCTGTACCGGCAGATTCTAAAGTACAACGACCTGCGCGCGTTCGACCTGTCCAGCCTGCGCCACGGCCTGACCGCCGGCGAGGCGTTGAGCGTCGCGTTGCTGGAGCAGTGGCGGACCACGACCGGCAAGGAGTTGTACGAGGCGCTGGGGATGAGCGAATGCTCCACCTATGTTTCCTCGTCGCCCAGCGTGCCGGTGCGGCCCGGCAGTCCCGGCAAGCCGCAGCAGGGCCGCTGCGTGGTGGCGTTGCCGGTGGACGGTGGCGAGGAACCGTTGCCGCCGGGCGAGACCGGGCTGTTGGCGGTGCATCGCAGCGATCCGGGCTTGATGCGGGGTTACTGGAACCGGCCGGACGAGGAGGAACTGGTCTACCGGGGCGAGTGGTTCATCGGCGGCGATTTGGTGCATTTCGACGCCGACGGTTACATGACCTATCACGGTCGCAACGACGACGTGATGAACGCCATGGGCTACCGGGTGTCGCCGCTGGAGGTGGAGCATTGCCTGAGTCAGCATCCGGCGGTGGCGGAAGTGGCGGTGACCGAGGTGGTGGTGCGCGAGGGTGTGTCGGTCATCGCGGCCTTCGTGGTCCCGCGTGATCCCGACGAACCCGACGGAATGGACGCCGCACCGCTGCTGACCTTCGCCCGCGAGCATCTGGCCGCCTACAAATGTCCCCGCGAGATCATTTTCACCGACAGTTTGCCGCGCACCGCCAACGGCAAGGTCCGGCGCCGCGATCTAGCGATGTGATGGTTTAAACATCAATAATCAATAATTGAAATTGAAATTTTAAAATTTATTTGTAACTATTGAGGCGATGATCACAGCGGCCCAGTTGAAAGCGGCAAGAGCGTTGTTGGGCATGGACCAGCGTGCGCTGGCGGAAGCCGCCGACTTATCCCTGCCGACCATCCAGCGGATGGAAGCCAGCGAGGGGACCATCCGGGGCAACGTCGATTCCCTGGTCAAGCTCGTCGCCGCGCTCGATGCCGCCGGAGTGGAGTTGATCGGCGAGGGCGCCGCCAGCGAAGGCGGCGGACGCGGGGTTCGGTTGAAGCGTTGAACCCTCCATTACCACGCGGATTACCGCGTGCCAGCGGGAGTGGATTTCGCCACCATGTCGTTGCCACTGCTGTTAGGTTTACCAATGCTGCTGCTCGCGGTCGGCGCTTACGCGATCGCGGCGGCGCGGCGGCCGGATGGTGGTCGCCAGGTCTACGGAATCGCCCTATTCGTGTGTATCGTCCTGCTGGCGTTGGCGCTCGGGCATCTGCTGGCCGGACGCGCGCCGACGACATTGACGCTACCACTAGGCTTGCCCTGGCTGGGCGCGCATTTCCGCCTGGACGCGCTGGCGGCCTTTTTCCTGATCGTGGTCAATCTGGGCGGCGCGGTCGCCAGCCTGTTCGCCCTGGGCTACGGCCAGCACGAACGCGCGCCCGAGCGGGTGCTGCCGTTCTTCCCGGCATTTCTGGCCGGCATGAACCTGGTCTTGCTGGCCGATGACGCCTTCACCTTTCTGGTTGCCTGGGAATTCATGTCGCTGAGTTCGTGGGCGCTGGTCATGGCGCATCATCAAGATCCGGCCAACGCCCGCGCCGGCTACCTGTATCTGGTCATGGCCTGTTTCGGCACGCTGGCGCTGCTGCTGGCCTTCGGCCTGCTGGCCGGCCCCGACGGCGGTTACGACTTCGCCACGATCCGAGCCGGCACGACGAGCCCCGGATTCGCGGCGCTGGTGCTGATGCTGGCGCTACTGGGCGCCGGCTCCAAGGCCGGGTTGGTGCCGTTGCACGTCTGGTTGCCGCTGGCCCATCCCGCCGCGCCCAGCCATGTTTCGGCGCTGATGAGCGGGGTGATGACCAAAGTGGCGATATACGGCTTCATCCGCATCGTGTTCGACCTGCTGGGCGAGCCGGTCGTGTGGTGGTGGGGTGGGGTGGTGCTCGCTCTGGGTGGCATCACCGCTATGCTGGGCGTGCTGTACGCGCTGATGCAGCACGACCTGAAACGGCTGCTCGCCTATCACACGGTGGAGAACATCGGCATCATCTTCATCGGATTGGGGTTGGCGCTGGCCTTTCAGGCGAATCAAATGTACGCCAGCGCCGCGCTGGCGCTGACCGCCGCGCTGTTTCACGTCCTCAATCACTCGCTGTTCAAAAGCCTGCTGTTTCTCGGTACCGGCGCGGTGTTGACCGCCACCGGCGAGCGCGACATGGAAAAACTGGGCGGTTTGATTCATCCGATGCCGTGGACCGCGCTGGCATTCCTGATCGGCGCGGCGGCAATTTCGGCGCTGCCACCGTTGAACGGCTTCGTCTCCGAGTGGCTGACCTTCCAGGCGATCCTGATCAGCCCGGAACTGCCGCAATGGCTGCTCAAGTTCCTGGTGCCGGCGGTCGGCGCGCTGCTGGCCTTGTCCGCCGCGCTCGCCGCTGCCTGCTTCGTCAAGGCATTCGGCATCACCTTTCTGGGCCGGCCGCGTTCGCCTGCCGCCGCTACAGCGCGGGAGACGGACCGTTACTCGCTGACGGCGATGTTCGTTTTGGCTGGACTGTGCCTGCTGGCCGGGATTTTACCCGGATTGGTGGTGGACGGCCTGGCCCCGGTGGTGGGTCTGCTCAACGGCAGCGCCCGGCTGATCCCCCAGCACCACCAGCCCTGGTTGACGCTGGTGCCGGTGGTGGATGTGAAAAGCACCTACAACGGCCTGTTGGTGATGCTGTTCATGGCGTTGTCGGGATTTGGCGCCGCCTGGTTGATTCACCGACTGGCTTCTGACAAGGTCCGACACAGCCCCGCCTGGGATTGCGGGTTCCCCGAAGCCAACCCCGCCTTCCAGTACACCGCCGGCAGTTTTGCCCAGCCGATCCGCCGGGTGTTCGGCAGCATCGTGTTTCAGGCCCGCGAGCGGGTAACGATGCCGCCGCCCGGCGACTCGCGGCCGGCGCGGTTCAAGGTCGAGTTGCACGATCCGGTCTGGGAGCGTGGCTACGCTCCCATCGCCGATGCCGTGGTGGCGCTTTCGAGCCGCTTCAACTACCTGCAATATCTCACGATCCGCCGTTACCTGAGCCTGGTGTTCGGCGCGCTGGTGGTCCTGCTGTTGGGGATGGTGCTATGGCGCTGATCGTCGGCTATCTGGTGCAGGGCTGCCAAATGCTGTTGATCCTGCTGCTGGCGCCGTTGTTGACCGGCTGGGTCCGCACGCTCAAGGCGCGGTTGCTGCGCCGGCGCGGTCCGTCGGTGCTGCAACCCTACCGCGACCTGTTCAAGCTGCTGCGCAAAGAGGTGGTCTTGGCCGACTCCGCTTCCTGGCTGTTCCGGGTGGCGCCCTATCTGATCTTCGCCGCTCTGTGGGTGGCGGCGGCGCTGGTGCCGACCTTCGCCGGTGGCTTGCTGTTCAGTTGGACGGCGGATTTGATCGCCATCGTCGCCCTGCTCGGCACCGCCCGCTTTTTTCTGGCGCTGGCCGGGCTCGACGTCGGCACCAGCTTCGGCGGCATCGGCTCCAGCCGCGAGATGATGATCGCTTCGCTGGCCGAACCGGCCATGTTGATGATGGTATTCACCCTGTCGCTGCTGGCCGGCACCACCGAGCTATCCTCGGTCGCCCGCTTCATGTTGACCGCTGACGTTGGGCTGCGGGTCTCGCTGGCGCTGGCGCTGTTGGCTCTGGTCATGGTGGCGATCGCCGAGAACGCCCGCATCCCGGTGGACAATCCGGCCACGCACCTGGAGTTGACCATGGTGCATGAGGCGATGGTGCTGGAATACTCCGGGCGCCATCTGGCCCTGATCGAGCTGAGCGCCTCGCTCAAGCTGCTGCTGTATTTGTCGTTGCTGGGGTGCATCTTCGCGCCCTGGGGCATGGCGACCGCCGGGGCGGGGCCGGCCGCCTATCTCGGTGGCGCGGTGATCTATGTGGCCAAACTGGCGTTCGGCGGTGTGCTGCTGGCGCTGTTCGAGACCAGTATCGCCAAGATGCGAGTGTTCCGCGTCGATCAATTTTTGGGAGCGGCGCTGATGCTGGGGTTGCTCGGCGCCCTGTTGCTGTTCGTGTCGCGGAGTCTGTGATGCACGGTTTGGCCTTCGATATCGCCCATTTTCTGGCGGGCGGCATGGTGGTGGCGAGCTTTCTGTTGCTGTACCAGGATCGCCTGTCGGCGCTGATCAACGTCTTTGCCCTGCACTCACTGGTGCTGGTGTTGGCGGTCGGCTGGCAAGCCCATATCCAGAATGCCCACCATCTCTACGTCACGGCGGGGATCGCGCTGATCTTCAAGGCCATCATCATCCCGACCGCGCTGCACCGCATCGTTCGGCGGCTCGGCATTCATCGCACCCTGGAAGTGGTGAGCGGCGTGGGTCGGGACATGTTGGCCGGTACTGGGCTGGTGGCGCTGGCGATCCTGGTGATGTTGCCGGTGACGGCCAAGGCAGACGCACTGGCGCGGGAAGACTTGGCGTTCGCCTTGGCGGTGGTGTTGCTGGGATTGTTGTTGATGGTCATCCGCCACAACGCGGTGAGCCTGGTGATCGGCTTCATGTCGCTGGAGAACGGGCTGGTGCTGGCCGCCGCCGGGGCGCGCGGCATGCCGCTGGCGGTGGAGATCAGCATCGCCTTCTCGGTCTTGATCGCGCTGATCGTGATCGGCGTTTTCCTGTTCCGTATCCGGGAACGCTTCGACAGCGTGGACATGCAGGCGATGGATACTTTTCGAGAAGGACGGCGGCGATGATCGACGTGGGCTTTCTGGCGGTGACCGCGCTGCTGATCGTCCCGGTCGGCGCCGCGTTGCTGCTGGTGTTGCTGTCCGGTTACCGACTCGGCGCCCGGTTGAACGTCGGCGCGGCCCTGGCGAGCCTGTTGGCCGCCGTCACCCTGTTCGGGGCGCGGCCGGAAGCCAATCTCTACCTGCGGGTGGACGATTTCAACATCTATCTGATCGTGCTGAACAACCTGGTCAGTTTCACCACCAGCGTGTTCAGCGCCAGCTACATCGCCCACGAACTGGAAACCGGCCGGCTGACTCCGGCGTATCTGCGCTTCTATCACGCCATGTATCAGGCGCTGATCTTCGCCATGAATCTGGCGTTCCTCGCCAACAACATCGGGCTGCTGTGGGTGGCCATCGAACTGGCGACGCTGATCACGGTGCTGATGGTCGGTCTCTATCGAACTCGCGCCGCGCTGGAGGCCGCCTGGAAGTATTTCATCCTGGGCAGCCTCGGCATTGCCCTGGCGCTGTTTGGCACCATCCTGGTGTACCTGGCGGCGCAACCGGTGATGGGGGAAGGCTTGCCGGCCATGGCCTGGGATCGGCTGCTCGACCATGCCAAAGCCTTCGATCCGGCGCTGCTGAATCTGGCGTTCGTGTTCCTGCTGCTGGGTTACGGCACCAAGGCCGGCCTGGTGCCGCTGCACGCCTGGTTGCCCGACGCCCATGCCGAGGGGCCCACGCCGATCTCGGCGATCCTGTCCGGTTTGCTGCTGAACGTGGCGTTGTATGCGGTGCTGCGGTTCAAGATGCTGATGAGCGCCAATCCGTCCGCCCTGGCGCCGGGACCACTGATGGTCGGTTTGGGGTTGTTATCCCTGCTGTTCGCCGGGTTGATGCTCTATCGCCGGGGCGACATCAAGCGACTGTTCGCCTACTCCTCCATCGAGCATATGGGCATCATCACCTTCGCCTTCGGCATGGGCGGGCCGCTGGCCAATTTCGCCG
>CALGOO010000070.1 GCA_937960715.1 uncultured Candidatus Competibacteraceae bacterium
GGTGCAGGTGTGGGCGGAAGTCGCCGAGAAATAGGCGCGGCCGTAACCGCCGGTCGCCAGCACGGTTTCATGGGCGTGGAACACATGCAGCGAACCGTCGGCCAGATCCCAGGCCACCACGCCGCGACAGGCGCCGGCCTCGTCCATGACCAAATCCAGCGCGAAGTATTCGATGAAAAACTCGGCGTTGTGCTTGAGCGCCTGCTGATACAGGGTGTGCAGGATGGCGTGGCCGGTGCGGTCGGCGGCGGCGCAGGTGCGCTGGGCGATGCCCTCGCCGAAGTTGGTGGTCATGCCGCCGAACGGCCGCTGGTAAATCTTGCCTTCCCCGGTGCGCGAGAAGGGGACGCCGTAATGTTCCAGTTCGATGACCGCCGGGACGGCCTCGCGGCACATGTATTCGATGGCGTCCTGGTCGCCCAGCCAGTCCGAACCCTTGACGGTGTCGTACATGTGCCATTGCCACAGGTCCTGACCCATGTTGCCGAGCGCCGCCGACATGCCGCCTTGCGCGGCCACGGTATGGCTGCGGGTCGGGAATACTTTGGTCAGACAGGCGGTCTTCAAGCCTTTCTGGGCCATGCCGAAGGTGGCGCGCAATCCGGCGCCGCCGGCGCCGACCACGACCACGTCGTAATTATGATGAATGAGTTTGTATGCGTTGGACATGAAACCTCAGCCTCCGGTGATGGGCGTCAGGCTAGCGCGATCTTGAGCACGGCGACGATGGAGATGGCGCCCAGCAGAAACAGCACGAACTGCGTGACCAGCAGCGCGATGAACTTGGCCCCTTCCGGCCGGACATAGTCTTCGTAGATGACTTGCATGCCCAGACTGGCGTGATAGAACACCGTGGCGAGCAGGGCCACCATGGCGCCGGCTCGGTATGGATTGCTCAGCCAGTGCCGGAAGGTGTCGTAATCCGCCTGGGAAACCGCCAGCAGCGAGATGATGAACCAGAGCACCAGCGGCACCAGGGCGATGGACGTAACGCGCTGCATCCACCAATGATGCGTGCCGTCTTTGGCGGCGCCCAGACCGCGAACATGGGCGAGCGGAGTGCGAATGCTCATGATGTCTCTCCTCAGGGCGCGGCGATCAGCCAGCACAGGAAGGTCAGGATGATGGAGGACCACACCACGGCCCAGCCGGACTTGGCGGCGTCCTCCAGTTCAAAACCATAACCGGCGTCCCAGAACAGGTGGCGGATACCGTTGGCCAGGTGGTAGAACAGCGCCCAGGTCCACAGGAACAGGAACAATTGTCCCAGCATGGACCCCAGCACCGCCTGGGCGTGTGCGTAGGCTTTGGGACCGATCGCGGCGGACGCCAACCAGTACACCAGCAGCAGGGTGCCCACCACGAGGCCGGCGCCGGTGGCGCGGTGGGTGATGGACAGGATCGAGGTCATTTGGGGTTTGTAGTAGGGGCCGATCATGAACGGCGACAAGGGCCGTTGTTTGGCTGACATACGTTTCTCCTCGTTACGCGGTGGCGATGGAAGACGGGGCTTGATTGGTGCGATGCAATAATAACCGAAAGCCGGTTGAATTGCCGGATGAACGACAGGGAAAGGAGAATAGGAACCGTGTTTGGCGCTACGATCCGGCGAAGCGGAACGGCCTGCTAGAAGTCGATGCAGCGGCCGGCCTTTTCCCAGTCACCGTAGCGGGTCGGCTCCGGGCCCTTGGGGCCACCGTATTCCTTGGGTCGTTCGGAAGGCGTGGCGACTGGGGGTGGGTCGGGGGTTACGGCCGGCGGCGTGGATGGCGGCGTCTGCTGGTGATTTTCGCTCATGCAACTCACCTTAGTATTCTTAGGGTTCATGGGTGGTGGCGGTGGACCATCCCAGTCCCATCCGCCGCCGAGACCACCGGGCTCTGGACATTGCGCCCTTGCGGCGCGAGGCGTATTCCGGCCATCTTTTGCAGGGTTTATTATGCCGGTCGCCGCCCGCGAACGCAACGAAGCAGCGGTCGCTGCCAGGGCAAACAAAATGGATGCCTCCCACCCTGGGAGATCTGCCAGTGATGGGTAACCCGGTACGGCAGCGCCATCCGCGCCCGCCGGCGCTGTTACGGGCTGACTTATCCTGGCCAGCGGGGAAACGCGTTGCGAGCACGCAGCGCGACGGAGGGTTCTCGCCATTTTCCAGACGTTTGTTTCAAATTGAAACGGCGTGAAACTTCCTGTTTCAAATTGAAACCTCTCCGGCGCTGAAAAATAAAGCAGCGTCGCTAACTATTTGACAGATAACAACACTTAAACTGTGGGCGACTATGGCATGGAAGATGCGATTCAGAATGCCGCGTAGTGTCGGGTTTCAATTTGTTATGCCGGCATAACGCGATTGCTCGGCGAGGCTTCCACCCTTAGCTCGTAATTCGCATTTTTAAGGAGGTTTCATGAAGCGCCTGCTGTTCTGCATCACCCTGTTTGTCATGCCGTTGTCGACGTTCGCGCAAATGACGACTGAGGACAATGTCACCTCGCCGATCATCGCAGCGACCAACGCACAGCTCAAGAACGCTGCGCTCGATTCTGCGATGTCGCTCGGTTGGTTAGACGCCCCTCTGTCAGCCAGCGGCGACGGCTACTATCTAATCTCGCATGCCAGCCAAATCAATTGGGGGGAATCATGTCCGCCGGACCCCCTGCGTCAGGTCAAGACGTATGGCGGCTTCTTGGACCCTTACGCGAACGAGCAGTGGGTGAAACGGACCTGCAAGCGCCTGAACGGTTACTGCATCAACACCGCCGAGACTTTCACCTACACCTTCACGTCATTCGCCAGCGGTCTGACCGATGTCGTCAACCTCTGGTTTACGAGCATCTACAACCCAGGCGGCGCGGAACGCTTAGCCTTCATTCACGAAGAGAATGTCAACATAACCGGGATTAATTGCGCGCAACAGGAGTGGACGCTGGGAACGAACCGAATTGGCCTAGCCTATTCTAGTGACAGCGGCAACACATGGAAGTATCTAGGGCGGATCGCGGCGCCCTACCGCGAACAAGTGCAGCTTCCCAATGGCAGTATAGTTCAGCTCAATGTAGAGGGCACTCCCTATTACATCTACAACGGCGATTTTTACATCTGGTACAAAGATCAAAACCGCTCGGCTGTAAGCATCGCGGTCTCAAAGGCCAACGTGGCGTCCGTGCTTGCGGCCGCGCGGGCTGGCAACCTCGGGTCAAACCTTTGGCAGAAAAAGTCGATCTACGGCTGGAACAGCGACATTGCTGCAGAGCCCGCGTTCCCCGACACTGCGGGGGAGTACGGCATTATGCACTCACAGGCCGCGCGCGCTGCTGACGGCAACTACTACATACTGACTACGAGACAGGCGGCAGTGGGCGCGTCAGGCTGGGAGTACAGCTACGTGCGGCTGTTCACGGTCAATCCGGTCACACTAGCGTGGACGAAGAAGATGGACATCGTCAACGAGCACATGTCCACCTTCAACCCCGACAACAGAGGAAAAGGCTATCAGTACGCAAGTCTGGTGGATCCATTGGGCCGTGCCAATGGCGAAGTCGGCTCCGCGTTCTACGTGTATTCGGCCAAGTTCCAGGACAGCGACCCGCCCTTCAAGCAGGCGCTGTATCAATGGCAGGTGAATACGACGCCGCCCGCCGATTTCTATAAGGAATCGCGCGGGTTCATCGGTGTCCAAGGCTATAACCAGTGGAGCTACGAATCCGTACTGTCGCGCCAACCGATGATATGGAACGCCGAGGGCTACTGGCAGCGGCCCGACTGGCAGCAGCCCACCGACATCTACAACCGCATCTACAAGGGCGCGGCGAGTACCGGTCAGTACGACGGCTTCCTGATGATCTGGACAGCGCCGAAAACTGGAACCGTGACCGTGCGCCAGACAGTACGAAGCGCGCAACCAAACCCTAGTTGCGGCGACGGTGTCAATTTCGCGTTCCAGAAGAACGACGCTCTCCAATTCTACGGCCACATCGACTGGGATGACACGCTGGGCAAAAGCTCTGTCCTTTCCATTCCTGTCGTCGGCGGCGATCAGTTGTATTTCTACGGCACCAAGGGCGGGACCAACTACTGCGACACCCTGTTCTGGGACCCCTCGATCAGTTACAACTGAACGCGAGAGAAAAACAGCACCTTCCTTCGCCACACCTGCCTACGGGCAGGTGTGCGTTTTTTCCATGTCAACGTTGGGGGTGGGGGTCTCACACCGGAAATCGCCATGTCTCGCTCACCTGAACTGTATCAACTGATGCTCATGGGGTTGGCGTTGTGAAGTCTGGGTATTCATAGTGCGGTCATGTAGTCTGACGGCGATTGCCGAGTGGTGGCTGTGCTGGTTAGGCTAACCGTTCCACACTGTGCAGGAACTGTTGCGCGATACCTAACCGCGAAGCCAAGGCGAAGGCCGGCGAGCATCGGACTGAACTACACCTGAGTCAATGATAGGCATTATGTATGGGGCGATTGAGGTATCTCAGCGTATTGAAGACCCATGCTCTGGCGCTGGAGTCGCTCAACGATTAGGAGGCCATCTTTTGGGTCCTATGCCATCCCGAGTAGTCGCTGACCAACAACGAGGCTGAGCACGCCCTGGCAGGGGGTAATCTGTGCAAGCTCAGTCTGAGAGCCTGTACCTCGGTCGGCTCATGGGGCTTGCTGCCACCGCAGTGGCATCTAAATAGCTCACCTTAAAAAGGGCTGGACTTTACGTTCCAAACAGGACCAACATATTGATTAGAAATATATTCTTTATCAATTTGGGAGCCGCTATAGCGAACCATCGAAAGTAGGGATAAGTTTTCAATTATTGATTTAGTTATAAGAGGACTTTTTAGAAGCCTCTCATTTTTTAATCGATGAACCCAGAACAAATTATTGTTAAAAACAACTGGTACGTAATTATTTTGGAAGAAACTTGACTGATAAATCCTACTCATTTCTGACCAAAGACCATGTGTTTCAATAACATCAGGTACTACTTTAGTTAAATATAAATCAAATTTTTTATATCCTTCTTTTGCTAAGAAAGAATTTGTTAATAAGGCGGAATCAATTACACGAATTCTTTCACAGCACAAACCAAGCCCACCAACATCAGGAACCATAAATGTTATGGTATCCAGATCAAGTAATGTTCTAATTTCCTCTACAGCAACACCCGTAATTCGGTAGTTTTCTGGGGTGACTCCATACCAATACCTATCACTGCCTGCATTTGACAGACGCTTTTCAACAATCGTTTTTAGGGGCTTTGGTAAATATTCTTGATAGTAGCCACCATCCATAGCAGTTTCCAAATTAGATTTGTGTAATGCGAAGTTAGAAAGATGAGCCCCAAACAAACAAACCACTAAAACACTTGTCGTTAATATCTGTCGATCAATCTGTGTATTGCGATTTCCATAATTAATGACCAAGCTATTAGGATGTCCTAATTTTTTAGAGAAATTATCAGGGATTATCAGGATGAGTAATGGTAGACAAGCCAAGAGCATCCGACCTTGATAGCCCCAATTTTTGCCAGCCAACAATGCGAAGACTCCGAAAGAGATAATAAACCAAAATTTCAAATCTAATAAAAAATCCAACTTTTTTCGAAGTATTAAAAAAGAAAAGGTGCCTATAAGTAGGAAAAAATTCACCTCTAAAAACTCGGCTATCCCATTAGTCTTAAACAATCGAGAGGTTCCAGCTGGAGAATAGGGAGGATTCATTTTCGCCCATAGTGTGTTTGGAATAAAATCATTAAAATAAATCCATCTTAAAGATGTGATTAAACCAAAAATAAGAACTATATATATTCCTAAATAAAAAATTCTTAGTCGATTATTTTTGTCAAAAAGGAATAAAAAGGTGAAGGCAAAAAACAGATAGAATATTGATTCAAATCTAACTAGAAGAATGAGGGGTACTAGAAAAAAAATAGACCATGATTTATTTTCGTAGGAGATTGTCAATAAAAGTAGCAACAAGGCAAATAAAGACATCTCCATGCCATTAAAAACTTCCGCAGTAAACATTGTTAGCGTTCCTAAAAGAACCACTATAAAGTATCGATACAGCGGATACTTAACAGAACTTTGCAGAGAAATAAAAACACAAATCAATGTGGCGCATACTGCAAAAAACGCAATAATTTGTGACGCTAAAATGAACGCTGCGAAGTCAAGACCTATAAATTTATGTAACAACGCAATTAAAAATACATAAAGTAAGCTTGATGAGCCTTCTGTTATTTCACTTACGCTAGTAAGTGCAAATACTTTATGCTCCGATAACGTTTTTGCATAAGCTAATGTAATAGCGCCATCATCCCATCCATATGGACCGACAAGATATATGCCCAGTAAATTTATCAACAAGAAACCAACACCAATCACTACTGTGAAGGCTATAGTAATTTTTTTCAGTGTATACGCATCAAAGTGGCTTTTCATGCCATAATGGTCCTATATCGGTTGTGTAATTCACCGGTGTGCTAGTCAAAGTACTGAGTATCTTGCTCTTTGGTTAACATCTCAAAATTATACAACCATAGTCAATAAGTTGTAAATGAAAGCGAAAGTCCTAAAGATGAACATGGCGTGGAACGATTTTCTCGAACGGTTCGGCGCTCGTCTGGAAAATGGCCGGGCGGTGCATTTCGGTCGGCCGGAGGTCGAACGGTGGGCGGCGCTGCATGGCGACATTTGCAGCGATCGGTCGGACCAGGGCCTGATCGCCGTGCAAGGCCCGGACGCCGATCCGTTCCTGCAAGGGCAGCTGACCTGCGACGTCCGGGAGGTGACCCCGGATCGCAGCCGGATCGGCGCGTATTGCACGCCCAAGGGCCGGGCGCTGGCCTGCCTCCGCCTGCTCCGGCGCGAGGACGCCCTGTGTCTGGAACTGCCGCGCGCCCTGGTGGAGCCCACGCTGACCCGGTTGCGTCGCTATGTGTTGCGAGCCAAGGTCCGGCTGGAAGACGCCAGCGATCGCTGGGCGCGGATCGGCGTCGCCGGGCCGAACGCCCAGGTCTTGTTGACGAAGCTCCTTGGCGCGGTCCCGGAAACGGCCGACGGTCTGGTCCAGGCGCCGGCCGATTCGCGGGACATCACCGTGATCCGCCTGCCCGGTTCGACGCCGCGTTTCGAGTTGCACGGCCCGTTGATGGCGATGCAGGCCCTTTGGATCCGGCTCGAGGCCGAGGTCACCTTCACCGGCCCCGAGCCGTGGCGGTTGCTGGAGATTCTGGCGGGGACTCCGGCGGTTTACCCGGAAACCGTGGAGGCGTTCGTGCCGCAAATGCTGAATCTGCAACTGCTGGACGGAATCAGCTTCCAAAAGGGTTGCTACACGGGGCAAGAGATCGTGGCGCGCACTCATTATCTGGGCAAACTCAAGCGGCGGATGGTGCTGGCGCGGGTGGACAGCCCGACGCCGCCTCGTCCCGGCGAGCCGCTGTTCTCATCCCAGGCCGACGCCAGCCAGAGCGCCGGGCAACTAGCCGACGCCTGTCCTCATCCCGATGGTGGTTACGCCGTGCTGGCGGTGGTGTCGATCGCGTGCGTGGAACGGGGAACGCTGCATTTGAACGGTATCGGTGGCCCGGTGCTGCGGCTGGAACCGTTGCCGTATGGTTTCGAGCCGGCGGGTTGAGCGTCGGCGAAATGCCCACCCACCCATTATCGAGTTTAATTAAGAGCTTACAACGTGGATGACGATCTCATCGCGCGGCTTCAGGCCGAGAACGCTCGGCTGCGCGCGGACAACGAACGGCTCCAAGCCCTGTTGGCGCAAAAGACCCGCGCCGAAGAACACGCGCAAGAGAAACAGGCCAGTGAGGCGCGGGTCAACGCCGCCTTGGCCGAGGTTTCCCGCGCGTTGCTCGCGCGGACGTCGGTCGACGACATGGCCGATCTGGTTTTGGAACACGCCAAGCGTCTCACGGATAGCGCCCACGGCTTTGTCGGCTACATTGACCCGACGACGGGCTATCTGGTGAGCTCGACGCTCAGCAGGGACATTTGGGAGGTCTGCCAGATCCAGGACAAGACCGTTGTCTTCAAGGAATTCAAGGGGCTGTGGGGCTGGGTGCTGAATCATCGTCAATCGCTGTTGACCAACGCGCCCATCGATGATCCACGTTCATCCGGCACGCCGCCTGGCCATGTACCGATCCGGCGCTTCCTCTCGGCGCCCGCGATGACCGAGGGGGTGCTGATGGGGCAGGTGGCCCTGGCCAACTCGGATCGCGACTACGGCGAGCAGGATTTGGCGCTGATCGAGCGGTTGGCCGATCTCTACGCCATGGCCATCCAGCGCCAGCGCATGGAAGAACATCTCCGCGAGAGCCAGGAGCAGTTCACCGCCTTCATGGATCACCTGCCCGCCGCGGCGTTCATCAAGGATGACCAGTTTCGGCTCGTGTATGTCAACAAGTACCTTGAAGACTATTTCAACGCCCGGGATTGGCTTGATAGGGACTCGGCGGAAGTGTTCCCGGCGGAGCTGGTCCAGACGTTGAGCATCCACGATCGGAAAGTACTGAGCGAAGGGGTGTCGGAATTCGAGGAAGCGGTGGCGAGGGCCGACGGCGAAATCAGGTGCTTTCGGAGCATCAAATTCCCCATGCGCACCAGCGCGGCGCCATTCCTGATCGGCGGGGTCGCCATCGACATCACCGATCAGAAGCGGGCGCGGGATGCCTTGCAAGAGAGTGAAGCCAAGTACCGCCGCTTGTACGAATCCCTGCGAGACGCCTTCGTCAGCGTCGATATGAGCGGCCGTCTTCAGGAATTCAACACGGCCTACCAACGGATGCTGGGCTATTCGGAAGAAGAGCTTTTCCGCCTGACGTATCAGGACTTGACTCCCGAGGAATGGCATGTGTTCGAGACGGAGATCATCGAGCAACAAGTTCTGCCCAGGGGATACTCCGAAGTCTATGAAAAGGAATATCGCCGCAAGGATGGGACCATTTTTCCCATCGAGTTGAGAACCATACTGGTACGGGACGCGACCGGCCAACCCGTCGGCATGTGGGCCATCGTGCGCGACATCACCCGACGCAAACGAGCCGAGGAATCACTGCGGGCGAGCGAAGCGAAATTCCGCCGTCTGATCGAGGCGTCGCCGGTGGCGATGGGCGTTTCCGACGCGCAAGGCAACATCGAATATCTCAACGCCCGGTTCACCGAACGGTTCGGCTATCGGCGCGAGGATATTCCCAGCGTCGAGGAATGGTTCTTGCGCGCCTATCCCGATCCAAGCTACCGCCAGGGCATTCTGGAACGCTGGATCGCCGGAATGGAGCACGCCAGGCGGAACGGAACCGACATCGCGCTGACCGATGTCGACATTGTCCACCGCGATGGCTCGGTGCGTGTGGTGAATATGGTCGGTGCCCTGATCGAGGACAAAATCCTGGCGATCTTCAACGACATCACCGAGCGCAAACGGATCGAATCGGCGTTGCGCGACGGCAGGGATCTGATGAGCGTGGCGCTCAAGGCCGCCAAGGCCGGAGCCTGGCAATGGAATCTGCGCACCCAGGAAATCGTCTGGTCGGACGAGAACTATCTGCTGCTCGGCTTGGAACCCCAAGACGCGCAGCCCAGCTACGCCCTGTGGCAGCGTTACGTTCATCCCGACGATCGCGCGCGGATCGACGCGCAAGTGAAGCAATCGTTGCGGGACAGGCGGGATTTGAATATCGAATACCGTATCGTAATTTCGGCCGGAATCCGCTGGATCAACAGCATTGGCATGTTTCGGTTGGACGAACACGGCGAGCCGATTGGATTGCATGGCATCCAGATCGACATCACCGAGCGCAAGCAAGTTGAGGATGCATTGCGCGAAAGCGAAGACCGTTTCGCCGCGTTCATGGATCATTTGCCCGCCGTCACTTTCATCAAGGACCAAGATTCCCGCACCCTGTTCGTCAATCAATATTTCAACCAGCTCTTTGGCGAAGGTTGGCTGAATAAGACCGTGTCCGAGAGGTTCCCCGCCGAAGTGGCGGCGGTGATGATCGCCGACGACCGCCAGGCCTTGGCCGATGGATTCCAGCGGCGAGAAGAGCCGGTGCCGCTGGCCAGCGGCGAAACGCGCATCTTCGAAACGATCAAATTCCCGTTGCATCGGACGGGAAAGCCAACCTTGCTGGGTGGATTCGCCGTCGACATCACCGAGCGCAAACGGATCGAGGCGGAGCTGCGCCGCTATCGGGAAAACCTGGAGGAAATGGTCGACGAACGCACCAACGAATTGGCCTTGATGAATCAGCAACTACGGCTCGAAATCGACGAGCGCCAGCGGGTGGAAGACGCCCTGCGGGATAGCGAGAACCGGCTGCATCTGGCGCTGGAAGTGGCCGATGCCGGAGCGTGGGAATGGAACGTCAGAACCAACGTCACCACCTGGTCGATCGAGATGTTCCGGTTGTTTGGATTGCAACCCATCAACAAGCAGTCGATTTTCGAGGATTGGGCGGAACGACTGCACCCTGACGATCAACGGCGGGTGTTGGCGTCGGTGCAAGAAAATTTCGCTCGGAAGATTGATCTAGCCACTAAGGACTACCGCATCGTTAGAGCGGATGGCGAGATTCGCTGGGTCAGCGATACCGCCAAAATTTTCTACGACAGCGCCGGGCAACCGGAGCGAATGGTCGGCATCAATATCGACATCACCCAGCGCAAGCAAGCCGAAGAGGAACTGAGAGAGAGTGAAACTCGCTTGCGCCTGGCCTTGCGAGCCGCCAACGCGGGGGTTTGGGAATGGGATTTACAAAACGATCGGAATGTGGCTTCCAAGAAGGCGTTGGAGATATTTGGGAGAGGTCCGGAGTTTTTACCCTTTTCGGTGGAGAAGCTGCTGCAATCCATCCATCCCGAGGATCGCGCCTGGGCGCAATCCAAGGCCTGGGAAACCGTGGAGTTAGGCAAGGATTTAAATCTTGAATTTCGTATCATCCGTGCGGATGGCGAGATCCGATGGGTTCATGACGTCGGAACCCTCATTCACGACGCGACGGGCCGGCCGCTGCGGATGATCGGCACCATGACCGATATCACCGAACACAAGCAGGCCGAGATCGAACTGGGGAATTATCGCCACCATCTGGAAAGGCTGGTCGGTGAGCGCACCGCCGCCTTGGAGGCAATCAACGCGCAACTGCAACGGGAAATCGCCGAGCGCCAACGCGCAAAACACGCGCTCAAACTGACTCAGTTCGTGGTCGATCAGTCTGCCGAGGAAATCTATTTCGTCAGATCCGATGGTGGTTTCGATTACGTCAACGAAGCGGCCTGCCGCGCGCTTGGCTATTCGCGCGACGAATTGCTCGGTCTGAGCGTGCCGGACATTTCCCCTGCGTATCCAGCCGAAAAATGGTCGGCCACCTGGCAAATTCTCAAGAAAGCCGGCCATATGACATTCGAGACGCTTCACAAAAGGAAAAATGGCGAGCTGTGTCCGGTGGAAATTACCGCCAATTACTTGCGCTTCGGCGACACGGAATACAATTGCGCGTTCGTTCGCGATATCCGCGAACGCCGGGCGACGGAGGAGAAAATCAAGTCCTCTCTACAAGAAAAAGAGGTGTTGCTCAAGGAAATCCATCATCGGGTCAAGAACAACCTGCAAATCATCACCAGCCTGCTCGACTTGCAGGCCGAGGTGATCGGGGATCGGGCCACCCGCGAAAAATTCCGCGAAAGCCGCAATCGGGTGCGCTCGATGGCCCTGATTCACGAACGTTTGTATCGCGCCGTGGATTTGGCGAGTATCGATCTGGCCGAATACGTGCAAACCCTGGCCAACTTCCTGTTTGCGTCCTACGCCAGCGCGAACCGCGCCATCGCGTTGCAAACCGATATCGAGCCGCTGTCCATCAGCGTCGAGCACGCCGTTCCCTGCGGTTTGATCCTCAACGAACTGATCACCAACGCGCTCAAGTACGCGTTCCCCCAGGGTGGGACCGGAATCATCGGCGTCGAGTTGAAGATGCTGGGGGAGGGGCGCGTCATGCTCCGGATTTGGGATAATGGGGTGGGATTGCCACCTTCCGTCGATCCCCACCAGTCGGAGACGTTGGGTCTGACCATCGTCACCACCCTGGCCAGGCAACTGCGGGGCGAGCTCAGCGTGCAACGCGGTGGGGGGACCGAATTCACCATTGCTTTCGTTGCTTCGTCGGCAAAGACAAAGACGGCGCAACCCATCTCAAAGAGAGAATGACATGGCGAGAACGAGCGTCATGGTTGTCGAGGACGAGGGGCTGATCGCGCTGTCAATTCAGCGCACTTTGCGCAACCTCGGATACGAGGTGCCCGCGGTGGTCGCTTCCGGCGAGGAAGCCGTGCGCCAGGCACTCGCTCTCCGACCCGATCTGGTGCTGATGGACATCATGCTGGAGGGCGAGATGGATGGCATTACCGCCGCCACCCGGATTCAATCGTGCCTCGATGTGCCCGTCGTCTATCTGACCGCCTATTCGGACGATCACACCCTGGCGCGCGCCAAGGTGACCGGTCCCTTTGCGTACCTGGTCAAACCGTTCGAGGAGGTGAACTTGCGCGCCGCCCTTGAAATGGCGCTGTATCGCCACGGCATGGAACGCCGGCTGAAGGAAAGCGAACACTGGCTGGCGACCACCCTGAACAGCATCGGGGACGCAGTGATCGCCACCGACGCCCAGGGCGCCGTCACCTTCCTGAATCCGCAGGCGGAACGCCTGACCGGCTGGTCCTGTCAGGAGGCCGCCGGTAAACCCATCGCGGACGTGTTCCAGATCGTCGACGAAACCCTGCGAACGTCGGCCGCCAATCCCCTCGGTCGCGCGCTCGAGACCGGGGCGGTGACGGATTTGGCCAACCCAACGCTACTGGTCACCAGGAACGGCGAGGAACGTCCCATCGACGACAGCGCCGCTCCCATCCGCGACGAACAGGGCAACCGGATGGGGGGCGTGCTGGTGTTCCGCGACGTGACCGAGCGGCGGCGGATCGAGGCGGAACTGAACCGCTACCGCGATTATCTGGAGGAACTGGTCGAAAAGCGCACCTGGGAGCTGCAGCAAGCCAAGGCGGCCGCCGAGGCCGCCAGCCAGGCCAAATCGGCGTTTCTGGCCACCATGAGCCATGAGATCCGCACCCCCCTGAACGGGGTGCTGGGCATGGCGGAACTGCTCCTGGGCACTCCCCTGAGCCGCGAGCAGCGACGCTACGCCAGCATCCTCACGCAATCCGGCCAGACGTTGCTCGGCTTGATCGATGAAATCCTGGATTTCTCCAGGATCGAAGCGGGCAAATTGGAGTTGCGGTCCGTGGATTTCGATTTGCGCGAAATGCTGGAGGAAACCGTGGCGGCGTTCGACGAACGGGCGCGCGCCAAGGGGCTGCGACTGCGCGCGGAACTGGCGCCGGATTTTCCCGCTCGTGTGCGCGGCGACCCAGTCCGGCTCCGGCAGGTCGTGGTGAATCTGCTGGGAAACGCCGTCAAATTCACCGACGCGGGCGAGGTGGCGATCCATCTGGGCACGCTAGAGCGCGCCGCCGCCACCCTGATCGCGCGCATCGATGTCATCGATACCGGCATCGGCATCGCCCCGGAAGCGCGGCCCCGGATTTTCGAGTCCTTCGTGCAGGCCGACAGCTCGGCCACGCGACGCCACGGCGGCGTGGGGTTGGGCCTGGCCATCTCGCGCCGACTGGTGCGCCTGATGGGCGGCGACATCAACGTCGAGAGCGTCTTCGGACAGGGTTCCCGGTTCTGGTTCACGGTCCGGCTGGCAACCAGCGGCGCCAACGAACAGGTCGCGCGCGCGCCGCGCGCCACGCCGAGCACCGACGCGCCAACGCCAGTCAAGGCCAAGGTGTTGGTGGTGGAAGACAACGCGGTCAATCAGGCGGTGGCCACCGCCATGTTGGAACTGCTGGGTTGCCAGTTCACCACGGTCGACGATGGCCGGCAGGCGCTGGCGGCGCTGGATCGGGAACGCTTCGATCTGGTGCTGATGGATTGCAATATGCCGATCATGAATGGTCTTGAAACCACCGCCGAGCTGCGGCGGCGGGAAGCGCCGGGCCGGCGTCGGACTCCGGTCGTCGCCCTGACCGCCAGCGTCGACAAGGGATTTCGCGAACGCTGCGTCGCCGCCGGCATGGACGATTATCTGAGCAAGCCGTTCAGCCGGGAGCAGTTGGCCGAGACGCTCGCGCGCTGGCTCGGTTCCGCCGGCCAGGCGGGCGGCTAACGTTACCGTGGGGTGGGTTTGCCCGCGATTCAGTCGTCCGCCGCCCAGCCACCCATCTCCCTCCAGCGATTGACGATTTGACAGAACAGTTCCGCCGTGCGCTCGGCGTCGTAAATCGCCGAATGCGCCTCGCGTTCGTTCCATGGGATGTTCGCCGCCTGAAGCGCCCGCGCCAGCACCGTTTGGCCGAGCGCCAGACCGGCCAGGGAGACCGTGTCGAAGTTGCTGAACGGATGGAAGGGGTTGCGCTTGATCCTGACGCGGGCCGCCGCCGCGTTCAGAAACGCCAGATCGAAAAAGGCGTTGTGACCCACCAGAATGGCGCGGGTGCAGCCGGTTTCCCGCATTTCCCGGCGCACCTCCCGAAAGATGGCCTCCAGCGCCTCCCGTTCCGGCACGGCGAAGCGGAACGGATGATCGGGATCGATGCCGTTCACCGCCATCGAGGCGGGATCCAGCCGCGCGCCGGGGAAGGGTTGAACATGGTGGGCCAGCGTGCCGGCGGGACGCAGATAGCCCCGCCAGTCCATGCGCACGATCACGGCGGCGATTTCTAGCAGGGCGTCGGTCTGGGCGTTGACGCCGCCGGTTTCGACATCCACGATGACCGGCAGGAATCCTCGAAAGCGGCGGGCAATGAGCGTATTGGGAGCGGGTTCGTTCATCCACGCAGCATACCGAATCGCCCGCTGGAACGCACCCGCGCCAGCGACCGCTCAGCCCGGCGTGTTGCGCTCCACCCACCGCGCCCCGGCGGCGGCGTCCTCACGCTTCCAGAACGGCGCCGTCGACTTCAATTCCTCCAGGATGAACCGGCAGGCCGCGAACGCCGCCGCTCGATGCGCCGACCACGCCGCCACCAGCACGATGGGATCGCTGGGCCGCAGTTCGCCGACCCGATGGATGACCAAGACATCCAACAACGACCATTCCTGGGTCGCGGTTTCAGCGATTCGTCGCAGATACCGCTCGGTCATGCCGGGATAATGTTCCAGTGTCATCCCGCGCACTGGCTCGCCGTCGTTGAAGTCGCGCATCGTGCCGACGAAGATCGCCGTCGCGCCGTACTGGCCCGACAATTCGCTTAAACCGGCCTGATAAAACCCCAGTTCCAGCAACGGCTCGAAGGGCCTTGCCCGCAGTTCGATCTTCACGCTCTATCCTCCCGTCACCGGTGGGAAAAACGCCACCTCGTCGCCTTCGCGCACGATGTGCTCCAGACTGGCGTATTCCATGTTCACCGCCGTCAGCGTGTTCGGCGGCAACGGCGTTTCCGGCCACAGCGCCGCCCAAACCGCCGCGACGGTCATTCTCTCGGTTGCGGCGAGTCGATCCTCGGCGCGGCCCAGGCGGTCGCGCAGGCTGGCGAAATATTTGACGTGAATGCTCATGGATCTGCCTCGTTGCCGGTGAATCGAATCACTCTGTCGGATCGTTGGACTCGGTGGCCTTCCGGGGATTCCGCTGATCCATACGGTAACCGCACTGCCACGTTTACCCCGGCGCGCTGGTGTCGCTAGAGGATTCCGCCGATCCATACGGTAACCGTACCCGCACCTGACAGCCGCCGTCAGGACCCACTCCGATCACGGCTTCCCCGCCCAGCTCCCGCGCCCGCTGCCTGATGAGGGTCAGGCCGCGACCACCCGAGATGGCGTGGGGATCGAACCCGTGCCCATTGTCCTCGATCACGATCCACGCGCAATCGGCTGCCGGATCGAAGCGGGTCGTCACCACGATCTCGGTGGCGGCGCCGTGTCGCATCGCGTTGGCGATGACCTCCAGCATCAAATGTTGGATGCTGCGGACGCCGGTCGGCGTGAGTTCCTTGAACGGCGGCAGCGATTGCGCCCGCCAAACCAAGCTCACGCCGGCCGCTTTCAGGCGATCCCGCAGCCGATAGCGCAGGTGGCCCAGCACGGTGTCGATATCCCCTCCATAATCCTGGAGCGAGTCGACCGCGAGCTTCAACTCCTCAAGCGCTTCGCTGAGGTATTCGACCGCGACCGAGTGGGATGAGGCATCATTGCGGCGCAGTACCCCAAGCGCGCCGCTCAACCGGCTTCCCAACCCATCGTGCATGTCGCGCATCAGACGTTGGCGCTCCGCCAGCGCGGCGGCCTGTTGCAGGGCCTCCCGGGTTCGCTCGAACGAAGCGGCAAGCTGCCGCTCCCGCTCGGCCACCCGTTCGGCGAGGGTTTGGTTCAGGGCGCGCAATTCACGGGCGGCGCGGGTGTAACGATCCGCGATGATGAAGCCCATCGTCAAGCAGAACAGAACCGACATATACCGGACCCACGAAGTTTCGCCAAAGGCATCCGGCGTGAACCAGACGTAAGTCCAATCCCGGATGCCGACCAGCACGGAGACCACGAGGGAAAAGGCCAGCAGCGCCTGATCGAGCCCGCGGCCGAGCCAGGCGAACCGGACCGCGACGCCCGCGCACAGCATGGCCAGACCGATCATGAGTCCCAGCCAGGTGGTCCAAAGCATCACATAGCCCTGGGTAAACCCGATCGTGCTGGTCGCGGCCGCGCCGAGAAGATACGCCCGCCAGGCCAGCGGGAACCAATCCCGCTCCACGGCCAGCACCAGCAGGGTCAGCCGGGCGGTAAAGCCGACGTAAAGCGCGTAGGCAAAAGCGACCGCCACGCCCCAGGCGGGCCAGCCAAGCGGCGGTTCGTCGATCAGAACGTCGGCGACGCGAAAAGCCCAGACCAGTTCGGCGATGCCGAACACCCGGTACAAGGCAACCCGCTGCCGCGACCAGAGCAAAAGGGAGAACACCCCCAGCGCCACGCTGATGCCAACCACGACCAGCGACCCCATGATGCGCCATTGGTAGACCGTGCTGAATTCCCGCTGCAAGTCGCTTTCGACGCCGAAGTAAACCATCGACAAGCCACCCCGGCGCAGGAACTGGGCTCGAATCGTGATTTCCAGCCGATCGTCGCCCCGCAACAGCGCCTGCGGAATGCTCACCAGGCGGGGAGCCTTGGCGAGATCCAGGCGCGCGCTTTGGGCATCGAGAGGCGCGCTGACGAGGACGCCGTTGACCCGCGCCTCGAATTGATTGCCGACCTTGGCCAAATAAATCGCGCGCGGTCCATCGGGCGCGTTCTTGAGCGGATCGAGCCGGATTTCGAATCGAGCCTGTCCATCGCGTCGGTCGGAGAAATCATCCCAGCGATAGGGCAGGCGGACTCTGTTCGGATCGGACGGCGCCTCGCCATCGAAGGTAACGGTCGCAAGGGCTTCGCGAATCGTCACGCCCAAGTCCGGAACTCCGACGCTGGCGTCGACCGAGGCGGCAAGGCCGGCCAGGACGAGCGCGATCAGAATCGGGAGCAGGAGGAGCATGGCGTCATCGATCCAGAAGCCCCCGCAGCAATCCCATCTTGGAAGCCTCGAACACCGCTTCCGAGCGGGAGTGGACGCCGAGCTTGCCATACAGGTGCTTGAGATGGGTTTGGATCGTGCGAACGCTCACCGCCAACAGGCTGGCCACCTCGGCGTAGGTGTAGCCGCGCGAGATCAGGACGAGAATTTCGGTTTCCCGCTCCGTCAAAGCCGGCGTCTCGGCCTCGGGGACTGGCCTGCCGGAAACTTCGGTCTTCGCCGGGTCGGCGGTCGGCGGACTCTTGCGCAACCGTTGCAGGATTCGCCGCGCGATGATCGGGCTCATCGGCGAACCACCCGAACGAACCTGGCGAATCGAATCTTCAAGGGTTACCCCCGGCGTGTCCTTGAGCAGATAACCACTGGCGCCGGCCTCGATGCTGGCGAGGATCAGCGCCTCGTCGCCAAACATGGAAAACACCATCGTTTGGCAGGCCGGGTGCTTTCTGGAAGCCAGGCCAATGACCTCAAGACCGGAGCCATCCGGCAATCCCAGATCGACCAGAAGGACATTGGGGCTGTATCTCGCCAACGCCCTGGCGGCTTCGGTAACCGAAGCCGCGTGGAACAGCACCCGCATGTCGGCGCTGGATCGAACGGCGGCGATCATGCGCGACAGGGTTTCGGCCTGATCCTCGACCAAACCCACTTGAATGATTGGATCGACGACAATCGTCATCATGGTTGCTCCAGTTGAAACCACGCAATTTCTCGGTTCTCTCATTGGCGAGTAAGCGAAAACCGCGCGCCGACCCGGCCCCGACCCACCGCAGTCAGAATAAAACCCCGATATTCAGCGAGACATACTGCGAAACCACGGCATTTTCGCCGGCGAACCGATTGCGATAGGTGAGATTGGCGTAGAAAGGCGTCTTGGCTGTTTTATCCCGATACCGTTGCAGGGTCGAATAGCCGAGAGTCACGGCCACCCGCTGATTTTCGCTCTCGGATTCCTGCTCCAGGGATGAATAGGGCAAACCAGAATTACCATCGATATCGTCCTGAAACTTCCGAGCGAAGCTGTATCTCAGGGAGGCCGACCATTCGGGGGCGAATTGATAGAGACCTATCAAATCCAACCCAAGAATATCTCCGAGATTTCGATCGGCTGTTTCGATGTCACGGGTGATCGGTTGATCGACCGAGTTGGGCACTCGCAAGGTTTGGTGATCCGGCAACTGTAAATCATAGCGGGTAGTAAAATTCAGTTGCAGATTTTCAGTCACCCCATAATCCACATGAAAGCGAAACAAAATATCGGTCTGCCCGTCCCCAAAATCCAGCGCCGCGAGATTATCGATATCCTTTACCTTGCCGGTTGGAAATCTGAGTCCGGAAGCCACCGCCAACCGCCACGGTTTCCGGTCATAAAATTGGTATTTGGCGTAAAGCTCGATATCGCCAATCCCACTGTCGGTAAAGGTTTCAAACCGTTCATATCCATAGCCGGGAATATCCGTGACCCCATCCCGATTGACATCCAGTCCCTGTCCTAGCAGATTTTGGATATCCTCATCGGTCAACCGTATTCCACCAGCGGCGATTGGAATCAGAGGACTATGAAAAGGGTCCGATGGCGTTCCGAAGAGCGGATTTCTTCCAACATTGGCTTGAGAAGCATCCAGGCCAGCTCGGATTTCATTTTTTACGTAGCCATAGGGCACTTTGACAACCAGCGTCAACTTGTCGGTCAACCCGTAAGCCAGATTGAATTCGGAAAAACGGGAAGTCAATCTGGAGTCGACCACCGACTGCCCTAGCGTGGCATTGCCGCCGACCAGGGGACTCAGCCCAGACAGCGCAGGAAACACTCTACTGTTCAGGTCCGTGTTAAAATCCGCTGCGAGAGCCTCCGAGTCCCCATCTGGTCCATAGCGTTTTTCGATGGGGAAATAGCAGTAAAACGTGGCGTCGAGCAGCGAAACTTCCTGGGGTAAGACTCGCGCCGATGTGTCTTCGGCTTGGGCATTCGTTACCGAAAGAAACTGGACAAAAACCACTCCAACGATATTGGCTGCTCTTGGCATGTCGGTCAGTTCATCATTCGAGATAGTGGGTGAGATACTGAGCGAGATGATGCAATCGTTGGACCACCTCATGTTATGTAATAAATTTAGCGCATAAAACCGAGTCTTATGATCATAAAATCGATTTTTCAAATGCCCAACATCCCATATTTTCGGGATTTCGCCCACCCCGCTCACTTGGGTAAGCTAGGACGTAGCAGCGCCATGGAAGCCTCCTCATGCTCGCATGAATTCAATTTGAAACACGTTCGTTTCGAATTGAAACGCGCCACAAAAACTGCTTGAAAATCAGAACTGATTGAAAATAGATAGGTTGTTTTTTTGAGGAGAAGGATCATGCGTGATGGGGACGCAGGAAAAGATGACGCTTATCGTGGCGTTCGATCTGTAATCGTCGATATCTGCACACGCCATCAAGCAGTGGAGATTCTCGGTATCGGCGAGGGCGCTCAGTCCATCTGCCTTGATCTATATAAGGCTGGCCACAATGTAACCGTCCTCGATTCTGATCGATCTCCTCTGGCCAACCCAACCGCATCGATACCGGCGACTGAATTGCCATTGCCATTAACAAAATATGGCTTAGAAAGGATCGTGACGGGTGGTTTTAATATGGCGCTGATTATTCAATCCAGCAATCCCTGCTACAATTTATCGATGCTGATCGAATTTGTCTTTCCAAAAATTCAGGTTGGCGGTGTGATCGCGCTGTCGATTCCTTATTATGGTCATTTAAAATGCTTGTCGGTATTGGCCAAGAACTGGTGGAGTCGCTTCTTTTCACTAGGATATGGTGACCGACCTTTTGAATACTGGTCCAGGGACCAGTTGATCACTTTCTTGGAACAGAATGGCTTCATAATCACCGAGTGCATTGGTGTTCGCGATACTTCATCAAAGTGGCAAAATCTGGTTATTGTCGCGAGAAAATCCTGAAGAAGGCCAAAAGCCAAAAACTACTTGGTTGATTCGAGTTTATTATACTGTTTTCGGTGCTGGAAAAACCTGATCAATCCCCTTGAAGGAGACCCATGATGAAAATCGCCTTTACGTCCTGTTTCGACGCCCTGGTGGATTCAGAGCAAATCGTTTGGGATCAAGTGCATGCCCAAGCGCCCGAAGTTCTCCTTCTGCTTGGCGACACGATCTACATGGACTACTTCCCACGTTTGGGACGTCCAAGAAAATTGAGCAACCAGGAGTTTGCGAATGAAATGTACAACCGCTACAAGGCGCAATGGAGCGTCGAATCCTTCCGCAACCTGATTGCATCCGTAAAACGGGTTGGCTTGACTTGGGACGATCACGACTTTGCCTGGAACGGTTCTTGTGGCGCCGGAACCAATAGAAAGAAGGCGGTTCCTCGGGAAAAAAGCCGGATTTCGAAAAACCTCTTTCTCCAGTTCAAGGGCCGGGTACAACAAAAAAATATCACATCGGCGTATCCGAACCAGCCATCCATCGATCAACTTCTTGCCGGCGATGACACCGGGATCGAGGATACGTTCGATTACGGCTCCATTCGCATCATCATGCTTGACGGACGAACCTACCGAGAGGATCCGAGCGACGACAAAGACGATGACGAAATGTCGACTCGCTCTCTTCTTGGCAAGGCGCAGCGAACTTGGCTGGAAGACCAAGTAAGAACCGGCAATGGCCTCAAGTTGCTCTGCTCCGGCAGCACCCTCACCCGCAGTGGAGAGAGCTGGGACCACTACATGGATTACCAATGGCTGATCGACAAAAGGTTCAAGAAAACCGTCGTGTTGAGCGGCGACATCCACAAGAACGCCACCCAATTGCATGATGGCTATCTCTTTGAAGCCACCTCGTCCGGCGCCGCGCTCCCCAGGATAGGCGGGGGAAGCGGCAACTTCGGAATTCTGGAACTGGAGGGTGGCCAAGTAAAAATCGCGCTTTACGAGAAGGATGGTTTGGATAAGCAAAAGACGCTGCCCATCTTATTCGTTCCAGGGCTCCAGTCGTCGATTACCCACTGAACGTCTTGCACGCAGGACGGGTTGCGCACGGCCAGATCCGCCCTGCGCCATGCCCACCGAATAGCCAACCATCCGTCCTCCTCTCCGGCCACCGGGCGAGGAGGGCTGTCATTTGACCCGCGCCAAACTCAACAGCAGCGCCGCGCTCCCCAACAGCGCCATCATCGCGTACTCGAAACCGTGCGCGCCCAAGCCGCTGCCCTTGAGGAACACGTCGCGAATCACCACCAGGTAATACCGCAGCGGATTCAGCCAGGTCAGCCATCGCACGCCCTCGGGCATGTTGTCGATGGGGAACGCGAAGCCCGACAGGACCACCATCGGCATAATGATGAAGAACGCCAGCAGCATCGCCTGCTGCTGGGTTTCGGCGTAGCTGGAAATCAGCAGTCCGATCCCCAGCGAACTCATCAGAAACAGCACGCTACCCGCCAGTAGACCGACGATGTTTCCTCGGAACGGCACGTCGAACCAGGCGACCGCGCTGACGCTGATCAGCGCCACGTCGAACAGACCGACGGCGGCCACGGCCGCCATCTTGCCGAGCAGAAACTCCAGCCGCGCCACCGGTGTCACCAGCAGACGTTCCAGCGTGCCGAATTCGCGTTCGCGGACGACGCTCATCGCGGTCAAAATCACCGTGGTGATCAGCACGATGGTGGCGATGATGCCCGGCACGAAATACGGTCGGTCGTCCAGATTCTCGTTGAACCAGGCCCGTTCCTCGATTTGCACCGGCGGTTCGATGCCGACGCGCAAGCGGGCATTCTGTTGCAGCGTTTGACTTAACTGGCCGGTGATCATCTGCGCGCTGTTGGAATCCGAGCCGTCGGAAACGATTTGCGCCACTGGTTGCCGGTCGAAATCGGGGGCGAACCGCAAAATCGCGCGGATTTCGCCCCGATCCATCGCCGCTGTCGCCGCGCCGACAGCCGGGTAGTAATGCAGGGTAAACCGACCGGTCGCTGCCACGGCGGCCAGCAATTCGCGGGTCGCCACCGTTCGCGCCTGATCCACCACCGCGATTTCGGCATGGCGGACATCGAAACTGGCCGCGTAGCCGAACACCATCAACTGAAACAGCGGTGGTACCACCATGAAAAACCGCATCCGGGGATCGCGCAGCAGTTGCCGGAACTCTTTTCCCAGCAAGGCGCGCAACCGGATCAGGCTCGCGACCACCGGATTCACGGGAGCAATCCCAGCTTCCGCGACCGAACCAGCGTCAGTCGCAGCAACACCAGCAAGATCACCAGCCTGTCTCTTATACACATCTCCGAGCCCACGAGACCGTACTAGATCTCGTA